>JBGSPO010000136.1:0-4746 GCA_041738575.1 Candidatus Aminicenantia bacterium
GGCGCTGCTGCGCCGCATCGCGCGAGCCGTGCGCCAAGGCCTGGAGAACTGACCCGTGCCGCCGGTACTGGAAGTGAGGGACCTGACCGTGCGCTTCAACGGCACCCTGGCGCTTGACCGCATCAGCTTCACCATCGAGAAGGAAGCGATCATCGCCGTGATCGGGCCCAACGGTTCGGGCAAGACCACCCTGCTGAAGGCCATCCTCGGCCTGGTCCCCTGCCAGGGCGAGGTGCGCCTATTCTCCCGGCCGCTGCGCCAGGTGTTGCCCCAGGTGGGCTACGTGCCGCAGCGCTTCGCCTTCGACAGCTCGTTCCCGCTGACGGTCGAGGAATTCATCAACCTCACCTGCCGCACCCCGGAAAAGCTCCCGGTGCACGGGGTGCTCGACGAAGTGGGCATGACGGAGTTCAAGGGCAAGCTGATCGGCGAGCTCTCGGGAGGGCAGCTGCAGCGGGTCCTGCTGGCCCACGCCCTGCTGCATCGCCCGCGCATCCTCTTCCTCGACGAGGCGACCAGCGGCATCGACATCGAGGGCCAGAGCGATTTCTACTCGACCATCCAGCGCCTGAACCGCGAGCACGGCGTGACCGTGATGATGGTCTCCCACGAGATCAGCATGGTCTACAAGTTCACCGACCGCATCATCTGCCTGAACCGCGACCTGGTCTCCCACGGCGAAACGCGCACCGCCCTGACCGCCGAGGTCCTGAAAAAGCTCTACGGGGAGAGCGCCGACCTGAAGAGCCACGACCACGGCGTTTATGCCGGGCGCCCGGGGCCCCATGGCTGACCTGCTGCTGTTGCCCTTCATGCAGCGGGCCATTCTCGCCGGCCTGGTGCTGGGCCTCCTCCTCTCCTACCTGGGCATCTTCGTCACCCTGCGCAAGATGGCCTTTTTCAGCGACGGCATCGCCCATGCCGCCCTGGCCGGCGCCGCCATCGGCCTGCTGACCCGCTTCAGCCCGCTGCTGTCGGCACTGGCCTTCAGCATGCTGCTGGCCGCCCTGGTCTACTGGCTCGAAAAGAAGAGCAGCCTGTCCAGCGACGCCATCATCGGCATCATGTTCACCAGCGGCATGGCGCTGGGGGTGGTGCTGATCAGCCTGCGCCCGGGCTACCAGCCCGAGCTGATCAGCTACCTCTTCGGCAACATACTGGCCATTCGCCGCGTCGACCTGGCCCTGATCATCCTCCTGGCCGCCGTGATCCTGGCCTTCATCTTCAGCCACAAGCGCAAGCTGACGCTGCTGGCCCTGGACCGCGAAATGGCCTGCATGGCGGGCATCAACCCCGACCTTTACGAACTGCTGCTGTACATCATGCTGGCCTGCGCCCTGGTGCTGGGCATCCGCGTGCTGGGAGTCATCCTGGTCAGCGCCATCCTGATCATCCCGGTCTCGACCGCCCGCCTGCTCAGCCGCTCCTTTAAGGCGCTGACCTGGCTGACCGTGCTGATCGCCGAGTTCACGGTCCTGGCCGGGCTGGTCCTGTCCTACTTCCTGGACCTGCCCACGGGCGCGGTGATCGTGCTGACCGGCAGCGCCCTGTTTTCCCTGGCCTTCCTCGCCTCATCCCTGCGCAAACGGTCGAGGCAACGACCCAAAGCAGGAATAAAATAGGTCGCATTGCAGCGGATTGGGGGTTCAACAATTCCAATTGACACTCTCTATGTTGAATGCTATAATTCTCTTCGGGTTCCTCAGTAGCTCAATCGGCAGAGCGGATGGCTGTTAACCATTAGGTTGGGGGTTCAAGTCCCTCCTGAGGAGCCATTTTTCACTGGACAAATCCCCAAAAGTTTATGTTCTATTTCATAAAATAAAAGATCTGCAAACAAAGGGTCCCGGCTCGCTTTTTTTTGCCGGCATCATCGCCCCTGCCCGCATCGCAAAACTGCGCGGAAGGATCATCGCACGGCTCTTTCCTGACAGGGATTATATTGACATCAGGCGATGGAGTTGGGAAATTTCAAATGATAAATCGTGCCCGACGACCGTTCGATCTCAATGGAGCCGTTGATCTGCTGGCTCAGCATCTTGATCAGCCTCATTCCCAATGTTTGCGGGTTCTCAATATTTATTTCAATTGGCTGGCCGACGCCGTTATCGGCCACGGTCAATGCCAGTATTCCCCCTTGAAGCGTCGCCGTGACCGAGATTTCGCATTCGCCGGTCCCGGAATGGGGCTTGCCTTCGGGAAACGCGTGCTTATAGGCGTTGACGATCATTTCGTTTAAAATCAACCCGCAGGGAACGGCGATATCCAGCCCCACTTCCAATCCGGCCGCCCACACCTTGAAACGGATATTGCCTTCCGCATTGAATTGGGCACGTATGTGAGTGCCCATCATCTCGATGTATTTTTGCACGTTGATATTGGCCAAGTCTTCCGATTGGTGAAGGATCTCATGCACCAGCGCCATTGAGCGGATACGGCTTTCCAGTTCCTGCAGCAGTGGATTGAATATTAGGTTATCGGCTTTCGTTTCCTGCATATTGATCAGGCCGATTATCGTCATCAGGTTGTTCTTGACACGATGATGAACTTCTTTCAGAAGTATCTCTTTTTCCTTCAAGGAAGCCCGGATCGTCTCTTCGGAACGCATGCGCTCGATGAGATCCTCTTTCAATTTTGCATTGGCTTGGGCCAACTCCACTGTCCGTTCATGGACCTGGCGGTTCAAGTCGTCAAGGACTTTTTGGCGAAGTTTTTTGGCTTCGCGGTTCTTTTCGTCCAGTTTTCTTTGCAGGATCGTTTTTTCAGTGATGTCTTCGATGGCCAGAAGGATGATCCGCTCTTTGTCGAACGGACGTTGGATCTGCCGGGAGTTTAAAAGCATTACCCTTCGACCGATGGTGGCAAAAACGTGTTCCACCTCATAATTATCGAAGGTCGCTTTTTCGGGAAGGATGGTTTCCAGCAGTTCCCGCAGTCTGGGGATATCCCATTGCTTGTTCCCCAGGTTATAGAGCAGCTTTCCCATGGTTTCTTCAGGCTTTACCTTGAAAAATTCATAGAACGAACGGCTGGCGGTGACCACTCGCAGATCCTGATTCAGGATGATCAGTGGTTCGCGCACGGTGTTGATGATGCTCTCGAAATATTCGTGGGCTTCCTTTTCGACGGGATTGAATGCTGCCGTTTCCCTGTTCACCCGTAGTGCTTTCACTGCCCGCTTTCGCTTGTTTATGCTTGCTTCTCTTTCTCCCGATGATCTGGTGGCCGGGCGTTGCCACTTTTTTCCAGAAAGGGGTTTCCAAGTTTTTTCACTACCCCTTTCCGGAATGATTTTTTTTGCCTGTTTGCCAATTTTTGTGGTTTTTTTAGCCTTGCTCATCATATTCTCTCTCGAGCCATTTTGACCGGTGGATGCCGGTGTTTTACTTTGGATAAAGGATATGCCTGGAATGTTGAAAAGTCAAGAAAGGCATGTTCCTAATGAATTTGGAAACGAATCCGAAAATATAATTCTGATTTTTTCGCTTCGACTTCCTTAGGAGAATTACACCCGCTATTTACATTTCATCCCAATCGGCACATTCAGGCTGCATAAAGCGCAAATGAAACGCTGGGCCCCCTGTCTTGAACAACTTCATTCCCAGGGATACCGTCAGCTCCCGGTCCGGCGTTTCGGGCAGACCGGCGCCATTCTCGGACACGATGATCATCAACCGGCCATCTCCCTCCGCAGGCTGGCAGGCGCGATGCGGTATTCAGGCCTTGCTCTTGACCACCCGGTCGCGGCCTTCGGCCTTGGCCTGGTAGAGAGCCGTGTCGGCCGCGGCGATGAGCTGGTCGACCGTTGCCGGCCCAGCCGCTGCCGCCGTGCCGATGCTGACGGTCAGGGAAACCTCCCCCGCCCGGGTCTGGATGCCGGTCTCCACCACTTGCCGGCGCAGGCGCTCATAGAGCACGTCAACCCCCTGGGCGCTCGGGTTGCTGGCGATAATTAGGAACTCCTCCCCCCCGTAGCGGCCGACATAGTCGTATTCGCGCAAGCAGGCCTGCAGGATCCGGGCAAATGCGACCAGCACTTCGTCGCCGGCCTGGTGGCCCAGGCGGTCGTTGACCTCCTTGAAATGGTCGATGTCGCACATGCCGACGCTCAGCCTGCCCCCCTGGCGCAGCGCCCGGGCCAGCTCCTTGCCCAGCTGGTCCAGGATGGCGCGGCGATTGAACAGGCCGGTCAGGGCGTCATGGGAGGCCTGGTGGGCCAGGGCCTCCTGGGTTTCCAGCAGGCTGGACTGCAGCTCCAGCATGCGGGCTCCCACCCGTATCCTGGCCAGCAGTTCGGCGTTGTCATAGGGCTTGGAGATATAGTCGTTGGCCCCGGCCTCCAGGCCCTGGACGATGTCGCCCTTTTCCGTGCGGCCGGTGAGCAGGATGACATAGCTGGGGTCGGTCGTTTCTTTTCTTCTGAGGCGGCGGCAGACCTCCAGGCCCTCCAGCCCCGGCATGTTCCAGTCGAGCAGGGCCAGCCTGGGCGCATCGGGCTTCTGCAGCTCCTCCCAGGCGGCAGCGCCATCCTGGGTGATCACGGGGTCATAGCCCCATTTTTTCAGGATCGCGGCCAGCATGCTCCGCGAGGTGAAGTCGTCTTCAGCCAGCAGTATTTTCATCCTCTTTCTCCAGCATGCGCTCCCGCAGAAGCTGGAACTGCCGCTCCAATTCAACCAGGAGCTGCGGCAGCTCCGCCAGGCTGCCGGCCCGTGCCGCCTGCTCCATGGCCAGGGCCGCGGAGCT
>JBGSPO010000146.1:0-4246 GCA_041738575.1 Candidatus Aminicenantia bacterium
CGGCAACTCGCAATTCGCCATCGTGCAGGGCGGCCTGCACCCGGACCTGCGCCAGCGCTCGCTGCGCGAATTGGCCGCCATGGACTTCGAAGGCTACGCCGTCGGCGGCCTGAGCGTCGGCGAAAGCCCGGAGGATTTTCAACGGGTGCTCCGGCCGCTGGCCCCCGAGCTCCCTGCCGCCAAGCCCCGCTACCTGATGGGTTCCGGGACTCCCGAGGACATCCTGTTCGCCGTCGAAAGCGGCATGGATATGTTCGACTGCGTCATGCCCTCGCGCAACGCCCGCAACGGCACCTTGTTCAGCTCGCGCGGCAAGATCAGGATCAAGAATGAAAAATACAAGGCCGACCCGCTGCCGCTAGACGGGGAGTGCTCCTGCTACACCTGCCGCCAGTTTTCCCGGGCCTACCTGCGCCACCTGTTCATCTCGCGGGAGATCCTGGCCTCCATCCTGAATACCATCCATAATATCCATTTCTACCTTGATTTTATGGCCAAAATAAGGTATGCTATCCTTTCACATAGCTACATCGAATTTAAAGAGAACTTTCTGGCTCTTTACAAAGGAGATTAACATGAACGGAGCGAACCAAGGCAATATGCTGGTGCAACTCATCCCTTTTGTGGTCATTTTCGTCATTTTTTACCTGCTGATCATCCTGCCGGCGCGCAAAAAGCAGAAACAGCACCAGAACATGATCAACTCGCTGAAGGGCGGGGAGAGGATCATCACGGCGGGCGGCATATACGGCACCGTCACGCGCGTGCTGGACGACCGCTTCGTGGTCGAGGTCGATGGCAACACCAAGATCGAGATCACCAAAGGCTCCATTTCCACCGTGCTGGAAGTGGGCAGCGACAAGAGCCGGTAGTTTTTCCGGCGGACCGCTGCCGGATCGTTGCCGATCTGGTGAAATACTCCCGCTCGACGCGGCAAGTTGGAAAAAAGGAGGAATACAATGGACAAGTCGTTGACCTGGAAAGTGGGGCTGATCATCGCCGTGATCGCCCTGTCGATCTTTCTTCTATATCCCCCCAAGGACAAGATCAACCTGGGGCTCGACCTGAAAGGCGGCATGCACCTGATCATGGAGGTCGTGACCGACGAGGCCCTGGTCATCCAGACCGACATGAGCGCCACCCAGCTGCGCGGGCTTTTCAAGGATGGCAGCATCAAGTACGACAAGATCGCGCGCAGGGGATTCAACAAGATCGAGATCACCGGCACGCTCACGGAAGACGAGCGCAAGATCAAGGATATCCTCGACGACGACTTCCGCGACTGGAACTATACCGTCGGCGGCAGCCTGATCGCGCTGGCCATGAGGCCGAACATCGAGCAGCAGCTGCGCGACCAGTCGGTCGACCAGGCCCTGGAGACCATCCGCAACCGCATCGACGAGTTCGGCGTGGCCGAGCCCACCATCCAGAAGGAAGGGCTGGCCGGCGACAAGATCCTGATCCAGCTTCCCGGCGTCGACAATCCCGAGCGGGTCAAGGGCCTGATCAAGAGCACGGCCATGCTGGAGTTCCACCTGGTCGTCGGCGGCCCCTTCCTGACCGAGGAAGCGGCCCTGAAGGATTACAACGGCCAACTCCCCGATGACCTGGAGATCGTCAAGACCAACCCGCGTCGCCTGGACAAGGGCTTCTACGTCCTGAAGGCCGCCACCGTCGTTCCCGGCAAGGACCTGAAAAGCGCCCGCCGCGCCCAGGACGAGTACGGGGCCCCGGCCGTCGGCTTCTCCTTCAATTCGCAGGGAGCCGCCCAGTTCGAGAGGTTCACCGCGGCCAACATCGGCAAGCCTCTTTCCATCGTGCTCGACGACCGCGTCGAGAGCGTGGCCACCATCCAGGACGTCATCTCCGGCGACGGCATCATTCATGGCCGCTTCACCATCGACGAGGTGGACGACCTGGTCCTGGTGCTGCGCTCGGGCGCCCTGCCGGCGCCGCTGAAATATATCGAGGAAAGGACCATCGGCCCCTCGCTGGGCGCCGACTCCATTCGCAAGGGCCTGACGGCCGCCCTCGGCGGCCTGCTGCTGGTCGTGCTGTTCATGCTGATCTATTACCGGGCCGCCGGCATCAACTCGGTGCTGGCCCTGCTGCTGAACATGCTGATCCTGATGGGCATCATGGCCTACTTTCACGCCACCCTTTCGCTGCCCGGCATCGCCGGCATCATCCTGTCCATCGGCATGGCCGTGGATGCCAACGTGCTCATCTTCGAGCGCATCCGCGAGGAGCTGGCCACGGGCAAGTCGCCGAAGTCGGCCATCGACGCCGGCTTCAAGAAGGCGTTCCGGACCATCTTTGATGCCAACCTCACCACGGTCATCTCGGCCGTGTTCCTGTTCCAGTTCGGCACCGGCCCCATCAAGGGCTTTGCCGTCACCCTGATCATCGGCATCGCAGCCAGCATGTTCACCGCCATCTTCGTCTCGCGGGTGATCTTCGAGATCACCTACGGCCGGCGCAAGAAACTGGCTCAGATCAGCATATAGGAGTGGAAGATGATTAAGATATTCAAGGAAGAACCCAAGTACAAGTTCATCAATAAGCGCTACATCGCCTTCGCCCTATCGGGGCTGATCATTCTGGCCGGGCTGGCCGCCTTCCTGACGCGCGGTTTCAACTGGGGCATCGATTTCTCGGGCGGCACCCTGATCGAAGTCGCCTTTGAGCAGCCCACGACCATCAACCAGCTGCGCGCCTCCCTGGCCAAGATCCGCCTGGGCGACGCCCAGATCACGCGTATCGGCGGGGAGAACAAGTTCTTTATCAAGACCCTGGCCGCGCTGAAGAAACTGAACCTGCCGGGCGACGAGAAGATGGAAGACATCGAGCAATACGAGATCGTGGCCCGCGAGATCAAGAACGGCCTCATGGGCGCGAGCGAAAAAGCCATGTCCGCCGCGGGAAAGATCGACCTGAACAACTCGGCCGAGGGCGAGATCGCCCGCTTCCTGCGCGAGAAGGGCATCAGCGACGAGGACGCCCAGGATAGCGCCCGGCGGGTCATCGGCCTGCGCAAGAGCGGCAACGGCATCATCGGCGATTTTTCCGCCCTGGAGAAGGCCTGGGTCAAGCACCGCGTCGTCTCGCTGCTGCGCTCCGAGGCCTTCCTGGGCAATTTCACGTTCCTGAGCGTGGAATTCGTCGGGCCGCAGGTCGGCAAGGAACTCAGGCGCAAGGCCGTTCTGGCCTGCGTCTGGGCCCTGATCGGCATGCTGATCTACATCGCGTTCCGCTTCAAGTTCCTCTACGGTCTCTCGGGCATCCTGACCCTGGCCCACGACGTGCTGGTCTCCCTTTCCTTCATCCTCCTCTTTCGCGTCGAGATGTCCCTGACGGTCATCGCCGCCCTGCTGACCATCGTCGGCTACTCGATCAACGACACCATCGTCGTCTTCGACCGCCTGCGCGACAACCTGAAGATCATGAAAAAGGACAACCTGGAGGCCATACTGGACAAGAGCATCAACCAGACCCTGAGCCGGTCGATCTTCACCTCGTTGACGGTTTTCCTCACCGTCATGTCGCTGTTCCTGTTCGGCGGGGAAGTGATCCGGCCTTTCGCCTTCACCATGCTGGTCGGCGTCATCGCCGGCTCCTATTCGACCATTTTCCAGTCCTGCGCCTGGCTGAAAGTGTGGGAGAAATATTTCCTAAAAAGAAAAAAAAGTTGAAAGAGGGCTTGAATTTCATGGTGATTTATTATATAAGATAGTTTGGAAATATTATTAAATTATTATTATGGAGGCCTAGCATGTTTGGCGAATCCTTGATCATATCGGGAGAAAAGCGCAAGCCGACCAAGACCTACTTGACTCTGCCGATATCGCTGTTGATCCATGCCCTGGTGATCGCGTCATTCATAGTGGTTCCCTTGATGATGGCCGAATCCAACCTTCCGGAAATCCAGGTGACCAACTTATTCATTTCGACCCCCCCGCCCCCGCCCCCGCCCCCGCCGCCTGCGGCCAAGAAGAAGAGCGGCGGCGAGCAGAAGGCCGAGGAAACGGCCAAAAAGGCCGAAGCGCGTCCGATCATCGCCGGCCGTCTTGTCGCTCCCATCGAAGTTCCCACCATCATCCAGGAAGAGGATGTGGGCAGCTTCGGCGTCGAGGGCGGCATTGAGGGCGGCGTCGAAGGCGGCGTCGAGGGCGGCGTCGTCGGCGGCGTACTGGGCGGCGTCGAGGGCGGCGAACTGATCGGCGATTCACAGAACGCCATCCGCATC
>JBGSPO010000245.1:0-5866 GCA_041738575.1 Candidatus Aminicenantia bacterium
CCGCGCCGTTGCCGCCGATGGCGCCGCTGACCAGTTGAATGATGATGCTGAGCATGGTGTCTCCTCCGGATGGCAGGATGATAGGTCCGGGGGAATTGAAAGTCAAACCGGCCTCCGCTTCTTTGAGAAACGGTTTCCGGCCGAGCCGGGCCGGCGCGCCGTTCGCCTTCCGGCAAATTGAATTTTACCGGCGAGTATGCTAAGTTGGAAGGGGAGTACGCTGGAATGGGCGATCTATACGAAGAAACGATCTTTGACCGCAAGCTGATCCCGGACGTTAACGGGACCGCCAAGAGTGAGCAGGCGATCGTGCTGACCATCATCGCCGGCAATGAGGCGGACTTCGGCAAGCACTTCGTGCTGGAGCGGAAGCGCACGGCGATCGGCCGTGAGAAGATCAACGACATCACCCTCAGCGACGGCAAGGTCAGCAAGGCGCACTGCGAGATCTCGGTGATCCGCAGCAGCCGGGGCGTCGAGCAGATCAGCCTGCTGGACCTGGACTCGACCAACGGCACGTATGTCAATGGCGAAGCGGTGGTGCAAACGACACTGAAGGCCGGCGACAAGATCCAGGCCGGCAGCACCATCCTGCAGCTGAGCTACAGCGACGAGATCGAGAGGGAATACCACGCCAAGCTTTTCGATTTTGCCGCCCGCGACGCCCTGACCGGCATGTACAACAAGCGCTTTATCGTCAACGAGCTGGAAAATTACTGCCGCATCGCCCGGCGCAGCAACCGCGTGTTCAGCATCATCATGCTCGACATCGACGATTTCAAGCAGATCAACGACCGCTATGGCCACCTGGCCGGAGACGAGTACCTGAAACGCATCGCCGGGCTGTTCCAGCGCACCTTGCGCGAGCAGGACATTGCCGGCCGCATCGGCGGCGAGGAGTTCCTGGTCATCCTGCCCGAGACGGCGATCGAGGGCGCTTTCCAGCTGGCGGTGCGCATCCGCAAGGGCGTGGAGGATTTTGTCCTCTCCCTGCAGAGCCAGGAGATCCGCACCACCCTCAGCGCCGGGGTCTGCCAATACGAGCGGGGCCTGAAGGAAGTCAAGGACCTGCTCGACCTGGCCGACCAGGCCATGTATGAGGCCAAGAAGTCGGAAAAGAACAAGGTGATGAGAGCTTCTTTTTCCGACCTGCCAGAGAAGTGAAAACGGTGGGGAACAGGGGCTGCGATTTGCGGAATTTTCAGGGGCCGTGATCGAATGCCGCGAGCGGTGAGGCACATTTTGCTTGATGCAGGAGCCGATGAACGAATTCTTTGATGAAACGATCTGCGACCGTCACGTCGCCCAGCCGGGCGACGAAAAGCTGCGTGCGGAGAGGTCCATCATGCTGATCATTATCGCCGGCGGCGATGTCGACTTCGGGCGGCACTTCATATTGGAGAAGGAAGAAGTCATGGTGGGCCGGGATAGCGGCAATGATATCGTCATCCACGACGGGAAGATCAGCAAGGTCCATTGCGCCCTGTCGGTCACCCGCGGCAGCCGCGGCATCGAGCGCATCGGCATCCGCGACCTGGCCACGACCAACGGCACGTATCTCAACGGCGAGCCCGTTTCCCAGGCCACACTGAGGGCCGGAGACAAGATCCAGGTCGGGGACACCTTGCTGCAGTTGAGCTACAGCGACGAGATCGAGAAGGAGTACCACGCCAAGCTGTTCGATCTTGCCGCCCGCGATGCCCTCACCGGTCTGTACAACAAGAGGTATATCTTCAACGAGATGGAAAACCACTTGCGCATTGCCCGCCGCAGCGGCCGGGTCTTCAGCATCATCCTGCTCGACATCGACGATTTCAAGGGGGTCAATGACCGTTTCGGGCACCTGGCCGGGGACGAATATTTAAGGCAGGTCGCCGGGTTGTTCGTTCGCTCCCTGCGCGAGCAGGACATCGCCGGCCGCATCGGCGGCGAGGAGTTCCTGGTCATCCTCCCCGAGACGGCCATTGACGGGGCGATGCAGCTCGCCGGGCGTATCCGCAAGAATGTCGAAGAATTCGTTCTGGCGCACGAGGAGTCCCGGGTCCGCACCACCATCAGCGCCGGTGTTTGTCAATACGATCGGGAGTTCAAGGATACCAAGGAGTTCGTGGAACTGGCCGACCAGGCGATGTATAAAGCCAAGAGAACGGAAAAGAACAAGGTGATGCGCGCTTCGCTGTCCGAACAAACCGGCAAGTAACAAGAAGGCATGCGGTGTACGGCGTACGGCAGACGGCAAGAAAAAATTCTAAATCCCAAGCACCAAATTCCAAATAAGCACCAAGCACCAATGACCAAAACAAAGCAAAGATAAAGTGGCTGTCAGGGCTTTCGTTTGGGTCATTGGAATTTTGGGATTTGTTTGTGATTTGGTGCTTGGTGCTTGGAATTTTAATCTTCCGCGTCACGCGTCACTTGTCACGTGTCACGATAGTTCGATAAAGAGTTGGTAGCGGGGGTAGGATACTCGGAGCGCCACTTTAGCAAGTGCCGCTCCTCGGGTCTCGGCGTCCGCTGTGCGTCCGCCTCGGCTTGAACCTACGACCGTCCCGAAGAGGGCGGAAATCCCGCCTAAGCGGGACGACCTTTGGTTAAAAAGAAGGGTATAGGGTGCAAGGTTTAAGGTATAGGGTAAGAAAAGCGAGCAATGTCTAGTTCGGGTTTTGCTTGCTACTTGTCACGCGTCACTTGTGACGCGTCACGATAGTTCGATAAAGAGTTGGTAGCGGGGGTAGGATTTGAACCTACGACCTTTGGGTTATGAGCCCAATGAGCTACCTGGCTGCTCCACCCCGCGATCCAAGTAAACATTATAACCGTGGGGAGTGGGAAAGTCAAGAAGAAAAGCGCCAAGGCAGGCGTCCCGCATCGAGGGAGAGGTCGAACGTGCCGAAAGCGGCGGAAGGCCATAGGACTTAAGTAACGAATTTCACGGTTCGCAGGGGAAAGATTGAAAAAAAAATCTATTTATAACATCATTAACGTAATATAAATGAGAATAATGCAAGAAAAAACGGCGTTTATTGTTTGTAAAAAGTTGGCAGCGTACCGATCGCCGGTAGCAGGGAGGCTTGAGTGAAAAAAACCGCTTTATTGGCCCTGGGGGCATTGCTGCTTGCCGGCTGTGTCCGGCACAGCTACCACTCCGAGTTCGATTTCGCCAGCAAGCTGGCCCGGGAAGGGCTGTGGCAGGAGGCCTACTACCGCCTGCAAAAGGCCCGGGCGGCGGGCAACGATTCGGCCGCCCTGCACAACAACATGGCCGTGGTCCTGGAAAGCATGGGGCGCAGCGAGGAAGCCCGGCGCGAATATGAGGCCGCCCTGAAGCTGGCTCCCGGCAATGAGCAGATCCAGGGCAATTTCAACAAGTTCAAGAAAACCCAAGGGAAGGACGACAATGAAAAAAAGTAAGCTCTCCCTGCTGCTGTTCCTGGCCGTGCTGGGCGGGGCCTGTTCCCAGTCCTTTGCCCCGGTGACCGTCCCCTTCCGCGCCAAGGGCGTCGTCGATTTCAACGCCTTCAAGGATCTGTTCTTCATCGATTTCATCTGCGACGTGCCCGCGGCCGGCTTTGACGCCAACGCCGAGGTGCGCCGGGTGTTCATCGAGGAGATCCCCTTCGCCGCCGGCAAGAAGGTCGTCCTGCTCGAACCCGAGCACTGGGACACGATCCTCGGCATCCTGCAGCGCTACCGCCTGAACGTGGACATCCAGTACGAGAACAGCGTCTTCTTCCAGCATGTCTTCCAGGCCCACCCCCAGGCCCTTTTTTTCACCGGCAAGGTGAAGCTGGACATCAAGAAGATGGGGGTAATCAAGGAGACCCGCGACGAGAAGGGCGAGAAGAAGAACGCCTATGAAACCATGGAGATGTGGGAGATGGAGATGCAGGTCGTGCTGGTCGACGGGGACAGCTCCAGGATCCTGTGGCGGGACGCCTTCCGTGAAAAAGGCGAGCCCCTGCCCGGGGCCACGCCCCAGTTCAGCTTCAACACCATGCTGGCCAGGCTGACCAGCAAGCTGACCGGCGCCCTGCAGCCCCGCCAGGTGCTCCAGGAACGGTTCATTTTAAACAAATAGGATGGCAGCATGAAAAAAACCACAATCGCCCTGATCCTGTTGCTTCTGGCCGCGGCATTGCCCGCCCAGTATACCTTTTATTACGGCAAGAACAAGGTCGTGCGCCACGCCTTCCCCTGGAAATATGCCGATACAAAGAACTTCCGCATCTTCCATTACATGGACGACCCGGAGCTGCTGAACCGCGTGGCCGCCGAGGCGGAAAAGGCCTATGAAAAGCTCTCCACGCTGCTGAACATGACCATCGAGGAGCGCACTCCGCTCATCTTCTACAACAAGCAGACCGACCTGGAGCAGACCAACCTTTACCCGGGCCTCATCGCCCCCGGCAGTTTCGAGGGCTTCACCGAGCCGGTCGGCCATCGCGTGGTGATCTATGGCAATCGTACGCCCGAGGACCTGGGGCGGCTGATCATCCACGAGCTGTCGCATTCGTTCCAGCACGCCATCCTGTACAAGAACCGCCCCGCCGGCATGTTCGACTACAACCGCCCGCCCTTGTGGATTATGGAGGGCCACGCCGAGTTCATGACCGACCACTGGGAGAGCTTCAACCTGATGACCGTCATCGACAGCGTGCTGAGCGACCGCATGCCCGAGATGCAGGAGGACGGCGACATCCGCGCCGACTACGGCACCAACCGCACGCCCTACGACTTCGGCCACCTGATGTACGAGTTCTTCTATGAAAAATTCGGCAAGAAGGGCATCCGCGACCTGCTGCTCAGCATGCGCCGGCCCGCCCTGGTCAGCAAGCGCCGCTCCTTCCTGGAGCAGTTCAATTTCACCCCCAAGACCTTCAATTTTGAGTTCAAGAAATACGCCCGCGAGCGCTTCAAGGCCTTCATCGGCCGGGAAAACCCGGAGGATTACAGCTTCATCATCGGCCCCGATTTCCCCTTCGCCTACTCGTTCTCGCACCAGGTATCGCCCGGGGGCGAGCTGCTGGCCGTGGTCACGGTGAACTACCGCTCCTACAAGATCGACATCATCCTGGTCTCGCTGAAGGACGGCAAGGTGATCAAGAACGTCACCCCGGGGTTCAAGTCGACTTACGACGGCATCGACTTCAAGTTCATCCCCTCCGACGGCCGTGCCTTCAGCTGGGACCGCCGCGGCGAGAACATCGCCTTTTTCGCGCGCAAGGAGCTCGACTCCTACCTGGTGGTGCTCGACGCCCTCAACAACCGGGTAGTCAAGGATTTCCGCATCGGCGAGATCCAGAAGCCGAGCTCGCCGGTCTTCCACCCCCGGCAGGACCGGCTGCTGTTCACCGGCATCGAGGGCATCCAGTCCTTCCTCTTCTCCCTGGACATGCAAAGCGGCCAGGTGCGCAAGCTGACCGATGGCCGCACCTACGTCAAGGCCGTCGACATCTCCGCGGACGGCGAGCGGGTCGTGTATTCCGCCGGCACCGGGAAATATGACAAGCTGTTCCTGGCGGCAAGCGAGAACCCCGACCAGGCCATGCAGCTGACCGGCGGCGAGTTCAACGATATCGCCCCGGCTTTTTCCCAGGATGGCAAGACGGTCTACTACAGCTCCGACGAGATCGGAGCCTACAATATCTGCTCTTTGGACCTCGAGAAAAAGGTCTTCTGCCGCCACAGCGACGTGCGCAGCGGCAATTTTTTCCCGGTGGAGATCCCCGGGCAGAAAGGGCAGCTGGTCATTTCCTCCTACCACAAAGGCAGCTTCCTGCTGTTCAAGAAGGACACCTCTTCCTGCCTGGCCAGCCGGCCGCAGGAGTTCGGCCCGCTGCAGGCCCTGCCCGCCGCCGCGCCGGCC
>JBGSPO010000017.1:0-4984 GCA_041738575.1 Candidatus Aminicenantia bacterium
GCCGTGATAGGAAACGAGTTCCGCCCGCCCGTCCCTGGCGCTGACCGGCAGGAAGGCAGTGCGCTCCGCCCGCGAGCGTTGGAACGCCGTGGCAAGGACGACCGGCTGCAGCAGGGGCCGGTAATCATGCCCCTGCAGGCGCAGCAGCAAAGGCTTGATGAATACCTCGAAGATCACGAAAGTGGACACGGGATTGCCCGGCAGGCCGAAGGCAGCCTTTTCCCCGCGGCTGGCGAATACCGTCGGCATTCCCGGCTGCACGGCGATCTTTTCGAAGTGCAGTACGAAGCCGGCCTGCTTCATGGCGGACGGCACGAAGTCGAAGTCTCCTGCCGATACGCCGCCGGACAGGATCAGGACATCGCATTTTTCCAGGGCGGAAACGATGGCCTGCACCGTCCCCGCGGCGTCGTCCGCCACGCCCCCCAAAACGAGCGGCTCCGCTCCGGCTTCCCGGACCTGGGCGGCCAGGGACCAGGAATTGCTGTCGTATATCCTGCCCGGTTCGAGGGGCAGGCCAGGGGCGACCAGTTCCGAACCGGTGGTGAGTATGCCGACACGCGGCCGCCTGGCGACCGCGACCTCGGCTAGTCCCAGCGAAGCCAGCAGGGCGATCTGCGCCGCCTGCAGGCGGGTGCCGCGGGACAGGACCAGCTGCCCGGCCTGGAAATCCTCGCCTTGGAAGCGGATGTTGGCGTGGGTATCTTCGGCGATGATCCTCATGAAGCCGTTCACTACCCCGGTGCATTCGCGCATGACCACGCGGTCGGCGCCGGCAGGCAGCATGGCGCCGGTCATGATCTTGGCGCAATGGCCCGGAGTGACCGTCAGGCGGGGGGGGGTTCCGGCGGCGATGGTTTCCATGATCTCGAATACCGGACTGGGGTCGCCTTGGATGTAGGCGTATCCGTCCATGGCCGACTTGTTGAATTCGGGTACGGCGATCGGGGAGAGGACATCGCGGCCCAGGAAGCGTTCATGGGCGGCAGCCAGCGGCACGCTTTCTGCGCTGACCTGTACTGGGAAGGAGGCAATGGCTTTTTCGGCCTCATCGACGTCGAGCAGAGGTTTAGTTGCCATCGGCCGGTATTTGGGGCTTTATCGAAAAAAATCCTGTTTTTTTCATCATTTCTCCTTTCCAAACAGGGAGGCCGGGCTGTTTCCGGCCTGGCCCTCGCGGTTTAAAAAGCATGGCCGCGAAGGGCTGTAGCTTTTAGAACTCGGAGAAACCTTATTCTAACAAAAATTATCCCTCCGGTCAATTGCCAGTGAAATCACTTTCAAAATAATTCAAGGAAGGCTTGGGGTCTCATTTTTCAGCTTGTCGGAGTGACTTTTCCACACAATTTCCACAATGTGCATGAAATCGAATAATTGTTTTTTAATTTCTGTAATATTATCGGCAATCCAGGAGTTTTTTCAATTCAAAGCGCCTTGACATTGGCCTGGCCTTGGTTTATATGTATTTTCCATTGATTTTCCGATGAGGAACCACTGCCTGCAGGGGTGTGTCCCGGCTGGAGAATGGGGAGGATCTTCCGGATCTCCGGAGCAGTCCAAAGGTTGTCATGAGCGCTAAAACTATCCATTCGCTGGTGCAGAGTTGGGAAACGGTCCGCTACGAACTCCTGAACAGCAGGATCTCCGACCTCAACTTGACCCTCCAGGGTTCTCCCGTCGAACCCTTCGTCCGCCGTTTATACAGAGAGATGGAGGCCAAGGGCCTGCGTTTCAAGCCCGATGTCTACCTGACCGACGGCTGGGGCTGTCCCGACCGCTCGCCGGTCATCGGCATTCCCTTCTACCTCGCTGATGAGCGACTGGCCCGCATCGAGGAGGAGCAGACCGGAGAGATCGAGGATGGCAAGCGCATCATGACCCTGCTGCGCCACGAAGCCGGCCATGCCGTCAACTATGCCTACCGCTTGTGGCGCCGCCCGAGCTGGGAGGAAGTGTTCGGGCGCTTCACCCGCCCTTACCGCGATGTCTTTCGCCCCGACCACTTGAGCCGCGAGTATGTCAAGCATATTTCCGTCTACCCTTATGGCCGCACGTATGCCCAGAAGCATCCGGACGAGGATTTCGCCGAGACATTCGCCGTCTGGTTGACGCCGCGCTCCGGCTGGCGCCTCCGCTATCGCACCTGGCCGGTAATGAGGAAGCTGTTGTACGTGAACGGGCTGATGAAGGAGATCCGCTGCCGCGCCACCGACTGTCCCCGGGTACGGCGCCTGCGCCCGGTGGAGAGCATGACCATTTTGCTGGCCGACCATTACGGGAAAAAATCAGAACGCTACCGCCGGTCCGCTCGCGGCTACGTGGATGACCGGCTGCGCGAGGTATTTCCCCCGGCCCGCGGCGAAATGCTGCGCCCGGCCTCCGGCTTGTTCCGCAAGCTCCACACGCGCCTGCTTGAGCGCGTGGTCTTATGGTCGGCGTTGAGCGAACGGGAAGCCGCGGCCATCCTGCGCAAGCTGGAGATACGAGCCGATGCCATGAAACTGTCCTACCGGCCCGGGCAGGAAGGGGAGCGCGTCATGGATGTCGTTTCCCTGGCCGTCGCCCTGGCCCTGGACTACGCCTATACCGGCCGCCTGACCGGCTGACGCCGGGCGTCGGCGACCGGCTTGGTGGTGAAGATCGGCAGGTGGATGTCGTATGGCGGTCCTTCGAATGCCGCCTTGATAACCAGCTGCAACAGTTCGGCATAGCCGATCCCCGCCCGTTCCGCCGAGCGGGCCAGCCCGATGCCCTTGTCCAGGCAGGGATTGCAGTTGACCTCGAGTACGTGGGGCAGTCCCTCTTCATCCAGGCGGATATCGACGCGACCATAGCCCCAGCCGCCGACTGTGCGGAAGGCCTTCGTCGCCGTGTCGCTGATGAGCTCCGCCAGACGCGGTTCGACCTTGGCCGGGCAAATGACCCGGGTGCGCTTGAATTCGACCGATGTCTCCACCCACTTGGCGGCGTAGGACATGACGGGCGGTATGGCCGCCGGTAATTTCGAGTAGTCCACCTCGGCCAGCGGCAGCACGCGCAGTTTGCGTCCGCCCAGGATGCCGACATTGAACTCACGGCCCGGCAGGAAGCATTGGACCAGGGCGGGCTGCTTGAAGGAGTGGATGACCTCGCGCACCTTTTCGCGCAGGGCCGTCTTCGTCGCCACCACGGAGTCGCGCGCGATGCCGATCCCGGCGTGTTCCTGTCCCGGGTGCACGATCAGCGGGAAGTGCCACTTGTGGCGGTCGATCTCCGAGACGCGCTCCAGGAGGGTGGTGTCGTTGGGAATGGGAACGCCGGCGCCGCGCAGCGGGCTGAGGGCCATGTACTTGTCGCGGCTCAGCCCCAGCCCCAAGGCCGGCGACCCGGTGATGGGGTAGCCGAGCATGCGGATGAAGGCGGCGAAGCGCATCTCGTAAAGCGCGCCGTGGACGACGTCGTCGTACTGGTTGAAGATGACGTGGGGCCGCAGCCGCTTGAGCTTGCGCTGCAGGGAAGAAAGATCATCGGCCAGGTGGATGATGACGACGTCGTGCCCCAGGCTGCGCAGTGTCCGCGCCATGCGGCGGATCATCAGGCGCAGGTGATGGCCGGAGCTGCTGTCCCCAACCATGGCCTCGTGCTGGGTCTCCTCGTAGGAATTGTAAACTACCGCCACTCTGAGTTTTTTCATGCCGCCTTCCCCTTGTCCATGGTCTTACTATAGTAGAACAAAATCCTTTCGTCTTCAAGTTTCCCGCCGCGGTTTGCCATGGCCGATGAAATGGTGTAACTTCTGGCTGTACGCAAACCATGCACCGGGAGAAAAAAGCATGAGAAGAAAAATCGGGATCGTCGCATTCGCCTGTCTGGCCCTGGGGACATGGCTTCTCTTCGCCGCCTACCACCACCAGGGCGAGCGCGACAGCATCCATTTCCTGAAGGCCTATCCGGGCAAGGCGGGTAGCAAGCTGGACCAATGCGCTTTGTGCCACAGCGGCGGCAGCCTGGAGAAGAATGGTTCAACGGTCGTGCTGGGCAGCTGCCAATGGTGCCATTCAAAGTACGGCTATGACCGCAAGGGCCCGCTGGCCGAGACCTTGAACGGCTATGGGCGCGACTTCCTCAAGGCCGGCCGCGACGGCGCCGCCATCGCCGCCATCGCCGGGATCGATTCCGACGGCGACGGCTTCGGCAACCTGGAGGAGATCGCCGCTGACCGCTTCCCGGGGAATGCCGCTGACGATCCGAAAAAGGTCGCCGCCCCCTTGCGCGTCTATACGCGGGCGCAGTTGGAGGCTTTTCCGCAGCACACGCAGTTCCTGCTGCAGAACGCAGCCAAGAGCGAGGACGGCTACGCGGAGTTCTCGGGCGTGACCATGGAGGCCCTGCTGGGCGACGCCGGCATCATGGACTCGGCGACCGGCATCACCGTGTTCTCGCCCGACGGCTGGTCGCAGTACCACCCGCTGCGGGCGCATGACGACCCGGCAATGTATCCTGTCTTCGGCACCTATCCGGCGGCAAAGTTCCATCACCTGGCTGCGGCGGCAGGGTTCTGCGATTACGGCGCCCCATCCTGCCGCGGCCGCAGACACGGCGAGGACATCCATGTTGCGGGCGGCCTGCGCCTGTTGCTGGCACTGAAGCGGGAAGGTGCCCCGCTGGCGGCCGCGGTGCTCGGCAAGGACAACAAGCTGGAAGGGGAGGGGCCCTACCGGGTGATCGTGCCGCAGAGGATACCGTCCCCCCCCGACCGCTCCAGCAAGAGCAGCGAGCAGGTTGGGCCGTGGCCGTACCAGGCCGGCTGGGACCACAACGCCGGCTCGTCGACGCGGTCGGTCACGTTGATCAGGGTAGAGCCCCTGCTCGCCGGCACCACCGACATCGACAGCTCCGAAGCCGGATGGAAAACCATCGATGAGGGCAAGCTCATCATCTATGGAGCCATCCGGGGCGGGGGAAAATAATCCCGGCGCGCCGAAGCGCCTGCGAGCGGACCTGC
>JBGSPO010000051.1:0-4143 GCA_041738575.1 Candidatus Aminicenantia bacterium
GCTCCCGGCGGAGAGGGCTCGGACAGCGGCAGCCAAAGCCAGGCGCATGCCAGGGCCAGGACGGCCAGGTGGATGCCGGCCTGGCGGCGCGGCGCCAGGCGCTGGTTCAAGGCATGGGCGTAGAGATAGCCGGCCAACAGCAGTAGCTGGAAGAAGACCTGGGCCGTGGTCCATACCGCCGGCGCTCCTCCCAGGAACGGCAGCACGCGCTTGGCCAGCATGGGCTGCACCCAGAAGAGCAGCAGCGAGCCGGTGAAAATGGCAGCGGAGTAGAAAAAAGTGAGGCGGCGCTCGGACATGATGGCATTATACATAAACGCCAGCGTCATCTACAGGAAGCCGCGCTTTTTTTTGTCCTGCCGGCGGCCGTCGAGCCGATCTCGGCTCGGCTTTCCCTTTGATTTGCGATCGCCGCCACTGACCCGGACCTCGATGGTTTCCTGAAAATGCAGGACCACGATATAGGTCCGCACACGGATGACGAAGATGGCGCAATCCGGCGCGGCCAGGAAATCCTTCAGGAAAGGATGGCGGCGCCGAAGCAGCCGCGCCGGCCTCGCGCGTCCTTCGCAGCGCGCTTCCCCGGCAACACCGAGGGCGGTGACGCCCGTTGCTTCCTGGAAATCGGTTGCGCGGTTCACGCGGTCATCGAAAAAAATGGCGACCCGTTTCCGGCGTTTGAGGTTCCTGTACTTGCGTGTCCCGCGCCGGGTGGCGAACACGATGCTTTTCAGGTCCCTGGCGGCCGCAAAGGCCACGATGTTCTGATAAGGGTGTGACGGGCCCAGCGTCGCCAATATGCCGAGCTTCTGCCCGTGCAGCAGGCCGGCGATCTTTTTCATCAGCGCGCGTTCCATTCCCTGCTCCTTCAAGCTCCCTTCATCCGCCTGCTTGCCGGCGCCGCGGGCCAGGATGGCGACGGATCCCAGCAGCTGTTGCGGGCGGAGATCGCCGGTGGCGACGCAAGATGAGGCGGTGGAGCCGACCGGGTGATCAATACCATGTCGAGACGAACTCCCCCAGCGCCCGGGCCAACGCGCCAGCAAAATGCGCCCGCGCGACCGCATCGAAGCGCACCTTGCGCGTCGCTTCCAGTTGAATGCCATCGACCCTTCCCCCGTCGCGTGATCCGTGGACCTGGGTATTGTAGCCGCCATCGTAATACGGAACGGCGCCGGGATGGGGCCATTGCGGCGACGGGACGGCTTCGTAGCCCAGCATTTCGAGCAGCCC
This sequence comes from Candidatus Aminicenantia bacterium, assembly GCA_041738575.1. GTDB lineage: Bacteria > Acidobacteriota > Aminicenantia > UBA2199 > UBA2199 > UBA2199. Next base: position 1,234 of record JBGSPO010000051.1, read on the forward strand.
GCCCAGGCTGCCGGGTCCGCGCAAAAGCTTGGAGAAAGGCACGGCGGACGCCTGCACCAGGTGGCGAATGCTGGACCCGGCGACGAGAGCCCCCTGGTCCAGCTCGGCGTCGGTGCTCCGCAGGTCCTGCGCCGAAAGGAGGTAGCCCAACTGCTGCCGCGCCTCATCGTCGCTCTGGCCGTGCAGGTCCAGGTACAAACCCCGTTCAACCGCCGCCTTGGCCACGAGGATGAACTCCTGGAACTCGCTCCAGGCCAGCAACGCGAACGGGTCGCCGGCGGTCCCCTCTCCCGGCTCCCGGTTGGCATCGAGCTTCTCCCGGTGCAGGTGACAGAGCACCAGGTGCGGCCGCCCATGAAACGAAGCGTCATAGGCGCCAGCCACCTCCTTGCCCAATTCGATGACGAAGCCGTCCTGGGTGGTTTCACCATTCACGCGGTCGGGGATCTCCGCGGGCTTCAGCTCACCGCCATGGGGAACGGAGATGACAAGGGGACGGTCGCCCGGGATAAACTCGATGTAGCGGTTGCGGCCGAAATAGCTCACCCCGGGGACATAATAGATGCCGGTGTCGAGGGGCCGGAATACGGCGATGCAGGTCTGCTTCGCTCCCAGGGTGAAGGTCAGGGGGTTGGCGGTCGCGGACAGGCTCCCGCTCCAGCGCTCGAAGCGCCAGCCCGCGGTCGGAACGGCGGTCAGGGTCAGGGCTTCGCCGGGACGACCTTCGCCCCCGGGAGATCTCTCCACCGTGCCCGCCCCGATAGCGAAAACAAAGACCCGGGCCGGATCTCTTCCGGGGCTCCCGACATCGCTGCAAGCGGCCACCCCCAGGCCCAGTAAGACGAGAGCGAGCGCCGCCACGGTCGAATACGTGCGCATTCCGGATCCCATCATCCTCCGCGGTCGCCCGCTCCTGCTAGGCCAACGCAAGATCCACCGCCGCGCGGGCGTGGATCTCTGTGGTGTCGAACAGGGGAATGGCGCCCGCCTCCGGTTTCACCAGCAGCGGGATCTCAGTGCAGCCGAGGATGATGCCTTGGGCGCCCCGGGCGGCCAGTCCGCGGATGATACGCCAGTAGGCATCCCGCGACGCCGGGTTGATGACGCCGCGGGAGAGCTCGTCCATGATGACCTTGTGCACCAGCTCGCGCTCCTCCTGTTTGGGGACGATCGTGGCGATGCCATGCTTTTCCAGCAGGCGGCCCTTGTAGAAATCTTCTTCCATGGTGAAGCGCGTCCCCAGCAGCCCGATGGTGGCAAAGCCCATTTTTTTAATCGCGGCGGCGGTGGCATCAACGATATGCAGGATGGGGATTTTTATCTCGCGGCCGATGGGCTCGACGAAGCGGTGCATGGTGTTGGTGCACAGCACCAGGAAGTCGGCGCTGCCGCGCTCGATGGCCCGCGAGGCTTCGAGCATATAGGCCAGCACGCGCTCCCATTCGCCCCGCTCCATGTGCGGCTCGACCTCGCCGAAGTCCACCGAGACCATGACGCTCCGGGCCGAATGGTTGCCCCCGAGTTTCTCCCGGGCGATCTCGTTGATCCGCTGGTAATACACCAGCGATGACTCGCAGGTCATGCCGCCCAGGAGCCCTATGGTTTTCATTTATTTTCCCTCCTCGCCCGCATGGCGATCACGGCAAAACCGGCGGGTCAGCCCGCGGCTTTCCCCTTGCCGGGAGCCCGGATGACAAAGATGATGGTCGCGATCTCGACCAGGACCTGGAGGGCCAGCGCGACGGCCAGCGGCCGCAGCACCGGCGCCGGCAGCGCCATGAGCGAGAAAACGCCCAGCAGCGACAGGTAGTACCCGGCCAGCATCAGGACGAGCGCGCAGCAGGCAATGGTCAGCGCCTTCTTCTTGCCGGTGGCCAGGCCGGCCACGATGAAAAAAAAGACGGCGGCGAATCCCAGGCCGGCCGGGATGTTGCCGGTGCGGAAGGCATAGTAGAGGGCCCCGCTCATGAAGGTGAAATGAAGCGCGGCCAGCGCCAGGCGGATGTTTTTTTGCGCCATGCGCTCAGCGGTCCCCGATCTCCACCGTCAGCGTGTCCCAGGCGCTGGCCTCCGGGTACTGGTCCGGGGCACGCAGCCGCCGCAGCAGGAGCAGCGACGCCTTGGCTCCCGGGGCAATGCCTTCGAGAAGCAGGGAGCAATGGGAGAAATTCTTCACCCGGGCGCCATTGACCTCGAGGATCACGTCCAGGGGCCGGACCCCGCCCCGCTCCGCCGCTCCGGCGATCGCCACCCGGGTGACCAGGACGCCGCCGGGTTCCGGCCGTTTCATGTCCGCGGCCTGGGTTGCCGTGATATTCTCCCACATCAGGCCGAAGCGGGAGAGCTTCAGGGCGAAGCCCCTCTGTTGGAGAAGGGAGGCCACGGCATGGATGAAGCCGCGGGCCCCCTCCTCGGTCCGGAAAAAAAAGCTGAGCAGTGGACCGGCCAAAACATTCACGTTCCAGTTGCGGCCCGGCGGCACCTTGGGAAAGCGCTCGCGCAGGTTGGGCACGAAATGCAGGTCCAGGCTGCGGATGGCCTCCAGCGGGATGAAGCGGTAGGTCGAGCCGCGATGCTGGTTCAGGTAGCCGGTTTGCCATTCGGCCTCGAAGCGCAGATCGTCGGCCTTCTCCGGCTGCCCGGGATGCTTTTTTCTGTCCTTGGCCTTGCCCTGGGTCACGCGAATGCGCTTGGCGAAAAAAACGGTGGCATTGAAGCCAGGGTCCAGGAAGGCCATTTCCTCAACCAGCGCCTGGTTGAACGCGGCTTCGATCTGCCCGGGGTCGCGATCCGTTTTCACGTCGATGGCAAACCATTGGTCCCGGCCGCTGGGCGGCCAGACGCCCGGCCCGGCGATCTGCGCCCGGGAAACGCCCCCGCCCAGGCAAGCGCACAGCAAGGCAGCCAGCG
>JBGSPO010000068.1:0-2648 GCA_041738575.1 Candidatus Aminicenantia bacterium
CGGCCAGGCCCGGCAGCGGTTCGCCGCCGGGAACTTCAAGGCGGCCGGGGATATCTGGCGCGACGAGATGCTCGCCGCCGGGGTCAAATACAGCATCCTGCTTGAGATGGACTGCCTGAAGGCATCGGTGCGCACCGCTTACGCCCAGCTGGACGAAAAGGGCGATTTTTTTCTGCTCAACAAAACCAGCCGCGACGGCCGCGCCTGCTGGCTGGTCCTCTGGGGCCGGTACCGCACCCCCGACGAGGCGTCGCTGGGAATGAAATTGCTTCCCGAATACTTCATGAAGCAGAGCAACCCGCCGTCCGTGATCGAATTGGCTCCATATCTCTAAAAACAAAAGCGCAGGTTCGAGGTTCGAAGTTCGACGTTCGAAGTTGAAAGCCATTGCATTATAACGAAATCCTTTCAATTACAAAAACTAAGAATCTCACCAGAGTATTCTTCTTTTTTTAACATCGAACATGGAACCTCGAACGTCGAACCTACTTTTCCCCTTATTGTAGGATCTTGGTCAGCGTGGCATTGACCACGGCGGTTTCCCCCTTGAGGACGATCACCGTCGTGGAAAAATCCTCGTACCCGCTCTTGGTCAATTTTACGCTGTGGAAACCCGGGGTCACGTTGGAAAAGGTATAACTGGTCACCTTGCCGATATTCCGGCCATCCAGAATGATATTGGCGCCATCAGGGACAGAGTTCACCTCGATCATGGTGCTGGCGGTTCCGGGTTTCTTGATGGCCAGGAAGTAGACCGCCGCGACAACGAGTACGACCGCGGCGGCAACAACCAGGGGGGCGCCTCTCCTGGGTTTATCGCCTTCGAACACGGGGCCTTCCTGTTCTACGAAGGCGCTGCCTTCGTCAGCGGTTTTTTTCTGAGCGGCGGCGGACCCCTTTTCGGCGGCCGGGGCCGGTGGGGCCGTATCGGCAGACGTCATGTGCAATGATGGCGAGCAAACAAGCGTGAACAATAAAAAAACAATGGCTGATTTCCTAATTTTTCCCTCCGCTGGCGATAAAAAGGATATCTTCAAGGAGGGAATTGGCCGGATTCTCGACGATGCGCCCGATCTCGGCGCCGTCGGCATAAAAAATGAACGTGGGGACTTTTTCCACCCTCATTTCTTCGACATAGTATTTCTGTTCCGCGGTCGCCTTGCGCTCCACTTCGTAAAAAACGGCCTTGAACCCGGGGACAGCGGCCACGTCCAGGACCTTCAGGAAGACCGGGACATGGTTCAGGGAATCGCTGCACCAAAATGCGAAATAGACATCCGCCCTCAATTCAGCGGCCTGGCTCCGCAGGCCGGCGATCCATGCCGCGTCGGGCACATGGTCATCGTAGATCTTCTTCCATTCAGGGTCCTGCAGTATGTCCGCCCTGTCGACCGGCTTCTGGCACCAGGCGGTGCCGGCCATGAATCCCAGAACGACAAAAAAAAAGATCCTGCGCTGCATGGGGCCTCCTAGCGATGATAGACGATCCGCACCGTTCCCTTTTTGCCCAGGAAGATCGCGTCCCCGTCCTCGAGCTGCCGCTCGCTGACCTTTTCCTCGTTCACATAGATGCCGTTGGTGGAGTTGAGATCCTTGACGAAGACCTGCCCGCCGTGGGCAAAGACCTGGCAATGCAGCTTGGAAACGATCGGTTCCTGGATGATGACCAGGGCCTGGCCGGGATCACGCCCGATGGGCAGGGGATTGTCGGTGACCAGGTAGGAGCTGATCTGCTGGCCGCCGACCAGGATCTCGATCTTGCCGTGGATGCCGGGAGAAGGGGCGGGTTTGCGCTCACCGTCGCCTGGCGCATTCTCGATCTGGGTCATGCCCATGTCCACGTCAGGATGGGAAACGGCGGTTCTGGCCTGGATCTCCGGCAAGACGTCCTGGCGTCGCCGCCGGGAGAGCCAGAGGAAGAGGGCCAGCACCAAGGCTGCGGCGACCAGAGCCAGGAGCAGCGGAATCTTGTTGCCCTGCCAGAAGCCGGCAAAGGAAAAGCCGGCGCAGGCGCGGTCCAGAATGGACGGCGCTGCGAGCTGATCTTTTTTCATCCACGCCTCCTAAAATACTTGTTGGTTGATGAAGTCGACGAGGAATTTTTCCTTGACCCGCCGCCGCAACTTGCCGGGCACCAGGAAGCTCTCGTCGATCTCCTGGCCGTCGACCCTGCCGATGATGTGGATCGCCATGTCGCTGCCCAGGATGAGCGGGCGGAGGTTGCCGGGGTTGAGGGCCAGGCTGTGATCGCCGCGGCTGTCGGAATTGAACAGGATAAGCTTTTTTTTGAATTTCAACTGGCCGAGGCAGAAGCCATCGCTGCCGCCGTGCACGTGCAGCATCTCCAGGGAGATGAACAGGTTTTCCTGCAGCGCCCGGGACCAGAGCCTGGCCGCGGCCGGGAACTGGCCCAGGAGAAATTTCACCTTGCCCAGCATGGGGCAGGCCCTGCTTTCCGGACCGGAACGGACCAGGGCATTTGCCAGGCGGTCGGCGGCGGCGAAATCCCTGGTTTCCAGGAAGCGGCGCAGCCGCTCCAGTTCACCATCCAGGTCGCCCAGAATCTCTTCGCTGGCCGGCGGCACGACCGTGGAGGCTTCCCGTCCCGCGGGCTGCCGGACCGTTGCCGGAACCTTCTCGGGCCCGGC
>JBGSPO010000075.1:0-3599 GCA_041738575.1 Candidatus Aminicenantia bacterium
GCAGGTAGCCCATGCCGTTGTCGCGCAGCCCCTGCAGGGCGGATGCGGCGGCGGGCACGTCGGCGGCAAACCCGGCGCAGAAGTCGTCGACGGTCATGTCCAGGACGTCGGCGATGCTCCGGCCCCGGTGGTTGATCTTCAGCACGTCGGGAGCGAAGCCGCTGCCGCGGCAATGGCCGCAGGCGGAACGCACCGCGGGCAGAAACTGCATTTCGATCTCCAGGAATCCGCGGCCCTGGCATTCCGGACAGCGGCCCAGGGGCGAGTGGAAGGAGAAATGGCCCGGCTGGTAGCCCAGCAGGCGGCTGGGCTTCAGGGCGGCGAAGAAAGCGCGGATGGGTGCGGAGGCGTCCAGGAAACCGGCGATGTGGCTGTTGGCGCGCAGGGAACGGACCCCGGGATCGATATGCACGGTCTCACTGATGCCGGGGATGACCGGGTGCTTGAGGAAGATCTCGTCATATAGCAGGGAGCTTTTGCCGGCGCCGCTGACGCCGACAATGACCGTCAGCGCCTGCCTGGGCAGGCGCAGGTCGAAATGCCGGAGGTTGTGGGCGCTGGCATTGAGGAATTCCATGAAGCCGGCGGTATTTCTTCCAACGGCGGCAAAACCGGACCGGCGCCGGAAATAATCCTGGGTGAGCGTGGTGCGGCCGGCGAAGAAAGCGGCACGACCGCCGCTGAAGATGACGCGGCCGCCCTGGCTGCCGGCGCCCGGGCCCAGCTCGATCACATGGTCGGCGCAGCGCACCAGGAGCGGGTTGTGCTCGACCAGCACGATGGTGTTGCCGTTGTCCTTCAGGCGGCGCAGGAACCGGTCCATTTTACCGTAGTCGGCCGGGTGCAGGTCGGCCGAGGGCTGGTCGATGATCAGCAGCGAATCAGAAAGTGTTGAACCCATGATGAAGGCCAGGTTGATGCGCTGGTGCTCGCCCCGGGACAGGGTGAAGGTCGGGCGGTCCAGTTGGATATAGTGCAGGCGGTTCTGGATCAGGAACTGCAGCTTGGCGGCGATCTCGCGGAACACGTCGGGCGCGATGCGGTTGCGGTAACGCTGCGGGTCCAAAGCGCGGATGAAGGCGTCGGCCTCGCCGATGGTCATGGCCAGGAAATCGGCGATGGTGCGCCCCTGGATGCGAAAGGAAAGGACCAGCGGGTTGAAGCGGCAGCCGTTGCAGGCCGGGCATGCATGGTAGGAGGTGAAGCGGCTGAGGAAGGCGCGCGCCTGCACGCGGTAGGATTTTTTCCGCAGGTAGGCAAAGAGCCCCTCCAGTCCCGGGAAGCTTCCTGATCCCCGCAGCAGGAAATCCTTCTCGCCGGCGCTGAACTCGCGCAGCGGGCGGTGCAGGTCCATGCCGGCCTTGCGGGCGTTCTTCAGGAAGTCGTCGCGGTATTCGCGGTTGGCCGGAGTATTCAGGGGCAGGACCGCGCCATTGGCCAGCGAGAGGTCCGCCGAGAAGACCAGTTCGGGATCGATGGCCGTCACGTCGCCGAAGCCCTTGCATTGCGGGCAGGCCCCCCTGGCGCTGTTGAAGGAGAACAGGTTCTCGTCGGGGTTTTCGTATTCCCGACGGCAGCGCGGGCAGTAGAGCGAGAAGGGGAAGCCCAGCTCCTCGTTGCCGTAAAAAACAGTGAGCGTGTTCCGGCTCAGGGACATGGCGCCGTCAACGGCCTCGAAGATGCGCGCGCGGTTCCCGGGGCTGTTCTCCAGCTCATCGACCAGGACCTGTATGGGCTGGTCCTTGCTCTTGGCATCGATGCCGGCCTTTTCGACCCGCGCCGACGTCCTGGTCCCTTGGGACCGGGGGGCCCTCTCACCGCCGCGTACCTGGAAGCGGTAGCCGCGGTTGGCCAGGAAGGCGATGTCGCCCTGGTAGGCGAAGCAGATGCGCAGGCGCCCCCGCGGGCGAGCCAGCAGGTCCTGGACGATCTCGTCGATGCTGAACTTGCGCACTACTTCGCCGCAACCCGGGCAATAAAAATCGGCGATCTTGGCATAGAGGATGCGCAGGTAATCGAAGATGTCGGAGGCGGTGGCCACGATGGAGCGCGGGTTCTTGTGCGGTTTCTTCTGGCGGAAGGCGATGGCCGGGGGCAGGTTGTCGACGCGGTCGATATCGGGCTTCTCGATCTGGTCCAGGAACTGGCGGATGTAGGGCGAGATCGATTCGATGTAGCGGATGTAGCCCTCGGCGTAGAGGGTGTGGAATGCCAGCGACGACTTGCCGGCACCGCTGACGCCGACCAGGGCCGTGATCTTCCCCAGGGGGATGGCGGCGTCGATGTTCTTCAGGTTATTGGTGCGGATGCCCTTGAGAATGATGTTTTTTTCCATGGCTGGGGACCAGCGGCGATTATACCACGAGGCCGGGACAAAAAGTGATCTTAGAAAGTGTTAGTGATAGTGGTAGCAGGAAAATAGACGGATTCTAAGTGTCAGTGACAGTGACAGCAAGAAAGTAAATGTGATCCTGCTAACACTAACACTTAGACAGAATTCATTTTATTGCATAGTTCAACACTAACACTATCTTGGTTTTGGTGCTTGGGATTTGGGATTTTATTCTTACTTGTCACGCGTCACGCGTCACGGAGTTGCTACTTGATACTAAAATCGAGGTCGGAGAAATCGTTGAGCCGCAAGTCGAGCAGCGAGCAGATGCGCAGGCGGTAGCGCCTGTCCTCGGGCAGGCTCGTCGCGACAACCCACTGGAAAGAGCCGCTGTCCGGGATGCTGGCCGCAATGACGGCATGCTGCTCGCCGTTCCTGAAAAGCAGGATAGCCAGGTTGCCTTCGACGCCCTGGGTGCGCCAGCGGATCTCCGCCTGGCTGCCGCGCTTCAGGATTTCGCCGCCGTTGGGGTACTCGATGCGAATGGAGCGCTCGCCTGCCGCCAGCAGCAGGGAGAGCAAGGCCAGCACGACGAACCTTCGCATGATCATCGCTAATAAATAAAAGCAGCCGGCAAACAATCTCAAGAAAAAAAATATTTGTCGCAGGCGTTTTACGCCCGGAGAGACTCGAACTCCCAACGCGCAGCTTCGAAGGCTGCCGCTCTATCCTTTGAGCTACGGGCGCTTTTCCTGGGGCATTATAGCCGGATTTCCCGCCTGCGGCAAGGCACGTGAATATGCTATAATCCCGCCATGCCCAGGAAAAATGCTTTCTCCCTGCCGGTCGCCGAACTGATCCAAAAGCGTTATTCATGCCGCAGCTTTGACGGCCGCGGCCTGGAACCGGAACTGCTGGAGGCCCTGGTGAATTTTCCTGCCGGCCTGGATCTGCCCTTTGCCACCCGGCTGCGCTTCGGCATGATCGACGGGCAGAAGGTCAGGGCGGAAAACCTTTTCTCTACCGGCAGCTACGGCATGATCAAGGGGGTGCGCTTCTATTTGACGGCTCGGGTCGCCAGGGACGCGCCGCGCCCGTGGGAGGACATCGGTTTCGCCCTGGAGGCGGCGGTCCTTTACTCCACCTCGCTCGACCTGGGCAGCTGCTGGATCGGCGGCATCTTTGACCGCCGTAATTTCGCCATGGCGCTGGGAATGGGCTAAAACGAGCGACTCCCGGCCGTGGTGGCCCTGGGCCGCCCGGCGGC
>JBGSPO010000179.1:0-2559 GCA_041738575.1 Candidatus Aminicenantia bacterium
AGCCGGCCCCGGAGGAAGACGCGACCGGCGAGGACGGACCGGAAACCCTGCCGCCGGCGGAAGCGGGCGACCGCGTGACCATCACCCCGGGCCAGGCCAGCCTGCCCGCCAATTCCGACGCCTTCTTTTCCCTGGGCATCATGGCGGCAAAACCGCTGGCCAGCCTGGCGCTCAGCGGCGGCAACTGCGAGATCGTCGAGATCAAGACCGACACCCTCAGCGCCGGCGACGTGAAAATATTGAAGAATATCTCGGGAAGCAACTTCGACCTGGGGTTGTCGTTCAACCGCGACAGCACCCAGGCGCTGGCCGCGGCCGCCATCCAGTTGAAGGTCAAGTTCACCGGCAAGGGCAAGTACGTCCTGCGCATCGGCAGCGTCAACGCCTATGACGCCCAGCGCAACAAGCTGGAGATCGCCGGCGCCAGCTGCCCGATCGACGTCTATTGACCTGCAGGCAGACCAATCCCGTTCCGGGGAATTGATCTGGATTTAATTCAGGAAAACACTCTCCATCCATCCCGGGACCTGCTGCCCCGGGCTGGAATTTTCGCCCCCTCCCTGTCAGCGCCGGATCGCGTCCGGCTTATTTCACTCTGTCCTTCAGGGCCTTGCCGGCTCTGAAGACGGGGACATTCTTGGCTTTGATGGAAATTTTCTGACCGGTCTTGGGATTGATGCCCATCTTCTGCTTTCTGTGGGCAACGGCGAAAGTCCCGAAGCCGACCAGGGTCACTTTGTTCTTTTTTTTCAGGCAGGTGGCCACGGAATCCAGGAACGCGTTGACCATTTTTTCCGTCTCGGACACTTTCAAGTTCGCATTTTCGGCGATCGCCTTCACCAGTTCGGTTTTATTCATCATGCCTCCTGCAAGGGATTCTAGAGGGTGAAATCTCAAAAGTCAAGCTGTAGAGAGGATTTTAATAATTTTTTTCGCATAAACCATTGATATGACAGGCTATTCGAGGAACACCCCTCGAAAACCCGCTCTGGAAAAGGGATTGAGGCAGTGGACTTGGCACTTGTGGAGCCCCGCCGCTTCCTGTATAATCTGCAGGGCAGGAGGTGCCTTCATGGAACCTTTCATCCAGGCCGCGGCGGGGATCGACGTCGACGAGATCATGGCCGCCATCCAGAAAAAGATCCAGGAAAAGATGGATGCGGGGCTGCTGAAGCAGAGCGAGATCGACGAGATCTCCGAGATGGAGCTGCAGCCGCTGCCCGATTTCCTGGAGATCCCCCACATCTACGAGCCCATCCTCTATCCCGGTTTCGCCGAGAACATGGCCGCGCCGGGGCAGCTGCAGGAAGCCATGCGCGAGACCGGCCTAGCCAAGGGCATCCTGAAAAAGGTGCGCAGCCTGCTGTCGCCCCTGCTGCGCTTCATGAACCGCCCCATGTACGTGGAGCTGAAGACCAACATTCTCGACCTGCAAAAAAAAGTCCCGATCATCCTGCAGAGCAGCGAATACATCCGCCTGCTGCACAACGCCGCGCACAACCTGATCGTCGAGGCCACGAAGCTGAAGACCGAGGAGGAGCTGCTGAAAACGCGCCTGCGCATCCTCGAGGACAAGATCGAGTTCCTGGAGAGCCGCCAGCGGGCCCTGGAGAAGAAGCGGCCATCCTAGATGAACGTCCACCAGTTCCTGACCTCCTATTCCTACGGCGACGCCATCGGCAACGAGGCGCTGGAGATTCGCGACTTCCTGCGCGCCCAGGGCATCGGCTCGGAGATATTCACCAAGCATTTTCACCCGCGCTACGCCCAGCAGGTGCGCAATTATCTCGAATACGACCGCTTCGCCGGCGCCGGCAACACGGTCATTTTTCATTTCTCCATCGGCTCGCCGGTGACCAAGAAATTCCTGCGCCTGGCCGACCGCAAGGTCATCATCTACCACAACATCACGCCGTATCATTTTTTCCTGGACTATCACCGCATCCTGGCCAAGGACTGCTTCAAGGGCCGCCTGGAGCTGAAGAGCATGGCCGACCAGGTCGACCTGGCCCTGGGTGACTCGGAATACAACCGCCGCGAGCTGGTGGAGGCCGGCTTCCGCCGGACCGGGGTCCTGCCCCTGGTCATGGATTTCGCCAAGTTCGACCTGCCGGTGCTGCCGGTATTCCGCGAACTGTTCGCCGACGGCAAGACCAACCTCATATTCATCGGCCGCATCATCCCCAACAAGAAGGTCGAGGACGTCATTCGCGTTTTCCACTACTACCAGCGGCATTTCAACCCCGCTTCCCGCCTGTTCCTTGTCGGCGAATACCGCGGCTTCGAGCGCTACGTCTCGGCCCTGCAGGGGCTGGTGGCCGCCCTGGGGGCGCGCGACGTCATCTTCAGCGGCCACATCCCGCTGGCCGAGCTGGTCTCCTACGCCAAGCTGTCGCACCTATACCTGCACATGAGCGAGCACGAGGGCTTCTGCGCCCCGCTGGTCGAGTGCTTTCACCTCGGCATCCCGGTGCTGGCCTTCGACGCCGGCGCCGTCGCCGAGACCCTGAACGGCGGCGGCGTGCTGGTGCGCGAGAAGGACCCGCTGCGCCTGGCCGC
>JBGSPO010000225.1:0-13429 GCA_041738575.1 Candidatus Aminicenantia bacterium
CCGCCGAACGTGCTGGGCGCCGGCCAGCGGGAGCTGCTCGCCGTCATGAAGCTGCTCCGGCGGCGCATCGTCCCCCTGATCGGCCGCCGGGAAAAGCAGACCAGCATCTGTTTCGTGCAGGACCTGGTCCGGGCGCTGGTCCTGGCAGCGGAGCACGACCGGGCCAGCGGCAAGACCTATTTCGTGGCGGCGGACGAAGCCTATTCATGGCGCGAGATCATGGTCGAGCTGCTCCGGGCCCTGGACATGAAATTCGTGCTGAAGATACCCCATCCGCTTCTGCTGGGCGTGGCCCTTGTTTCCGAGGCCGTCGCCAGGCTGAGCGGCAAGCCGCCCCTGGTCACGCGCAGCGATCTGCGCAGCGCCCGCGGCAATTACTGGCTCTGCGACGCGCGCCGGATCCGCGAGGAACTCGGCTTCCGGACCGAGGTGGAATTCGCCGCGGGGATACGGGATATCGTGCGGCAGTTCCGTGCCGGGACGGAAAGCGGGCCTGGGTAAAAAAAAGGGCGACCGATCGGTCGCCCCGGGGCTCGTTCCCATTTTCCCCCTTCTCCCACGAGCCAGAAATAAACTCCGCCTGCGCGGAAAAAAGCTTCAGCGCATCAGGTACAATGCCAACCCCACGCTGGCATAACTGCGGGCGTTGTCGTTGAGGGCGATGCCGACCTCGGCCAGGAAATCCAGGTCGTCGCTGATGCGGTACTCGATCCCAGGCACGAGATGCAGCAGGGTGTAGTTATCCCCGTTCTTGATGGAATCGAAGGAAGCCATCAGGCCCCCGTAGATCTCCAGGTTCTTCGCCGGCTTGGTGCTGGCCAGGAGGGCGGCGTCGATGCCCTTGCTGTCCCCGCCGCCATCGACGTCGGTCATGTGTCCGCCCAGCGCTGCCGAGACGTTGAAATTTTCCCCCTTGAGGAACCAATACTCCAGATCGACGCCGAAATATTTGAGTCCTTTAAAGAAGGCCGCCTTGGCCTCGATGTCCAGGCTCGACGTAAGCCCATACCCGAAACGGCCGGCCACGCCCCATACCGAGTCGCCGCCGTTCTTGCCGAACAGCACGGTCGGGAAAACGGCCAGCTTGAGATTGCCCTTGTTGATGGTCTCGGCCGAGTTCATCAGCACTTGCTGCGCAAAGACCGGGGCGGCGGCCGCAGCCAGAAACAGCGCCGCGACCAGGATAATAATGAATTTTTTTAACATGTAAAACCTCCATTTTAAATGTTTCAACTATTCCATTAATAACCAAGCAATTTTAATGCCAGGCAACAGCGTTTCTTCCCATGGCCGCGGGTATTCGCTTTTCCTGGCGAGACCCATCCGCCCTGGTTACAACGGAGAGTATGCGGGAAGAAAATCGTCTTGAAAGACAGGAAATATCCTTGTCCGCAGGAAACGTTCTCTTTTTGTAAGACGCGGAGAGTCCCCGCGCGGCGCTTGCTGATCCCCCTTCAGGGCAATGATCCGGAAATGCCGGGAAACTTGCCTGCGGCCGGGCCAGGCGGGCCATGAGGAGAGCTGATCATTTTGGCGACGATCTGGCTCAAATCCGTGAAATCATCCTTTGTTTCACTTAAGAATCGCGGCCTTAAAAGATAGGCCAGCTTGACGGTGCTCTCCAGCCGATCGGGGAGCACCAGGATAACAAAGATCTCGGTCAGCATGTCGCGAAGGGCTTGCATTTCCAATAGTTCTTCCCGGTCGACCGCGGCCAGGACCATGATGGAATTCGGTTCAACGATACTGCGCAGCCGATCGCGAAAACCATCCAGCGAGACGAAACGCTCGATCGCTCCTCCCGGGGCCACGGAGCGGATCGCCGCATCAAGCCGGGTTTCGCTTTCGTCATTTCTTTTGGCATAGAAAAGGAGTTGCATTTTCGTTTTTCCTCCCTATAAAATATAAGGGCACTTTTTTTCTTGTTTTACAATAAATCTCAATCAAGATTGATGCCAATTCCATATGAGGCAGTGCCCCCGGGTCAGAACCGGTTTCAATTGGGTGGAAAGTTGGATAGCAGCCGGTATTTTTTCAGAAGCGCGTATAACCGCGAGCGGGACAAGCCGGAAACCCGGCAGGCTTCATCGATATTTCCGGCGACGGACGCCATCAGGTCCGTAAAATACTGTTTTTCCGCCGTTGAAACGGCAGCACGATGAAACTCCTTCAAAGTGGACAGCGCTCCGGGAACGGTCGTGCCGTTTTCCGGAATTTCCTCCAACCCGAGCTTCTTTTGAATACCGTTGCGCGCCACCTGGATGCGGATATAGGAGGGCAGGTGGAGCGGGTAAAGGATGGGCTCCTCCTTGGCGGCGAGCAAGGCCTTTTCCAGGGCCTGGATCAACTCGCGAACATTCCCCGGCCACTTGTAATTGCTGACGGTTTTCCAGAATTCCGGGGAGAACCCCTTGGGTTCCAACCCGAACCGCAGGCACAGGGTGCCCATGTAATGCAGGGTCAATTCCTTGAGATCTTCCAGGCATTCCCGCAAGGGCGGCAGTTCGATCACCAGCGATCGCAGCCGGAAGAGCAGGTCCGCGCGGAAAGTTTTCTGCCGCACCAGCTCCTCCAGGCTGCGGTTGGTCGCCGCCACCAGCCTGAAATCGCTGGCGACCTCCTGGCTTCCTCCCACCGGGCGGAAGCGGTGCTCCTGGATGACCCGCAGGAAGGTCTTTTGGATCGTCAACGGCAGCTCGCCGATCTCGTCGAGGAACAGGGTCCCCTTGTCGGCCTGCTTGACCAGGCCGTCCTGGCTGACGTAGGCCCCGGTGAAGGATCCGCGCGTGTGCCCGAAAAGAACGCTTTCCACCAGCGTCTCCGGCAGGGCCGTGCAGTCGACGATCACGAAGTTGCCCTGGGCCCGGTGGCTGTTGCTGTGGATCGCCTTGGCAAAAAGTTCTTTCCCGGTCCCGCTCTCCCCGGTGATGAGCACATTGACGTCGCTTTGCGCCGCCTGGGCCAGAAGCTCAAAGCTGTCATCCAGCCGTTTCGAGCTGCCGATGATATCCTTCCTTTTCAAGGCGATGGGTGTTTTCTTGATCCCTTTTTCGGCCTTGTACTCCATGATCCGGGCAACGTGCAGCCGGATGATCTCCAGCGAGACCGGCTTTTCGAGATAATCCCAGGCGCCGTTGGTAATGGCCAGTTCCGCTTCATCGGGATTGCCGAAGCCGGTGATGATGATGATTTCCGGGAAGTAGCCGCTGGACTTCAATTTGACGATGCTGTCCAGGCCGGAGCCGTCGGGCAGTTGCGCCTCAAGGAAAACAACGGCAAAAGGCTCGGATCTGGCTTTCTGTAGCCCCTCGGCAAGCGTATGGGCGATCGTCGGCGCATGCCCCATCTGGCTCACGGCATTGCTGATCCTCTCGCCGCTCACCTTGTCCGAATGGATAACCAGGACATTTTCCACTTGTTTTGCCACCATCCCATGATTATATTAGCAAAAACGCTTTTTCAATTACAATACTTCGGCGATTTTATTTAAAAAATTACTTGTGGGGGATCCGGAGGATGTGCGACGGCAAAAACTGTCCCGAAAAATCAGGAATGATCCTGTTCAACGGGCAATTTCCCGGGCTTCCCGAACGTCTGCTTTGTCCCGGTTCTGCTCGCGAGTTTATCCGAGTCGGAAAATGATCATGAGGATCCGGATGAGCAACAGGATCCAGGCAGCGCTAACGACGATCCAGGCGATTTTCTTGCCGAGCTCCAAGCTGACCAGGAACATGAATAAGGTCAGTATGACCAGGAATCCCAGGGGATCGACAAGGCTGTCCGGGAAAACGATTCCCGGAAACACCGCGTGAACGCCTTTGAAGATCCCCAAGCCGATCTGATGGGCAAGATAATAGATGAATGTGAGGATGTTGTGCAGGATCACATTCAGGGGCTTCGCAACCGTTGTCTCAAGAACGAATAGAGTGTTCATTTTGTTTGGTCTCCTTAACTATTTCGCGACATTTTGCAGGCCAGGTCCGGAAAGGCCGGCAGGCGACGATGTTGGGCCTGAGCCCGCATGGGCCCTTACCTCCAGCCGGTTATACACGCGCTTGACTCCGGGCAGATCGGCAACCGTTTCGGCGGCCAATGATGAATGGGGTTCCCCGGCAACGGTTCCCGTCAAGGTGACCGCGCCATCCTGGGCGCGCACCTGGATATCATCCCCCTTGAGATAGGCCTGGGATACGAACGCTTCCCTGGCGGCCGCCGCGATGCGTTCGTCCGTGTTCGCGGCGAACAGGTAGCCGGTGATCATCAGCAAAACCAGCAGTCCCGTCATCAACAGCAAGGATAGAATTCCTGGAATCAGCGTTTCGCGGGATGTGATCGCTTTTAAGCCTTTTTTCATGCTGCGTCTCTTTTCATGCGATATACCATGCATGTTATATGCCAAGCTGTCATTCGCTCGTCCGCGAGCAGGGCCCATTATGATTCCAGATAATCCCAGTATGGATTGCTCATGCCCCGGGTTTCCGGCGCCATGGGCCTGCGCCCGGAAGGGCCATGGGAATAATGTCCTGCAAAGCAGGAATTATCCTTTTTATCAGGCATGTCTTTCAGGCGAAATGATCGCGCATCTTGCCTGGTCCCAGGCAGGGGATCGCCGGATCCCAGCAAATCCGTCCGTTTCCAGAAAAAAAATTGATTCCCGGCATGCCTGGAACGAGGGAATATGCTGGCATGAAAAATGCTTCATGATCAGTAGCTTCTCCCCGGACCCACTGGCCGATCGGCCTTGACCGGCAGCAGGGCAGTGGGAGGCGGAAAAAAAGGAGGTTAACATGCTGGAAACAGTCATTGTCGTTCTATTGGTTCTTTGGGCCCTGGGATTTTTCGCGTTCCACGTCGGTGGCCTGGTCCACGTTCTCCTGGTCATCGCCTTGGTGATCGTGGTCCTGCGCTTGTTGCAGGGCAAAAAGATCCTTTAGCCGCAACAGGACCAGGATGAGCCGGCCGCAAGCCCGTACCGCAATACGGGTAGGGGGGATTCTCGCCATGCTGGGAGTGCTCTCTCCCTGCCTGTTTTCGGCCCAGGTTGCCAAGTACAATAAATCCAAGCCTGAAAAAGGATATTTGATCCAGAATGTTCCCGCTGAAAAATGGCTGAAAAGGAATTATTGCGGCCCGGCCTGCCTGGCCATGGTCCTCAACTACTGGGATGAAGCGCATTCCTTCAGCCAGCGGCGGATCACGGATGACATCTTTGATTCCGGGAACCAGGCGACAACCAACTCCGAGATGGTCCTGTATCCGCGGCGCCAGGGATTCGCGAGCTATTCTTTCCAGGGGGACCTGCGGATACTGAAAGAGGTCGTCGGCAAGGGCTTCCCGGTGATCGTCCTGACCAAGCCCATTAAAGAGATCCCCAAGGGACACTACCGGGTGGTCATCGGCTTTGATGACGAATCGGGCCAGGTGATTTTTCATGATCCCTTTTTCGGCAGCCGTTTTGCCATGTCGTTCAAGAATTTTTCGAAGGTCTGGGAATTGGGCAAGGGGCGG
This sequence comes from Candidatus Aminicenantia bacterium, assembly GCA_041738575.1. Taxonomy (GTDB): domain Bacteria; phylum Acidobacteriota; class Aminicenantia; order UBA2199; family UBA2199; genus UBA2199. Next base: position 5,509 of record JBGSPO010000225.1, read on the forward strand.
AACCAGTCCCGGTGGATGCTGGCCGTTGTCCCCGGGCAAAGCCCCTTTCCTTTTCCCGCATTGCAAAATGACCCGCTGACCGCCATCAACCTGGCCACCGCCTATTACCGCAGGAAAGATTTCGCGGGATCGAGGGAGCAGTGGGAAAAAGCCAGGGAAGCGCTGGCTGCCGATCCCTATCCGCTGTATAGCCTGGGCATGATCAGCCTGAGAGAGGGCAAGTTCGCGGAAGCCGAGGCCTATGCCCGGCAAGCCATCGCCCTGGACGCCAAGAGCGCCTACGCCCACGACGTTCTGGGCCTGGCGTACGCCAAGCAGGAAAAGATCGAACCGGCGCTGCAGTCGCTGGAGCAGGCGCGGCGGCTGGCCCCGGGCGAGAAGTTCATCCGCGAGCATTATCTGCAGGTCAGGGCCCTGCGCATTGAAAGGGCCCGGCCCATGAAGATAAATAAGGAGAAACAAAATGAAAAAACAGACTAGAGTCTGGAGTGCCCTGTTGATGATCGTGCTGGCTTCGTCCATTGCCATGGCTGCTGAAAAAACGGCGGCTCCGCAGCCGGAGCCGATGGTTCAGCTCGAGATCGGCGCGCAGGATGTGGTCACGGCTTCCGATGCCGGGGGCGGCTACATGTCCACCCGGGACATCGTTATCGTCGTGGTCATCATCTTTGCCGTGATCGGCCTGATCGCCGTCCTCTAGCCCGGACGCGTCAGGAATTGACTTCTGGTGGGGGACCGGCGGGGGAATCATTCCCGCCGCTGATCCGGATCGGGCGTCCCCTCTTCGGGGGAGGAGGGGGCGCCCGTTCCAATCCTGTCGAACGATTTTCACCATCCGCTGATTCATCGTCGCCCTGACACAGAGGATCTTCTTGTTTTTTTCGGGAAGCGCTATCCCCTGGCCATGACCACCCGGCCCCGCCCTTCATGCTTGGCGTGATAAAGCGCAGCGCCCGCAGCCTTATGAATGACTGTGCTGGGGTTTCATTTTCGGGAAAGGCCTCAAGAAATACTTGTCGTCCGCGACATGGCCCTTCATGGTGTCGCTGTGTACGCCTCGAAGATATCGCGGAACGCCTGGTCGTTTTTCCTGAACGCCGTTAAAACGGCCGGGTCAAAATGCTCTGGCAGGCAGCGGCCATCCTCGCCCCGGGAAATGATGCCCATGGCCTCCGCATGGCTGAACGGGGGTTTGTAGGGCCGCCGGCTGCGGATGGCGTCATAGATGTCGCAGAGATTCACGATGCGCGCCGCCAGCGGGATCGCCTCGCCCCGCTTGCCGTCCGGATACCCGCCGCCGTCCCAGCGCTCGTGGTGAGCGAGCGCGATCTCGGCAGCCAGCAGGAGATAGGGTGACCTGCTGTTGCCGAGAATCGTTGAGCCCATGGCGGAGTGCCCCTTCATGATCTCCCACTCCTCCGGCGTCAGGACGCCCGGCTTGAGCAGGATATGGTCGGGAATGCCTATTTTGCCGATGTCGTGCATCGGGCTGGCAAAAAAGATCTTGCCGGCGAACTCTTCATCCAGGCCAAGCATCCTGGCCAGTTCGCGGCTGTAGTAGCTGATGCGCTGCACGTGAGCGCCGGTGTCCACATCCTTGTGCTCCGCCGCGCGCGTCAGCGTAAAAATGGTTTCCAGGTAGCTTGCCTGGAGGTCGGCGGTTCTTTCCCCCACCCGTTGTTCCAGCACGTCGTTGGTATGCTGCAATTCCCGGTGCAGCAGGCGCACTTCCAGCATGTTGTGCACGCGCGCCAGCACCTCGGCCAGGTCGAACGGCTTGCTGATGAAATCCTTGGCTCCGGCCTGGAGCGCGCGCAGCTTGTGTTCCGGCTGGGCGGTGATGACCAGCACCGGCAGGTAGCCGTCCGCATCGGTTTCCTTGAGCTTCTCCATCACCTGGAAACCGTCCAGGCCGGGCATCTGCAGGTCGAGCAGGATCAGGTCGTAGTGGTTCTTGAGGTGCAGCCCGCAGACCGCGCCCGGATCCATCGTGGAGGTGAGGGAAACATAGCCGGCAGCGCGCAGCATGCGCTCGAGCAGAAGGACATTGGTCTCCTGATCGTCGACGATCAGGACATTGCCGTGCAGAATATCCGCCGGGCTTATCATGGGGATCACCGCGCCTGTTTGCCGGCAATGGATCGGTTGCCGGCGAATGCCAGCGCCAGGTCCAGCGCCCTCATGAACTCGGTTACCTTGATGGGCTTGATGATATAGCGGAAGAAACCTGCCTTCAAGCCTCTCTCGATGTCATGCGGCATGGCATTGGCACTGATGGCAATGACGGGGATATGCTCGGTGGCCGGATCGGTGCTGATGACTTTCAGGGCTTCGTAGCCGTCGATGTCGGGCAGATTGATGTCCATCAGGATCACATCCGGCCGGGAGACGCGCGCGATCTGGATGCCGTTTTTTCCGTTCACGGCGGTCAGCAGGCTGATGTCGGGGATGCGCGCGATGATTTGCTCGACCAGCTTCAGGTTGGCCGGGTTGTCTTCTATATAGAGCAGGGTATGCGGCCCCGCTGCGCGGGGCCGTGGCGGTTGGGTCAATGCCGCGGCTTCGCCTCCTTCCACGGCAAGCTGCGGCTCGGCACAGGCGGCAAGCTCGAACCAGAACACGCTGCCCGTCCCAACCGTGCTTTCCACGCCGATCACGCCCCCCATCAGTTCGACCAGCCGCTTGGCCACCAGGAGGCCGATGCCGGTGCCTTGCTCGCGGCCGGCTTCCTGCCCGAGGCGATTGAACGCCTGGAACAGCTGCGCCAGTTGTTCCGGATACAGTCCGCTGCCGGTGTCCCTGACGCTCACGCGAATGCGGCCCGGCGTGCTCTCTGCATATTCCACCTCGACCGTTCCCTGCTCGGAGTTGTATTTGATGGCATTGGAAAGCAGGTTAAGGAGAACCTGCTTCACCCGGATGCGATCGGCCAGGACAAAGCATGGCACGTCGAAGCGGGGGAAGATCATGCGGATGCCGTGCTGCAGCACCTGCGGTTCGACCATGCCCTGGCATTCGAGCATGACTTCGGCCAGCGACACCGGCTCCCGCGACAGCGGTACCTGCTGGGACTCGATCTTTGCCAGATCGAGGATCTCGTCGATCAGCTTCAGCAGGTGCCAGCCCGCCTGAAGGATCTGGGAGATGCTTTCCTTCTGCTCGGGCGTGGGCGGAGTGGCATCGGACTCCAGCAGCTGGGCGAACCCGAGGATGGCATTGAGCGGGCTGCGCAGCTCATGGCTCATGCTGGAAAGGAATTCAGATTTGGCGAGGTTGGCTTTTTCCGCGAAGGACCTGGCGCTCTCCAGCTCGATGTTCTTTTCCTGCAGCACCTGGTCCAGACGCTTGCGCTCCGTGATGTCGCGCGCGGCGGCGTAAACGCCCTGCAGCTTCCTGTCCCGATCGTAAAAGGTGGTGGCATTCAATGACACCACCGTTTCCTTGCCGTCCCTGGCGTGTGCGGTGAGCTCGAAGTTGGTAACCTTCTTTTCGCTCAGCACCAGCTTGACGCTCGCTTCGGCCTGTTCTGGATCGGTGAAATAGTTCTTGAACGGAGCACCGATCAATTCGTCGCGCGTGCAGCCGGTAAGCTCCTCCATCTGCTTGTTGACGTCGGTGATGATGCCGGACGGATCGGTGGTCATCAGCGCGTCGATGTTGGATTCGAACAGGGAGCGGGTGTAGAACTGATGGTCGCGCAGGCGCTGGGCGAGCTGCTTCTGCTCCGCCTCGACCTGCTTACGCGCGGTGTTGTCGGTGCCGATCAGCAGGTAGCCGATGATGGCGCCTTGATCGTCGCGCAGCGCCGTGACCGACACGATGGCCGGGAAGCGGCTGCCGTCCTTGCGGATGTAGGTCAATTCATAGATGTCCTCGATGCCGCGCGAAGCCTTGAACACCAGCGCCTCGAAGCCCGGCGAGATCGGGGTGGCCAGCTCCAGGCTCAGTGCCTTGGCGCGAGCGATCACTTCCTGCGGGTCGGAAATGTCGGCCGGGGTGATCTTGTTCAGGACGTCGGCGGCCGCGTAGCCCAGCATGCGCTCGGCGCCGACATTGAATATCTGGATGACGCCCTTCGCGTCGGTGGCGATGCTCGAAAAGTTGGCGCTGTTGAAGATCGCGTTCTGCAAAGCCCCCGCTTTAAGCAGGGCCTCTTCCGCATGCTTGCGCGCGGTATTGTCCGTGCCGATCAACAAATAGCCGATAATGGCATTTTGAGCGTTGCGCAGCGCCGTGACCGATACGACCGCCGGCATGCGGCTTCTGTCCTTGCGGATGTAGGTCAGCTCGTAGATGTCCTCGATCCCGCGCGAGGCTTTGAACACCATGGCCTCGAAGCCCGGCGTGATCGGAGTGTCGTGCTCGATGCTGAGAGCCTTGGCGCGCGCGATCAGTTCGCGCAGATCGGAGATGTCGGCCGGCGTGATTTTATTCATCACGTCGACGGCCGAGTAGCCCAGCATCTTCTCGGCGCCGACATTGAAGATCTGGATGACACCCTTCTCGTCGGTGGCGATACTCGAGAAGTTGGCGCTGTTGAAAATCGCGCTCTGCAAAGCTCCCGCGTTGAGCAGCGCCTGTTCCGCCTGCTTGCGGGCGGAGTTGTCCGTTCCGATCAGCAGGTAACCGATGATGGCGTTTTTATCGTCGCGCAGCGCCGTGACCGACACGATGGCCGGGAAGCGGCTGCCGTCCTTGCGGATGTAGGTCAATTCATAGATGTCCTCGATGCCGCGCGAGGCCTTGAACACCAAGGCATCGAAGCCCGAGGAAATCGGGGTCCCAAACTCGACGCTGAGCGATTTGGCGCGCTCCAGCAATTCCTGAGGATCGGAGAGGTCCGCCGGGGTGATCTGGTTCAGAACCTCGGCAGCCGCGTAGCCCAGCATGCGTTCGGCGCCGACATTGAATATCTGGATGACGCCCTTCGCGTCGGTGGCGATGCTCGAAAAGTTGGCGCTGTTGAAGATCGCGTCCTGCAAGGCCCCGCTTTTAATGGAACGAAGTTTTCCTTTTGTTGAACTCAAGATTCCTCTCTTTTTCGAGATAAAAGCCGGTGTCGGCCGGCTACTCGCTGCAGGAAAAACCTTTCCCCATCGTCATGAAGAAGTGATCCCCGCCTTTGTCCGCGAGCCGGCAAGCGCCGGAGACGGGTCAGAGAACGACGATCAGGCCGATCACCGCGAAAATGATGAGCACGACCAGGAGGATATCCCGGGTGGACATATAGCCGCCCCCGGCATCGGAAGCGGTGATCACATCCTGCGCGCCGATCTCAAGTTGGGCCATCGTGTCCGGACCTGCCAGCGCCGTTTTTTCAACGGCCCCAAGGGATGAGACCAGCATGAGCAACAGCAGGACACTACAGAGCATAACCTGTTTTTTCATTTTTTTCTCCTTTTAATTCTATCCAGCCGGGCGTTTCCGCTTTAGAGCCCTGGCTGGCAGTTCGGACGTGCGGATGAATATCAAAAAACCCGCCGGCCCAGCAACAAGCGAACGAAGTGGAAAACGAAAAATCCAAGCGACCAGACCGCACCGATCGCGACAAGAATTTTCAAGACCATGTCAATCTCCTTTTCGATTGCTTCTCATTGCCTTGTTCTCCAATGGGGTTAGGCAAGGCCGTGCCCTGGAGAAGCCCATAAATAACATGCATTTTTCATGCCAGAATTTTTTCCTGGTCACGGAATTTCAGGAAACCGGTAATGATTTGAAAAATAGAACAAATTCAGCCTATCCGCGAGCCAAAGCCCCGGGTTTGCTGTCGGAAATCGTTCGCAGCCGCAAAATTACTTTATGGATCAGGAATTTTCCTGTTTCTCAGGAAATATCAGCTTCAATATCCGCTCAGATTCTTCTTGGTTTTTAATATTGTTATTAAAATTAATCGCTGCGCTGATATAAGTTTTGGCGTGATCCGAAACTGGATACGGGAATATCCCAATCTCAGGCATAAGGCGCTCTAGGGTACAGGCGATCAGCGCGGGGACATCCGCGCGCGAATGATTCCTTCATAGCAGGGCGGCTCTCGGCTGCGACCTGCTCCCGCACTAAGGCTTGGCAATGCTTGGCACCTAACTTGCTTGTTTTATTTTAGAAAAAGGAGAATCAACATGAAAATCGAACTGATGACAAAAAAGTATCAGGAAAATCTGCTGCCCGGGTTGTTTTCATTGCTGGTGATGGCGGGGATCCTGATATTCCTGGTGCTTCAGGGCTATTTGTTCGCTGCGGATATGGATGATCAGATCGAGTCGGCCGCCAGGAAATCATACGTATTCAAGACCTTTCTTAAAGGCGACGATATTCAGATTGACTCCCAAAACGGCGTCGTCACCTTGACGGGAACTGTCGTGGCGGAACCCCATTTGTTCCTGGCGGCGGAAACGGTTGCCGACCTGCCCGGGGTCAAGAGCGTGGACAACCGGCTCACGGTAAGGGGCGGGATCCCGGAAAAAAACTCGGATGCCTGGATTCAAATGATGGTAAAAAATATGCTGTTGATGCAGCGCAACCTGGACAATGACCATCCCGTGGTGGATGTGAAAGATGGCCTGGTGACCCTGCATGGCGAAGCCGGCAGCCAAGCTGAAAAAGAACTGACATCCGAATATGTCAAGGATGTGGCCGGGGTGAAGGATATCCGCAATGAGATGACCGTGGCCAAGGAACCTGCAGTGAAACACCGGACGGTCGAAGAGTTCATCGATGATGCGTCGATCAAGGCCCAGATCAAATGGGCGCTGGCCTTCCATCGCGGGACGAGCCCCTTCCGGGTCGCGGTCACCGTTACCCGGGGCGTGGTCACCCTGTCGGGCATGGCCAGGAACGCGGCCGAAAAGGAATTGGTCGGCAAGCGCATTGAAGATATCCGCGGCGTTATCAGCATCGACAACCGCATGATCATCGAATAAATATCTTAGAAGGAGAAAAAAATGGACTCAATGAAGATCCTGGCGATCGTGCTGATCGCGGCCGGCGTGCTGGCGTTGGTGTATGGCGGTTTCAGCTACATCAGTGATACCCATACGACCAAGCTGGGCCCGATCAAGATCACAACGCAAGACAAGGAACGGGTCAATATCCCGATCTGGGCCGGCGTGGTGGCGGTGGCCGCCGGCGCCGTCCTGCTGCTTGCGAAGAACAAGAAAAGCTAGCCCGGGCAACGGCTGGGCCGTTGCCGATCGCAGATCCGGCAATCGGCTGGTTGTGGTGCGGAAACAGGCTTGATCTGATTCACGTCCGCAAGGAGGACACCATGAAATCCGGAAACAGGGACAAGGCGGAAGGATCGTTCCACAAGGTGAAGGGCAAGGTCAAGGAAGTCGCCGGGAAACTGAGCGATAATCCAAAGTTGGAGGCCGAAGGCACCGGCGAAAAGCTGGCCGGCGAAGTCCAGGAAAAGATCGGCCAGGTCAAGAAGGTTTTCGGAAAATAGCGCTGGAGCGCCTTGAACTCCGGCTGGTTTGGGATAACCTGGCCGATGGGGTGCAACCATGGACAACGAACGGACAGGAGGCCATTCATGTTGACGGAAAATGACGAGAGCATGTGGCCGACGTGCGCATCCTGCTGATCAAGCCTCCGCTCAACAAAAATCCGCTGGCCCCGAACCATGATGAGCCGCTGGTTCAGATGGAGAGATCGGGTCCCGGGGCGGGATCCTGGCATTATAATTGCTTTGAGATAGATTGTTTCTCCCTGGAACGGTCCGCTGCCCGAAATGCGGAAACCGGGACGGCGAATGACAGGGAAAAGGAGGAGGACAATATGAAGAGAATGGTGACATGCATCGTGGTGGTGGTTTTCCTGCTGGCGGCGGTCGGCTGTGCGTCCTGGAGCAAAAAAACCAAGGGCGCCGTGATGGGCGGGGCCGGCGGCGCCGTCCTGGGCGGGGTGATCGGCCATGCTGCCGGCA
>JBGSPO010000229.1:0-23696 GCA_041738575.1 Candidatus Aminicenantia bacterium
ACCTGGCGCAGAGGAACCTGGCCCTGTTCGTGCAGAAGAGCGATTTTCGCCGGCTGGGGGAGGAGGTCCAGAAGGCGCTGGGCCTGCGCAACTTTCCCGCCCGCATCGAAGGCTACGACATATCGCACCTGGGCGAGCGCAACCGCGTGGGCGCCCGGGTGGCTTTCAGGGACGGGCGGCCGGAAAAGCGGCTGTACCGGAGCTATATCATCCGCGCCGCCGCTCCAGGCGACACCGAGGCGTTGAAGGAGGTCCTGCAGCGGCGTTTTGCCAGGGACGTCTCGGTTCCCGACCTGCTGCTTGTCGACGGCGGCCTGCCCCAGCTGGGCGTGGCCCGCCAGGTCAAGGCCGACCTGGGGTTGTCCTGTGACCTGTTGGCGCTGGCCAAAGGCGAGGAGCGCATCTTCCTGGAGGACGGCACATCCCTGGTGCCGCCGGGCGGCTCGCTGCTGCGGCACCTGGTGCAGAACATCCGCGATGAGGTCCATCGCCGGGCCATCGCCCACCACAGGAAAAGAAGGGAAAAGATTTAGGCAAGCCTCAAGCGTTAGTGTTAGTAGTCATAATAGTGGCAGTAAACGCAAACTAAAGAGAAAACGCCTTTCTTTCGCGTCACGCGTCACGCGTTACGCGTCACGACATGCTTTCTTTTCTATTCCTCGGCGGCGGCCAGCAGGGAGTTGAACATGATCTTGTACATTCCCTCGCTGTGGGTGCGGTGGATGACATCGGGGCCGATGAGGATGATCCGGCCCTTGTCTTTCCGGTAGTCGACGAGAAGCGATCGGCGCGCCAGTTCTGCTTCGCCCTCGAGCCAGCCGGAGAGCAGCAGGCCGCGGTCGGCGAAAACCAGGGGCGTGGAGCGGCTTTCGCCGGAAACCCGCGGCAGCCGGGTCTCGAAGGTCGGGGTGGAGTTGAAGAAAACGGCCGCGTTGCCCTCCATTCCCGCGGTCAGGGGCGAGGCTTTCACTTCGACCCGCAGGTAGGACCCGGGGCAGACCACCTTGCTGTTCTCCTCCATGATGTTGGTCACCGGCAGCTTGAATTTATTGATGGCGTAGTTGCACGATTCTTCCATGAAGACCAGGAGCTTTCCGGCCTTGGTCATCTCCTTGAGCAGCTTTTCCCCCTTTTCGCCGATGCCGCCCGAGTATTCCGGCGGGGCCGGCGTGGACCATTTCTCCCATTTTTTCGGCGGCTTGCCGCTCTCGATCTCGCTTTCCGAGGCGCCGGCAAAGACCAGGATGTCGTACTTGCCGCTGAAATCCTTCTTGGCCACGTCTTTTGGATGAACCGTCTCGTACGGGACCTTGTATTGGTCGAAAACGTAGCGCAGCCAGCCCTCGGTCATGTTGTGCCCCCAATTCTGGTAGAGCCCGGCCTTGAACGGCCGCAGGCGGCGGAAATTTTCCAGGGGCAGCTCCTTCCTGGAGGTCGGCGCCAGGGGAGTTTCGGCATGGATGGCCTTGAGCATGGCCAGCGCCTCGCTCTTTCTGACGGCGAAGGAACCGGCGGTAAAATCAGGACAGTCGTTGTTGCGGTAAACCGTTTTCCCCTTGCCCAGCAGCTCGAAAGCGGCCCGGTAGGAGTTGTTGTGCCGGGAATCAAGGAGGATGAATTCTTCGAGCTCGTCGGGGAAGGGCTGCTTGGCCAGCTGCTCCTCCGTGACCGGTTCCATCAAGGCCCTGAGCGGCTCGTTGACCGCGGCCGTCTTGACGCCCATGGCCAGGGGCAGCGTCCAGCCGGCCATGTCGTAAGGCAGCTCGGGCTCGGCCTTGAGGTTTTTGCGGATGTCGGGATAGCGCTGGTTCTCGAAGATGTTCTTGACGAAGGCGCGGTAGGGCTGGGCCAGGGGAACGACATACGAGCGCTTGTCGAACAGGCTGTCGCCGACGCGCACCGGGTGGGTGAGCTGGAAGACCCGGATATTGGACTTGAGCAGCGCCTGGATGAAGCGCTCGGCGGCGGCCGGGTCGTGCTGCTGGCGCTGGATTATGAAGGCGTAGGGCGCCTCGCTTTCGCCCCGGGCGATGTTCTCGCGGGCGACCTGGAAGGTGTTCAGCAGCAGCTCCTCCTTCTGGCGCGCCGCCATGGCCAGGACCGAGAGCGTGGCCTGGAGGTCGTAATGGACCAGGTCGGAAAGCCGCCACCAGCCGCCCTTCCAGGGGTTGGGGCTGAACACCCGCTCCTCGTTCTTGAAGCTCTCGGCGCTTTCCACCTCCTCGGGCTCGACGTAGATCGGGGAGGCCAGGCGCACGGATGCCCCTTCGAAAAGGATGCCCGGGATGTTGTGGAACCAGGCCGTGTCGTCCAGCGAGCCGATCCACCAGCCGGTGAATTCCCCGCGAGAGGCCACGCCTTTCAGGCCGAGCCGCTCCAGGTCATAGGCGATGCGCGAGCCGATCAGGTTGATGCTGCGCCAGACCAGGGGGTGCAGCCCGGGGGTGGGCGGGTCCTGGTATGGGGGGACGAACAGGCGGTCGCCGCTGCTGCCCATCTGGTGCTCGTCGACCAGCACCTGCGGGTACAGGTCGTGGTAGAGCGCCTTGAGGATGAGCCCGGTCTCCTTCAGGCTGGCCTTGAACCAGTCGCGGTTGTTGTCGTGGCCGGCGTACCAGTGGTAGAGATAGGGCGCGCCCGTGCCCTCGTACTCCGTGCCCCGGGTCTTGTTGAACCATTCCACTTCCATGATCTGGCCGTCGGGGTTGACCGAGGGGAACAGCACCAGGACGACGTCACGCAGGATTTCCCTGACCTCGGCGCCGCCGGCGGCCAGGCGGTAGCCCAGCTCCATGGCCATCTGCGAGGAGGCGATCTCGGTGGAGTGCAGGTTGCAGGTGACGACGACGATGGCCTTGCCCGCGGCGGCCAGGTGGCCGGCCTCGGTTGCGTCGATCTCGCCCTGGGCGAGCTTGCGGGTGATGACCTTCAGGTTTTCCATGTCGTTCAGGTTGGCTTGGTCGGAGATCATGGCCATAAAAAGGTCGTTGCCCAGGGTGGTTTTGCCCAGGGTCACGGTGCGCACGCGCGGCGATCCCTTGGCCAGCAGCTCGAAATAGGCCTTGATCTGGCTGTAGTGGGCCAGGTTGCGATCACTGCCCAGCTTGAAGCCCAGGAACTCGTCGGGGGTCTGCAGGGACTGGGCCGGCAGGGCCAGGGCGGACAGGAGCAGGATGACAAGCAGCGTTTTTTTCATGGCGCCTCCTTAGGGTCGATTATAAACCCTTTAAAGGTAAAAGGTAAAAGGAAAAAGGTAAAAGTAAGAGAAGAAAGTGTCAGTGCCAGTGTCAGCAAAGCCATCAATCGGAGCTATAGTTCGCTTGAGCTTCTTGCTGTCACTGTCACTGACACTGTCACTGCTATGAAGGCAAAAGGCAAAAGTAAAAAGGCAAAAGTCAGAAAAAAGCAATGGGTCAGAGGCGATGGGTTATAGGTGAAGGGTTCGCTATTTTGCGGTTACTGCCACGATCATTACCGCGATCACTTTCTCGATCTGAATGCCGGAGAAGGGAATCGAACCCTTATGAGGGAAATCCTCGTCAGATTTTGAGTCTGATGCGTCTGCCAATTCCGCCACTCCGGCCCTGAATCAGGAATGCATTATAGAAGGCTGCGCCTGGATTGTCAACGCCTTTCAGAGACCCAGCGAGCCACCAATGTCAGTGTTAGTGATAGTGTTAGCAAAGAAAAGAAATTTTCCTGCAGAGAAACAGACCTGAATTCCAAATCACAATTTCCTACCGGGGATTTTCATCCCAACAAAGGCACTGTCAGATTCCACTCTTCGTTTTGGTCATTGGTGCTTGGATTTTGGTGTTTTGCATTTTCCTGCCGTACGCCGTCCACCGTACACCTTATGCCGAGTTCTGGCTTCTTAATCTAAATTGCGCTGCTCCACGATCCCTCTCTCGTTGTAAAAAACCGACAGGATGGTGTAGGGGACGTTCTTGTCGCCCACCATGGCGCTGACCGTGCTCTGGGCCATGTGCAGCGGCTCAATGTTGGGCGTGAGCCAATCGTTGATCTTTTTTTCCAGGTCGGCCCCCTGGCCGGTGAACATCTTGTATTTCATAAAGCACCCCCATTGCCTGCGCCGCGGATTATAGCACAGGCGAAACGATCAGGAAATGATCTTCAGAGCCCGCGGCACTATGGCGAACTCCAGGCTGCGGAAGGAGCGCGGCCCATCCCCCTGGGACAGCACTTCGCCGTCGATCTGCACGGTGAACGGCTTGGCGGCGCGCACCAGGAAACGGGGGGCCTGCAGCATGATGGCCTCCTTTTTTTCGGCGTAGGCGGCGGGCGGCGTCAGCAGAGCGAGGTAGGCCAGGCGCGAGAACGAGCACTTGCGGATCAGCAGGGCGTCGAGAAGCCCGTCGTCGGTGCGGGCCTTGGGCAGGGCTTTTCTCCCGGCGGCGTAATAGCGGATGTTGTCGAAGACGGCCAGCATGAACTCGCCGTTCACGCGGCCGTTCTCATGCTCCACTTCCAGGTGGATCGGCATCTTGTCAGAGCGGCAGGCCTGCCAGCCGCCGCGGATGCCGGAAAGGGTCTGGTACTTGCCCAGGCGCGGGCTGCGCCGGACCACCTGGCCGACGTATTGGTTGATCAGCACGGCCAGGCCGATGGAGGCCTGCCCCGGGAAGTAGCGCAGGATTTTTTTCCCCTCGCGCACCGCGCCCAGGTCGATGAGCCGCGTGCGGTGGCGGCGGATGGCCAGGCAGGCCTTCTTCATGGTGTGGATGCCGAATTCCCTGACCACGTCGTTGCAGGAGCCCAGGCCGATCATGCCCAGGGCGTTGTCCGCGCCCAGGCGCATCAGCTCGTTGATCACGATCAGCAGCGTGGTGTCGCCCCCGGCGGCGACCAGGGTGGGGTAGTTTTCCGAGGTCACGGCCACCAGGTCGCGCAGGTCGTCCTCGTGGCGCGATTCGAACCAGTCATGGGCGATGCCCTGCTCTTTCAGGCATTTCTGCAGGGCGCGGCGATTCAGCGCGGCCCGGCCCTTGCCGGCGCTGGGGTTGAACAGGACCGCCGTCTTGTTCATCACTCCAGGCCCAGTTCGCGCAGCACGGCGGCGGCGCGGTCGACCTGGTCGGCGACGAAGCGCACGTAACGCATGTCGACATGGATGGAGCGGGTCACGGCGGGCAGGTAGAGGAAGTCGCTGCCCAGGGACTCGTAGTTGCCGTCGAAGAGCACGCCCACGAGCTCGCCATCGGAATTGAGCACCGGGCTGCCCGAGTTGCCCCCGGTCGAGTCGTTGCTGGTGAGGAAGTTGACCGGGACGTCGCCCAGTCCCGGATCGCTATGGCGGCCGCGGCCCTGGCTGCCGGCGGCGGCGATGAAGCCGTCGCTGAGGTTGAAGGGAGCTGCGCCGCTGTTCTTGGCCAGCACGCCGGCCAGGGTGGTGAAGGGGGCGTAGCGCACGGCGTCGCGCGGGGCATAGCCTTCGACCCGGCCATAGCTGAAGCGCAGCGTGCGGTTGGCGTCCGGGTAAGGCAGAGCCTGGGGCCTGGCCTGCCTCATGGCTTCGACATAGAGGGGCTTCAGCTCAAGCCAGCCGCCGGCGATGGCGCTGCGGCGGCGGTTGAGGGCGTCGAAGGCGGGCTGGATCCTGGCCGCCAGGGCCCGGAAGGGGTCGTTGGCCGCGGCCATGGCCCGGGCGTCGGCGGCGAACATTTGTTCCTTGAACTTGAGCTCGCCCAGGCGCGTGCCCTGGTACAAGGCGTCGATGAAGGCGGCGATCTTTTCGCCGCGATCGCGGCCCGGGATCCCGTCGATCTCCTGCCTCAGCTTGTTGAAAATACCCGGGGCATCAGCCGCCAGCAGCTGCTCGAGGAAGAACGCGAAAACGGCCTTGTCCGAGGCCAGGTCGAGGTTCCTCTGGCTGACGGGCAGCCGCGCTTTGCGGTTGGCCATGTCGCGCTCCAGGTAGCCGGGCTCGCGGTCCAGGTCCCGCTTGGCCTTCTCCTGTCCCCACTTGTTCAGGGTCAGGGCCCAGTCGAGCAGGCGACAGCCCCGGGTCAGCCAGCCGCTGATCGTGCCCAGGCCGGTGATCTGCCGCTCCTCGGCGGCCAGGCGCTCGATCTCCGCCAGCAGGCGGCCGAATTTTTTATTCCTTTCGGGAGCGGCGCCGATCCAGGCGGCGAGCTCCTGCTCGGCCTGCAGCCGCTGCTCGAGCACCGCGTCGCGTTCCAGGCCGGCGAGCAGCCCGCGGTTGTTCTTGATGGAGTTGTACAGCCCTTTCAGCACGCCGGCGTTCTTGATCTTCACCGCGTCATCGGCTTGCGACACTTTTTCGAGCAGCGCGATATAGCGTTCCAGCAGGGCGATGCGCTGCGGATAGCCGGCCTGGACCTCGTTGGCCACCTCGGCGGAGGTGTGCCAGCGCTTGGTGGTGCCGGGATAGCCCAGGATCATGGTGAAGTCGCCTTCGCGCAGCGGCGTCCTGGCGATGGGGAAATGGTGCAGCGGCCGGAAGGGGACATTGTCCCGGGAATAATCGGCCGGGCGGCCGTCCCTGCCGACATAGGCGCGCAAAAAGGAGAAATCGCCGGTGTGGCGCGGCCACATCCAGTTGTCGACCTCGCCGCCGTATTCGCCCACCGAGCGCGCCGGCACGTAGACCACGCGCATGTCGCGGACCTTGAAATAGGTCAGCCGGTAAAATTCCCGGCCGCCGTAGAAGACCGCCATGGCGCACTCGTTGCCCGGGGTCTTCTCGCCCTCGGCGACCAGTTCCTTGGAGATCTTTTCCACCAGGCGCTGGCGCTTTTCCCCGTCGAGTCCCGGGCGCATGGCCGGGCGGAAGCGGAGGGTGACATTCTCGAAGCCGGTCATGACCCGCACGCTGTAGCCGGGAGCGGGGACCTCCTGCTCGCGGCCGGCGGCCAGGAAACCGTCACGGATGTAGTTGTGCTCGGGCGAGGAGAGGCTCTGTACGGCGCCGAAGGCCACGTGGTGGTTGGTGATGATCAGGCCGTCGGCCGAGACGAACGAGCCGGTGGCGCCCAGGTTGACCACGGCCATGGCCAGGCATTTTTTCCCCGGCCGCCACAGGTCGGCCGGGTCGAAGCGGCAGCCCATGGCCTTCATGTCGGCGGCGATGGCGGGCGTCATGCCATTCATGGGGAACATGCCCTCCACGGCCGACAGGGACAGGGCGGCGAACAAGGCGAATATGCAGAATAATTTAGCGCGCATGGCGACTCCTTGAGTGCAATCCGGAAGATACCGAATTATACCTTGCCCGGGCCTGGATTTCAATGCGGCGGCGCAGGGAGCGGCGGCGTGGAATTGCATTCATTTTCCACATATGCTAAAGAAAGAGCGTTGCGCGGCAATGGCGGCGACGCCTTCCCTGTCGATGGCGGGCGGTCCGGAACGGAGTAAACAATGGGCAAAGCAAGAGTTGTTCTCATGGCTTTCATTATTTTCCTGGCCGCGAACCTTCCGGCCGTTGATGCGGCGATAGCGGAGATCAGGAAAGCGTATGCGGAAACGGCGGCGGCCATCGCCCTGGCGCAAAAGGGGGAAAACGGCGGCCTGTATTGCAACGAGATGATCACTAACAGCCGCGGCGGCTCATGGCGGGCGGTCGGCAACTATTCCAAAAAGGTCGTTTTCTGGTATAGCGACCCGCCTGCTTTTTTTGCTGCGGCAGGCAAAGAGGCGAAGGCGGCGCTGGCCAAGGTGGAGGTAATGGAGACGGCGGCGGCGGTTTCCACGAGCCATGAGTTCCTTTACATGAACGGCAAGCCGGCGTTTTATTTCCGCTCTGAAAGCCCGGGCGGCGACTCGGCCGGTGAGGAGAGGATCTATTTCAAGGACGGCAAGGCCTTGCTGCGCCTGCTCGGGAAGGAAGAGTCCCGGGAAGCCGGGGATACGACGGCATTATTGAGCCGAGCCGCTTATTGGCAGCGGCTGTTCCTGCAGAGCTTCAACGACGACGTGGCCGCGCCGGCGGCCGCGCATCCGGTCGACGCCCGGTTGGCGGCATGCATGGAAAAGGATCCCTCAACCCAGGGCATGAACCGCTGCCTGGGGCAGGCCTATGAAAAATGGGACGAGGAGCTGAACCGCGTTTACCGGGAGCTGGGCGGCAGGCTGGACCAAGGCCTGCGGCCCGCGTTGCGCGAGGCGCAGCGTGCCTGGATCGCCTTCCGCGAAGGGGAACTGGCCTGGCTGGCGAAGTTCTACGGCGGGCTCGACGGCAGCATGTACCGCAACATGCTCGCCGCCGACAGGGTTGAGCTGGTCCGCAGGCGCGTACTGGAGTTGAACTCGTTCCTCGACGTTCTGGAGCAGGAATAG
Source organism: Candidatus Aminicenantia bacterium (assembly GCA_041738575.1). Lineage (GTDB taxonomy): Bacteria > Acidobacteriota > Aminicenantia > UBA2199 > UBA2199 > UBA2199. The sequence goes on from JBGSPO010000229.1 coordinate 8,317, forward strand.
CCCGGGCGGCAAGGTCCGCCAGCGCGCTCAGCGCGTTTTTTTCCGGGTCGTCTCGAGCAGCCGCTTTCTTTTGCTTTCCGGGAAACGCTCGATGGCATAGCGCAGGGTGATGCGCGGAATGGCCGGGCCATGCTGCAAAAGGAATTTTTCCAGGTGCTGCATGTCGCGTTTCCCGGCCTCGCGCAGCAGCCAGCCGGCGGCTTTCCGCACCAGGTCGTCGCCTGAGGCGAAATGCCTCGCTGCCATGGCATAGGCCGGCTCCAGGCATTCCTCGCGCTTGACCAGCTTCAGGAAGGCGACGATGGATGCCCGCCGCACCCAGCGGTTGCGGTCCCGGGCCCATTTTTCGATCTCGGCCGGCAGCTGCGGGAAGCGGACCAGCAGCGTTCCCAGCGCCTGCGGGCAGAAGATGTCGACCGCGGCCCAGTTGTCCAGATAATCCTTCGCCAGCCAGCCGTGGATTTTGCCGAACAGCGGCCGGGAAAAATCCTTGTGGAAGCGCAGCAGGACCAGGGCGGCCACGCTCTTGGCCTCCAGTTCCGGGCGCGGCAAAAGCCGCTCGCAAAGGGCAACGGCATCCGCGAGCGTCCAATCCCCGCGGATCGCTTCGTAAAGCTCCCGCGCCAATGCCCGCACCTGCGGCGAACCGGCGCCGAAAGAGCGGACGGTCTCCTTGAAATATTTCTGCACCTGGAGCGCTCTTTCGCTGTCGGCCATGGCGGCGAGCCGCCGCAGGGCCTCGGCGGCGACATCGTCAGGGGAGAGCGGGCTCCGTTCCATGAATTCCTCCTTCTTGGGGATTGTACTTACAGGGGGATTTTTTAGCAAACCCTGCCTGCGCTTGCAAAAGGGACTTGTTTATGTTACTTATTAGCAAAACGGGAGGTTCGCGATGAAAAAAATACTGTTACTCCTTTCTGTTATAGTGATTTTCTCGGCTTGTATCTGCAAACCGGTGCTTGGCGGATTGCCCGAAGGCCGGCAGGCCAAGGTCGACATTCAGAAAAAGGATTTCAAGGGCGAACTGCTGTCGGTGACATCCGATCTGATCATCATCCGCTTCTACGATGAGAAAAAGAAGCAAGACGTCATCATGGGATTTCCCGTGCCGGAAACGGACATGTGCAAGGTGCAGAAAGGCTGCGGCCCGATCGGAAATCTTTTCGCCAAGAACCGTAAATTCACGTTCAGGAAGAACACCCAGGCCAAGATCCAGGAGAACGTCGCCGATCTTTCGCGTGACGCCCTGTACGGCTCCAAGATCCCCGATTCCATCAAGGATCAGATAACGCTGTTCGGCCAGGACAGATAGCGCTCTGCCGAACGTTCACTTCGCGACTCGGCAGTGAGGGGTTACCTTTATCTCGGGTTGAATTTTTCCCTGGTCCTGTTTTCCCTGTGGCTCCATGACAAGGCCCGCGTTGGCATGGCCGGCCTTTGCGGCGATCCCGAGGCCGCTTCCCGGCAGCGCTCTGCCGACAACCCTTTCGCCCGCGTCGATTGGATCGGCAGCGCGCTGCTGCCCATGTTTCTGCTTTGGCGGCACTTGCCGGTGCTGGGCTGGGTCAAGCCCCTGGAGCTGGATCTCGAGAGGCTGCGCCGTCCCTGCCGCGACGGTCTGCTGATCGCGGCCGCCGGCCCCGTCACCCATCTCCTGTTGGCCCTGGTTGGCATCCTGCTCTTCCGGGGCTTGAACGCCGCCGGCTGGATGAAGTCGCCCTTCCTGCTCCAGGTGCTGCCGGGCTTCTGCCTGGCCAACGCCGGCCTGGGGGTCTTCAACCTGCTCCCCATCCCGCCGCTGGCCGGGGCTGCGGCGGCCGAACTTTTCCTGGATGGCGACGCCCTTTCGGCATTCGAAGATATCAAACCCTACGGGTTCATCCTGATATTGGCCGGGGTTTATTTCAATTTCTTCGATTTTATCACTGTGCCGCTAAACCGGCTGGTCTATTCATTGCTTGGTTTCTGAAAGCGGTATATGGTTGGCGGCCTACGGCAGCGAGCATAGTGAAAAGTGAAATGTGAAAAGTAAAAGCCTCGGGACGAGCATAAAATAAAATTCAGCCTTTAATTGTTCGGTTGAATGCAGTTACCCAAAACGTCCACCTTACGCCGTGCACCGAGTTTCTGTTCTTCAGTCCTGAACATTCTGGCTTCTCAGCGCCTCCTGGTAATAGGGGCATTTCTCCCGCAATTCATCATGGCTGCCAACCCCGACCAGTCCCTTGTCATTGAAGCAGAGGATGCGGTCGGAATTCCGGATGGTGCTCAGGCGGTGGGCGATGATGAACAGCGTCTTGCCGCGCAGCCGCTCGGGCAGCTGGGAGAAGATCGAAGCCTCGGTTTGCGAATCGAGCGCCGAGGTCGGTTCGTCCATGACCACGATATCGGGGTCCTTGACCAGGGCGCGGGCGATGGACAGGCGCTGCTTCTGCCCCTCGGAGAAATTGACGCCGCGTTCGCCCACCAGTGTTTGATACCCGCTGGGCAGGGAAGAGATAAAGGCGTGGATGCCGGCGGCGCGGGCCGCTTTTTCCACTTCGTCATCGCCAGCCTCGGGGTCGCCGTAGCGCAGATTGTCGGCGACGGTGCCGCTGAGCAGCGTCGGCGACTGCGGCACGTAGCCGATGCTCCGGCGCAGGGAGTGCAGCTCGTATTCGGTCGCCGGCCGGCCGTCGATGAGGATCACGCCCTTTTGCGGCCGGTAGAACTGCAGGAGCAGGCTGACCAGGGTGGTCTTGCCCACGCCGCTGGGGCCGACAATGGCCATGTGCTGGCCGGCGCCGACCACGAAGGAGATGTCTTCCAGGACCATCTCGCGGCGATTGTAGGAGAACGAGACGTTTTTAAATTCCACCTCGCCGCGCAGGCGCCCGGCTTTCAGCCCCACGCCGGCGTGTTCTTCCGGCACGACATCGAACAGGGCCGAAACCCGCTCCAGCGAGGCTACGGCGTGCTGCCACTGGAAGTTGGCCGTGGCCAGGAACTGGGCCGGGCCGTAGACAAAACCGACATAGGATTGGAAGGCCAGCAGCGAGCCCACGCTCCATTCGCCGCGGATGATCAGGATGGCGCCGCCGGCCAGGACGATCAGGTGGGCCAGGTCGGGGGCGGCGTTGATGGCCAGGCTGGCCAAAGAGCCCAGGGTGGTCTGCTCCATGTTCACCTGCAGCGAGGCGCGTAGCTTGGCCACCAGGGTGTTCAGCGTGCGCTTCTCGGTGGCATAGGCCTTGATCAGCGAGGTCTGGGCCAGCGACTCCTGCACCGATTGGTACACTTCGGCCTGGCGCTCCATGCCGTGGTGACTGAGCACGCGCAGCTTGCCGCCGAAAAAGCGCACCGCCAGGAACATCACCGGCAATACCACAAGAACAGCCAGGGCCAGGCGCCAGTTGAGATAGAGCAAAAAAACGATGCCGCCGGCGAAGCGCAGGACGGAAGTGACCATATGAACGATCGAAGAGGAGAAGAACCAGCGCAGGCCGCCCACGTCGCCCAGCAGGCGCGACATCAGGTAGCCGGTCTCCTTGTCGTCAAAAAAGGCCTTGGGCAGGTGCAGGGTGCGGTCGAACAGGGTCTGCTGGATGTCCAGCATCACCTCCTGCTCGAAGCGGGTGAAGTAGAACTGCTGCAGGAGGCCGAACAGGACTCCGGCGACCTTGATGCCGGCCAGGAGCAGGATCGCCCCCAGCAGCAGCGAGAGGCGCTTGCCCAGGATGACCTTGTCGATCAGGTAGCGGGTGATCAGCGGCCCGGGGAAGGCCAGCAGCGCGGTCAGCAGGATGAGCGTTGCCCCCAGGGCGCCTTTTTTCCAGTGGCGCTTGATGAATGGGAGGAGGTTCTTCAAGTTGGAGCGCAGGCGGTCCTTTTTTTGCACGGCGACAAGCTTGTCGGCAGGCTGCTCACGGGCCAGGGAGTCCTTCAAGTATGAGAACCAGGATTTCATATGAGGGAATTATAAACCATATCGGCCCAACAGAGAAGAAAAAGAATCAAGCCCCTATCTTTTTAGGACCATGTGAACAGCGGATGATGCCAACGATTGAATTTGACAAATTCGTTGGTTTAAAATAAACTATCAGTTAACGATTTTCGCTACAGTATTATTTATACATTGGAGAGAGATTGGGCATTCGCAAATGAGTGATTTTAATTGCCAAATAAAATACTACCGGGCCCGGGAAGTTTCCACCTGCCGAAATGGCGGCAATGCCGTCCTCTATAACCCCGACTCAGGCCGGGAAAAGGTCATTAATCCATCGGGTTTTGTTATTTGGCGGAAACTGGACGGCGGTAATAACGTAGATGATATCGCCCGTGCCCTGTTGGAAAATTACGAGGGTGTTTCGCACGAAGCCATTTTCCAGGATGCCTGCGCCTTCCTGGGCGAGCTCTTGGAGAACAATTTCATCGAGGTCGCCAAGCATGGACAACAACGGCTGGCCGCCGAAGAATATACTGAGATCTCCGACAGACCCGGGGATTTTGATATCTCGCTGACCGGCAAGTGCAACCTGCATTGTGATTATTGCTTTTACGCCCATGAGATGCATGACCGCCCCGATATGTCTAAAGAAGAGTGGTTCACTTTTTTTGACGAGCTGGGGCAACTTGGGGTGAGAACTCTTACCTTAAGCGGCGGCGAGGTGTTTGTCCGCAACGATTTCTTTGAATTGCTCGATCAAATTATCGGGAAGCGCATGCGCTACTCGATCCTGTCCAATGGGACCCTTATCACAGAAAAAACACTTTCTCTCCTTGAGGAGAAGAAGCGCCGACATAGGTTGAATTCCATCCAGGTTTCCATTGACGGCTCCTGTGCTGAAATTCACGACAAGAGCCGCGGCAGCGGATCCTTTAAAAAGGCGATCCGCGGGCTTCGCTTGCTACAGGAGGCCGGATTCCCGGTGAATTGCAGGGTAACAGTCAACCGCCACAATGTAGACGATCTTGACAAAATCGCCGCCCTGCTGCTGGAAGATGTCGGCCTTGCCAGTTTCGGCACCAACGATGCCATGCCCATGGGCGCGGGCTGCGACAACCAGGCCGGCATCACCCTGCTGCCGCAGCAGCAACTGCAGGCCATGAAAACCCTGATCCGCCTGGAAAAGCAAACCAACGGCCGGATCAACGCCACGGCCGGGCCGCTGGCCAAGTGGAAATCGTATGGAGAAATGGAACATGCCCGGGCCACGGGAGAGAAGGCCGACGGGTGGCGGATGGGTTATCTGACTGCCTGTGGTTGCGTGTTCAATAAATTAGCGGTGCACCATGACGGCATCATCACCCCCTGCAACATGCTGGCCGGGTTGGAGCTTGGGCGCGTCAACCGCGATTCGATCAAGACCATCTGGAAGACCCATCCCATCCTCAAAGCGCTGATAGAACGGCGGAAAATTCCCATGCAGAACGTGCCAGGTTGCGAGGGCTGCGAGTGGGCTCCTTTTTGCAACGGCAGCTGCCCCGGGCTTGCTTACACCATGACCGGCGATTTCAACATGGCCAACCCGCACGATTGCTACCGGAACTTCCTGCAAGCGACCGGCTTGACCTCAAAAACCGTGCCTTGGGCCAAATCATAATGCTTGTTATTAATAAACCATGATCCCGATAAATGAATATTTCCACTATGTGCTTCAGGAAGAAGCGGCCATCGAGGATTTTGAAGGCGGTTCCTTGATGCTGCTTTGCCGGCAGCAGAAGATCATCGAGATCAACCCGTCCGCCAAGAAGGTTCTCGACTTGCTGGATGGGAAGCGGGACTTGCGACAGGTCATTAAGAAATTTGCCCGTGATCATCAGATGCCGGAACAAGTAGTAAGGGAAGATATCCAGAAGCTTGTCATGGACTTGGGCGCTCATGAGGCGATAAAGCCCTTGGTAAAGCTGACATTGAAAAGGAGAAGGAAAATGGAACAATCATCGAGTTTGTTGGCTAATCCCGATGTGTCCTTGCGCGAGGAGGAAGACGGCGCAATTTTGTTCAATGCCGATACGAACGCGCTGCTGGTTATCAATCCCATTGGCCTGATCATCTGGAAGTTCATAAAAGTCCACCCGCGTACCTTGGCCGATATCGTGCGTCATTTGCTGGAAACCTGCGAGGATGCGCCTTTAGACCAAGTAGAAGCCGATGTCGAAAAATTCGTTGCTGACCTTCAGAGCAAAGGATTTGTCGGGGAAGTATTGGATGAAAAAAAATCTTGAAAAATTGAATCCGGCCGGGACGGATGATCCTTCAGCCATGGCAATCGATCTCCCGGAAGGTGTTCCCGCACTGCGTACTTTCTATCTTTATATGACCAATGGCTGCAATCTTTTTTGCCGCCATTGCTGGATCACCCCGTCGTTTGTGAATGGAAAACCATCTCCGGGCGACTGCCTGGATATCGAATTATTAAAACTTGCCGTCAAGGAAGGGAAGACGCTTGGATTGAATCAGGCAAAACTTACCGGGGGAGAACCCGTTCTTCATCCGCGATTCGTTGAGATCGTTGATTTTTTAAGCAAGGAAAACATAAAATCATACATGGAGACCAATGCCACCCTGATCGACGCCAGGCTTGCCAAACACCTGAAAAATAATACCGCCATGTGGTTCGTCTCGACAAGCCTGGATAGTGCCACACCCGAAGCCCATGATCATTTCCGCAGTGTCAAGGGTGCGTTTCAGTCCACAATAAAAGGGATCGAAAATCTGGTCAATGCCGGCTACAAGCCCCAGGTCATCATGTGCCCCCACCGGGGAAATATCGCAGAAGTCGAAGCGGTGGTCAAACTGGCGGTCAGCTTGGGAGCCGGATCCATGAAGTTTAATCCGGTCTCCCCCTCGGGTCGTGGAAAAATCATGGATAAACAGGGTGAAACACTGGGCTATGAGGAGATCGTCCGCTTGGTCCGATTTATCAGAGGTGAATTGCAGGATCGTACCCCGATCCCCTTGTACATTTCTATCCCGCCGGCGCTTTCTTCAATCCGAGAATTACTGCGGGGGAATAATGCTGGAGGGGAATGCCGGGTACTCAATATTCTCGGCATACTGGGCAATGGCGAAATGGCCCTCTGCGGCATAGGGCGAAATATACCTGAGTTGTGCTTCGGTCGCCTGGGTGAAGCCAATCTCAGGGATGTATGGATTTCCAATCCAACCCTGGTCGGCTTGCGCCATGACTTGAATGGCAGATACCCCGGACTATGCGGTGATTGCATCCATGCCAGGCGCTGCCTGACCCAGTGCGTGGCCATGAATTATGTCCGCACAGGGAAACTTTTAAATCCTGATTTTTTATGCAAAGAAGCGGAACAAAAGGGAACTTTTCCGAAAACGAGGCAACGAAGCTACCGGGACGATCACAATACCCATGACGCATAGGCCAGCAGATATCCTTTACTCGGCAAAGCGAAAGGGCATTTGCCTGCATGCATCCTCGGTAAATATATTGGGGAAAGCCCTGGTGTTCCTGGGGCATTCCACTGCCGGAAAAAGCACGATCAGCCGCTTGTTATCAGAACGGTATCCGGTCATCGCCGATGACAAGGTCTGGGTATGCAAAAAAAAAACCGGGTGGTTGGTTCGTGATGGCGGCGATGGTTCCCCTTATGAGGAAATAAAATCCCGTTCCGTTGTTGATCAAGGCGAGTACCCGCTGCTGGCCGTTTTCCGTATTTATAAATCAGAGAAAATGGGAATTCGTCCCCTCATGCCAAGGGAAGCCTGCCGGCATCTCGTCGATGCTATTTTTGAAGTGGATTGCCAAAGACAGCATAATAACTTGGAGGTTATAAAACAATGGTTTGCGACTGCGGCAGAGATTTCAAGAAAGATCGAGTGTGGGCACTTGACTTTTAAGAACGACAAACGTATTATAAAAATGATTCATGATGCATTCGAAAACAAAGTTTTATAAAAAGGGACAGGCAATGAAAATCAGTAGGATGCGCTGGGAGTAATAATGAAAAAAATAAAATATGAAAAACCGATGAGTTTGGACGCGGGCCAGGTCGCGGCCATTCAGGGGGCTCGCTGCAGCCTTGGAACTGGTGCAGCAGATGGCTGCATCTCTGGGAACGATCCCCAATCCGCTCCAGTATGCCAGCCTGGTTTAACTGCAACTTATAATTGCACCACAGGATCAACTACCACAACAGGGAATTGCACTGATGGCAGTACCGCAAGGGGTTGCTTTAATGGCTCAATTCCATAAGTCTCTGGCTATTCTTAGTTAGGCTTATTGATTTTCTGAAGGAAGGTTAAAAACATGTCCTCAGAGAGTTGATGGTCATTGATTTTTAAATGGGCATGATATTATTTTTCTACTATGGAAACAGCATGAAGGGCACTTTCCGGGCAGCGGACTTTCTGAGTTTAGAACCTTTTGATCTTAAAAGTCTTTGTGTGGGTGACATCATCGCCTATAGAAGAGATAACATAAACGGCGACCCGATCGTTCATCGGATCATTCAAGTTGGCAAGGGTAATTTAATCACCAAAGGAGATAACAATCAAAGGCCTGACATCTTTCCGATTTCTGAGTCTAATTTGCTCGGGAAAGTGGTTGCTTTTGAGCGGGGAGGAAAAACCTTTAAAGTCAGGGGCGGCACGATGGGACTTATTCTTGCCAGGGCGAGATATGTTTTGCGCAGGGCACGCTATCTGCTTATAAACAAGATGAGAAGATTCCTGCCAGTCAGGAGGATCGGCAACATTGTTTTCTATCTTTGGAAACCAAAAATACAAAAACTAAAATTCTCCACTGCGGAAGGCCCGGTGGTCAAGTGGGTCTACCGGAACAGCACAATTGCTACCTGGCTTCCTGAAAAAAATCTGCTGAAAGCCTCTTTTTTATACCGCTTTTTATCTACTCAAGAAACCGAATAGGTTTTTTTCTTTCCTGACTTTTTCTTCCAGTTTTCTTGGTTCTTTGTCTTGATGCTTTTCCCCGAAAAATCCCGGTAAATCCATTGGCTTTCATGGGAATGATTTCCCTAAAAGAATTCGTGTAAAGCTCATCGGCCTGCTGAATGTGGCTTATGTTACGAATGATTTATGACCTTGATGGGTATGTTTGGTTGAAAATAATATATCCCTGTGTTATTCTAATTAATAATGAAAGATAGGGGGATGAGCAAGAATACTCCGGGCAAAAAAAAACAATGGCAGAAGCCCAAGTTGATTGTCTTAGGCAGAGGAAAAACTGAAGAGAGCGTGCTGACCGCCTGCAAGGGAAACAATCAACCTTCCTCCAGGAACCTGAATTATAACGGCTGCATGAAACAGGGCAATTGCAGCATGGACTCCTGTTCTATCATCGCCGCTTCATAAATTAATTAAAAATTTTGTGTTTTTGGCTGTTTTCGAATATGATGCGAACAAAGCATGCGCTTTATCACGATTTTCCATAAATCAGTAATCCAGAATAATGAGCGGTCTTTCCACGGCTCATTCCGGCCTGCGGGCGAATGCGCATGATCCCGCGCCTGCCGCTTGAAGGGCGCTTCGACCTCACTTACCGTTGCAACCACAATTGTCGCCATTGCTGGCTGCGGCTGCCGGAAAATGCCGGGGAGAAATCGAACGAACTTGGTTTCAGCGAGGTTCGCCGCCTCGCCGACCAAGCCCGCCAACTCGGCTGCCGGCGCTGGTCGATATCCGGGGGAGAGCCCATGCTGCACCCCGATTTTCCTGAGATTTTCGGTTACCTGACAAAAAAAGTGGTCTCTTATACCCTGAACACGAACGGAACATTGATCACCCCGGCCGTTGCGCGATTGTTGAAGCGGCAGGGGGTGAAGCTGGTCGCGCTGTACGGGGCCACTCCTGAAGTGTACGACCATATTACCCGCGTTCCCGGCTCCTTTGCCGCCTTGATGCGCGGGATCTCTTACCTGAAGGAAGCGGGCGCCGGATTCACGATCCAGGTCGTCCCCATGAAGGACAGTTTCCATCAGTACGAGAAGATGGTGAAGCTGGCCAACTCATTGAGCCCATCCTGGCGAGTCGGCGCCCCCTGGCTTTTTCTTTCAGCTTCCGGCTCTGCCGCGCAAAATCGCGAAATCCTCGCCCAGCGCTTGTCTCCCGCTGACGTGGTGAAGCTTGATCCGCCCGATGCATCGGCCAGTGAATGCCGGGAACCCTGCGCAAAAAACACTCCCGGCATGGACCAGGACCGGAAAACGGATGACCGTTTGTTTGCCGCCTGCGTCGCCAGCACTCGCGGCTTCCACGTCGATCCTTATGGCGGCATCAGTTTCTGTTCATTCATTAAAGATCCGGCCCTGCGCTATGACTGGCGGCGAGGATCGTTTGCGGAGGCATGGGAGAGCGGCATCCCTTCACTGGCCGGTGCTGTCCGCGGCGGCAGGGAATACCGGGAAAACTGCGGCTCATGCGCAATGCGCGATGAATGCCGCTGGTGCGCCGCTTACGCCTATCTTGAGCATCGCCGCTTTTCAGCGCCAGTCGGATACCTGTGCCGGGTGGCCGATGAGAGTCGCCGGTTCAAGATGAATTGGCGACGCGAGCACCAGCGCTTTTTCCGCATCGCCGGCATCACTGTCCGCGTCGACGCGGACCTGCCGTTCAACTCCCAGACTCTCGCGCAAAAGTTCGAGAGCTTTCTCGCCTCGCCTGGCCGCAAGGCCGGGGAGACGGTCTCCCTGGTCCACCATTTCTCCTTGCCTGCCGTTCGTGCTGATGCGCTCGGCAAGGAGGTCTATCGCAAGCCGCCTTGGGCCATCTATCGCCAGGGCGATTCCTGGACCTATCTCGGCATTTCGCCGCGTCCCCATGACCGGTCCATCGACCGGGTCGCTTCCTTTAACCTCGAGCACAGCCGGGGTCATATCTTTTCCAAAAATGGCCGCATTTTTCAAATGGGCAATCTCCATTCCCTGAGTATGTTTCCCACCGATCAGATCTGGCTGGCCCCGCTCCTGGCCGCGCGCCAGGGATTTATTCTCCACGCCGCCGGCATGAAGATCGACAACCAGGGATTCCTGTTCGCCGGTCACTCCGAGGCGGGCAAATCGACCACGGTGACCCTGCTGCAGAACGAAGGGGAGATCCTCTGCGACGACCGTATCATCGTCCGCCGCTGGCCGCGCGGGTTCAAGATCCATGGCACCTGGAGCCACGGCGACGTGCCGCACGTTTCGGGGGCCGCAGCTCCGTTGCGAGCCATCCTGTTCCTGGAAAAATCGAAGATCAACCGTCTGGTCGCCATCGATGATCCCCAGGAGAAACTGAATCGATTGCTGCCATTGCTGATCAAGCCGCTGGCCACGGCCGACTGGTGGGAGAAGACCCTGGCCGTTGTCGAGAAGCTTGTCCGCGAAGTCCCGGCCTACCGGATGCAATTCGACAAGAGCGGCAGGGTAAAAGAGATCATTCGCAAACTGGCCGCGGAGCACCAGGGCAGGAGAAGATCTCGCGACAGGATCCGGTTGCCTTGAAGCCAACCGGCTGCTACAATGAAATTGTCATGAAACGCCCGGCAGCGCCCACGCAAAAAACCCTCGCCCGCAGGGCGCCCGGATATGTAAAAAAAAAGGATTTGAACCGTGAGACTGTCTGGAAGGGGGCGGGACCGTTTTTGGTTCATCTCGACATCGAGCTGACCGAGCGCTGCGACAACGACTGCGTCCACTGCTGCGTCAATCTCCCCGAAAATGACGCCCGGGCCAAAAAAAGGGAATTGAGCTCGGAACAGTGGCAAGGCATCCTGCGGCAGGCCGCCGACCTGGGCGCCCTATCCGTGCGTTTCACCGGCGGCGAGCCGCTGCTGCGCGAGGATTTCAAGGAACTCTATCTCCATGCCCGGCGCCTGGGGCTGAAGGTGCTGCTGTTCACCAATGCCCGCAATATCACTCCGGAATTGGCAGCTCTTTTTGTCAGGATCCCGCCGCTGGAAAAGGTCGAGGTGACCGCATACGGCATGCGCCCGGGATCGTACGAAGCCGTTTCGCGAAAGCCGGGCTCCTACAGGGAATTCCGCAACGGCGTCGACCTGTTGCTGCAGAACCAGATCCCTTTCGTGGTCAAAGGGGCCTTGCTGCCGGCCAGCAAAAAAGAGATCGCTGAATTCGAGTCCTGGGCGGCGACCATTCCCTGGATGGACAAGCCGCCCTCCTATTCCATGGCTTTCGATCTGCGCGGCCGCCGTGATTCCTTAAAAAAGAACCGGTTAATAAATACCCTGCGGGCCACGCCGGAGGAAATCTTATGCGCCCTCAATCGTCGCCGGGGAGCTTATCGCAACGAAATGCTTCAATTCTGCCGGAAGTTCATCGGCCCTCCGGGCAAGAAACTGTTCAACTGCGGCGCCGGCCATGGCGGTTGCGTGGATGCCTATGGATTTTTGCAGCCCTGCCTCTCCCTGCGCTCCCCGAAGTTGAGCTATGACTTGAAAAAAGTGACCTTGCGTGATGCCCTTGCCCGGATTTTTCCGAAATTAAATGCAATTTCCGCCACGGACCCTGATTACCTGAAGCGCTGCTCCCGCTGTTTTCTGAAAGGGCTCTGCGAGCAATGCCCGGCCAGGTCATGGAGCGAGCACGGCACCCTGGACACGCCGGTAGGGTATCTCTGCCGTGTCGCCCACGCCCAGGCTTTGGATCTTGGCCTTCTGGCTGAGGGCGAGAAGGGATGGGAAGTTTCCGATTGGCGTGATAGAATCAATCGGATGAAATAAGAGGTGAACGTGGCGGTAAAGATAAATTCCACTGCCGTTTATGGGCCCTCCGAGGATATCGTCGCCCGCGAGATCGAGGGTGAGATCATTATCATCCCCCTGGTCAGGGGCATCGGCGACGCAGAGGAAGACCTTTTTTCGCTGAACGAGACCGGGCGGGCTTTCTGGAAGCTTCTCGACGGGAAACGGACGCTGGATGCGATCGCCGCGGAGCTTGAAAAAGAGTACGACACGCCGCCAGGCGGCATTGAAAAGGATATCCTGGGATTGGCCGCGGAGCTGCTCAAGCGGCGCATTATCCGGGAACAGACGTGATCGTGTCATGAATGCCCCGGATTATCGAGACGAGGGGATCTCCCTCTCGGCGCCGGTGATCATGGAGTTGATCGAGGCTGTCCATGAAAAAGGAGCGTCATTCCGTTTCCAGGCCAAGGGGTACAGCATGACCCCGGCCATCCGCAACGGCGACGTGATCACCGTCTCCCCCCTGAGAAGCATCGAGCTCCGCCGCGGCGACGTGGTCGCTTTCCGCCACCCCGAGCGGCCGCAGATGCTGGTCCATCGCGTGCTTCACACGAATGTAAAAAAGTATTTCATTAAAGGCGACAATTGTTCGGAAGCCGACGGCTGGATCTTGGCGGAAAACATCCTGGGCTTGATCACGAAAGTGGAACGGCAGGGCAAGGTTCGTTTCTGGCCGAACCGGTCAACGCCTTCTCCCTGGACGAATGGGTATTTGCTCCTCTATCCCCTTTGGCCGCCGGTGCGCCGGGTGCTGGCCAGGGCCTGGCGCCGACTGCGCTCCCTGGTCTCGCCGGGAAAATGAAAAAGAAATCCGCGGTCGCGACTTCTCTTCCGGAATTCCCATTGTGGGACCGGCTTGGAGAAAAACGCGTTCCCTTCTCTTTCGATCTTGAGATCACTGCCCGCTGCAACAACCATTGCCGCCATTGCTATATCAATCTGCCTGCCGGGGACAGGGATGCGAAAAAAAAGGAACTGACCATCGGGCAGATCGGCCGCATCGCTGACCAGGCTGCCGGGCTTGGGGCTTTGTGGTGCCTGATCACCGGCGGCGAGCCGCTGCTGCGTGAAGATTTCCCCGATATTTATCTCATGCTGAAAAAAAAAGGTTTGCTGGTTTCGGTTTTCACCAACGCTTGCCTGCTGACCCCTGACCAGATCGAGCTGTTCATAAAATACCCGCCCCGGGATATGGAAGTCACGGCATACGGCGCCACCCAAGACACATACGAAAAAGTGACCCGCAGCCCTGGCTCTTATGCCGCTTTCCGCCGCGGCCTCGATTTGCTGTTGCATGGCAACATCAAGGTGCGCCTGAAGGCCATGGCGTTGCGTTCCAATTTTCAAGAGCTTCCGGCCATCGCCTCCTTCTGCCGGCAGCATACCCGGGACTATTTCCGTTTCGACCCGCTGCTGCACCTGCGTTTCGACGGCGACGCCGTTCGCAACCGGGAGATCATCGCCGAGCGCCTGTCCCCCGAGGAGATCGTGGCCATCGAGCAGGCCGATGACGAGCGTTCGGAATCATTGAAAAAAAACTGCCGGCAACTGATTTTTTCGGACGATGGCCACCGTGATTGTCGGCACCTTTTTCATTGCGGCGCGGGAAGCAGCAGCTTCACTGTCGATCCCCAGGGCCATTTCCACCTTTGCTCCTCGCTTAGGCATCCCGATTGCGTTTTTGATCTTAAAAAAGGTACCCTGGCCGAGGCATGGAACGAATTTGTGCCTAAGGTCAGATCCATGACATCCGCTGATCCTGAATTCCTGGAGAAATGTCTCTCCTGCCCGATCATCAACCTCTGCCTTTGGTGCCCGGCCCACGCTTATTTGGAGAGCGGCCGCCTGGATGCCTGGTGCGATTATTTCTGCCGTGTCGCCCATGCCCGGGCTGAAAACCTGCAGGCCAGCATGTCCCGGTCCACGGGAAAGAAAGCCGGAGATGAGTCTTAGAAAATGCCTGGGCTCCATTCTCCGCAGAAGCCAGTCATTCGGGCTTTACCGTCGCCTGGCCGCTTGTGTCCGTCCGGAATTCATGATTCGGGAAGCCTCTCCCGCCGAAATGGCTGTGATTGAAGCCCATTTCAATCCCGGTTCAAGCTGCCCGATGCAAGAGCCATCGCCGGACGTCACCAATTTCATTGCCTGCCGGAAAGACAAGATCATCGGCTTTGTACAGTTGGTTCGCCGCGTGGAAGACGTCCTTCCCGGTTCCGGGCATTGGCTCTTCAGCTTGTATGTCTGGCCGCTTTATCGCGGCATGGGCATTGGCGAGGCCCTCAACCGCAGGGTCATGGAGCAGGCACGGATGGAAAATGCCAGCGAATTGTCCCTCCTGGTTTATGAAGATAACCGGGCGGCCTTTTGCATGTATGAAAAGCTCGGGTTCGCCATGGTAATAATCCCTGAATTGGAAAAAATACTGGCGGAAGAAAAAATATCTTCTGGCCGGCGGCGCGTCATCCTGCGCCGGGAGCTGCCTTAGCCCGGCCGGCTTTTGCTTTTCGGCGCCGGTTGTGATAAAAGACAGGATGCAAGAGATATCGGCCCATCATTTCATCAAACTCGATTTCGACCAGAGCACCGACGAATGGCTCTCCTGGCGCCGCGGCGGCATCGGCGCTTCCGACGCCCCGGTGGTCATGGGCCTTTCGCCCTGGCAGAAGG
>JBGSPO010000238.1:0-4673 GCA_041738575.1 Candidatus Aminicenantia bacterium
TGCCCGGCGCCGGGCAGGCCCCGGCCAGCAAGCGCAAGGTCTGGCTGCGAACCGCGATAGCCGGCAAGTAGGAGCGCAGGCTCGTCTTGCGCCGGGGCGGCCCCGGTCTTTGCGGCCTCAGTTCTTTTCCAGCAGTTTGCCCAGGTACTTGCTGATCCTGACCAGTATCTGCAGCAGCACGACCGCCACTTCGTAAGCCAGGGTGATGACCAGGGCATAGAGAGGCGGATAGATGAAAAAGGCCAGCGGGTAGAGCAGCAGCCCCTGGAAGGAATCGAGGGGGAAGAATTCGGGCGGCAGGGGCAGCAACATGAAATTCAGCCCGTAATAGCGCAGGATGGGATGAAGGGCCAGCAGCACCCAGAAAGCCAGGATGGCGATGCAGATGAAGCCCTTGATGGCGTGGCAGAAATAGTCGATGCCGGCGTTCTCGTTCTCGGTCACTTCCATGTCCTTCCTGCCGAACTGGATGATCTTGCGGAAATAGCGGTAGGGATAGAAGAAGAACGACTCGGCCAGCTTGACGATGCCCACGGCCACCGGGTTCTGGCTGGCGGCCAGGAAATTGACCAGGATGGAAATGGAGGAGAACAGGGCGGTGATGACGAACCAGGGCTGGTAGAACGTTTCCGGCTGGGCCAGGATGGCCAGGCCGATCAGGGCCAGGGGCAGGGCTCCCAGCCAGCGCCAGGGCAGGCGCAGCAGCCGGTCCCATTTGGGCGTGGCCTTGCCCAGCAGCTTCTGCAGCAGCACCCAGCCGCAGAGCGGCACCAGCAGCAGGAGCAGGTTGAGCAGCAGCGAGACGATCAGGCCGCCGGTCGTGAACGCTCCCAGGCGCGAATAATTCGCCCAGGCGCCGCTTTCCACGCCGATCCTGGCCAGGGCCGAGACGGCCTGGATGACCTGGGCCAGGCTGATCAGCCCCAGGGCCAGGAACGCGACGGCCACGAACAGGCGGACGGTGTTTTTCATGCCGACGAAGACGGCATCCATGATCTGCGGCTGCGCCGCCAGCAGGTACAGGACCAGGCCCAGGAACAGGAAGAGGATGAACAGGGGGTTGACCAGGATATTGAACGAGAAGAGGACGACGCGCCCACCCTCGTTGAACATCAGGTCCAGCTGCTGGAACAGCCAGTGCAGCAGGAGCAGCAGGGCCGGCAGGAACGGCAGCCACTTGCTCCTTTCAGAGGTGATGGCTTTTCCCTTCAAGAGCGGCGCCAGGATGAAATAGGCGCCGACCAGGACCGCCAGGTAGGCCAGGAAATAGGAAATGGTGCTCACCCGGAACGGCTCGCTGAATTCACGCAGAAATTTCACCCACAAGCCCATGAAGGCGACCAGCCAGAGGGCCAGGTACAACTTGACGTGATCGGCACGTTTGGACAGATAGACTCCCATGCGATCCTCCTCGTTGCGGAAAATTTATGAGAAAATTGTAAAGAAACGGGCGCGGAATGTCAAAGCCTCGGTCCAGCCAGTCCGGGAAAGCGGCGGCACAGCCAGGGTTCGCCCACGGTGAACAGGGTGAAGGTGATGGCGTAGGCGCCGATGACGTCGATGGTGTAGTGCAGATGCGAGAAAAACACCACCAGCAGTGAGAAAAGCTGCAGCGCCAGGAAGACCCTGGATTCCCTCCTGCCCAGCCGGCGGGAGAAAAGATAGAGCAGGAAGGTGGTAGCGATGTGGCCCGAGAAGAACATGTCCTTGGTCAGGTAGATCCCCGCCGCGTCCCCGAACAGGGCGCGGTAGGGGTCGATCAGCTTCCACCAGGTCGGCCAGAGGGAAAAGGGGCGCAGGGCATTGACATCGGCCCCGAATGGCGGCCCCAGCCCGGTCAGGGGGATCATCAGGCCGCGCGTCAGCGAGATGGCCCCGTCGATGAGGATGAAGCGGGCGAACAGCCCGCGGTCGCGGTAGAGCAGGTAAAGCGCGGGCGGGAAATAGCAGGCGATCCACAGGTAGTAATTGATATGGGCCAGCCAGTCCAGGCGCGGCACCAGGCCCAGGAGCAGGTCGGGGACGGTCGGCGCCAGCCGCAGCTCGTTAAGCAGCACCGGGATGAGCATCAGACTGTGGCAGAGGTAGCGGAAAGCAATGGCCGCCCCCAGGTAGGCGAAAAAAACGCGCCAGGGATATCCTTCCTGGCCTGGGTGCAAGCGGGGCATTGCTTTTTCCTGGTTCATGGCGAATACCTGGTTTTACGGTGACATCCCTGCGGCAACCGCCGGGACGTCGTCGGGAAACCTCGGCAAGCAAAGGGTTTACCACAGAGGTTTTTTTCTGTCAACCGCGAAAGTAAAAACACAGGCTGTAGTTGACAAAACGTTTTATTGATACTATAATGGTTATGTTAGTGAACGATAACTAACATGGAGTGGACATGAAAGAGATCACGCCCCGGCAGAAAGAAATCGTCGATGCCGCCCTGGGCATCGTCAGCGAGCACGGAGTGCAGGAGCTGACCATCAAGAGCATTGCCGCCAGGGTCGGCTTCAGTGACGCGGCCGTCTACCGCCATTTCAAGAGCAAGGCGGAGATCCTGAGCGCCATCATCGATCTCTTCGCCCATAGCTCGGCGCAGCTGCTGGAAGAGATCAACGCCTGCGACTGCGCCAGCCTGGACAAGATCAAATTGTTCTTCCTCGACCGCTGCCGGGTTTTTTCCACCGAGCGCGTCCTGGCCACGGTCATGTTCGCCGAAAACCTGTTCCAGAGCGACCCGCGCCTCGCCGCCAAGGTCCACCAGGTGCTGCACAGCCACCGCGAGCTGCTGCTCAGAACCATCCGCAGCGGCCAGCGGCAGGGGACGATCCGCCCGCTCCCGGCCGAGCATTTGTTCAACGTGGTCATGGGCTCGCTGCGCCTGCTGGTCCTGCAATGGCGGGTCAGCGGCTACGGCTTCGGGTTGCTGCCGGCCGGCGAAAAGCTCTGGCGCACCCTGGAGACACTGATATCCGTCCCCCAAGGAGAATAAAATGAAGAGAAAGATCATCCGCATCAACGCCGAAGTCTGCAACGGCTGCGGCCAGTGCCTTCCCAATTGCCCCGAAGGCGCCCTGCAGCTCATCGACAACAAGGCCCGCCTGGTCTCCGACCTCTTTTGCGATGGTCTGGGCGCCTGCATCGGCACCTGCCCGCTGGGCGCCATCCACGTCGAGGAGCGCGAGGCCGAGCCCTACGATGAGCGCCGGGTCATGGCCAACATCGTCACCCAGGGGGCGAACGTCATCCGCGCCCACCTCGACCACCTGGCCGCCCATAATGAGCAGGGCTACCTGGAGCAGGCCCGGCAATTCCTGCGCGAACAGGGCATTCCCGAACCGCAGGCAATCAAAGCGAAAAACCCGGAATTCCCCGGCTGCCCTCCCCCCAGTGGGGGCGTCCCCTTGGGGGACTGTCCGGGCTCGCAGATGCAGGACCGCCGCGAAAAGCAAGCCACGCAACCGGGGCCGGAAGCCGCCAGGGCGGCCGCCGAGCCCAAGCTGCGCACGTGGCCGGTGCAGCTGCAGCTGCTCAACCCCCAAGCCTCGTTTTTCGACGACGCCGACCTGCTGATCGCCGCGGATTGCGTCCCCTTCGCCCTGGCCTCCTTTCACGAGGATTTCGTCAAAGGCAAGGTGCCGATCATCTTCTGTCCCAAGCTGGACCACGCCAACGAGCCGTACCTGGAGAAGCTGGCCGCCATTTTCACCCTGCACACGGTCCGCTCCCTGCACGTGGTGCACATGGAGGTGCCCTGCTGCTCGGGCACGACGGCGCTGGTGCGCCAGGCACTGACCCGCTCAGGCAAAGAGATTCCCGTCCACGACTACACGATCTCGATCCAAGGCAAGCTGCTTGCCGTGAAATAAACCAAGGAGAAGACCATGAACATGTTTTGCTACCAGTGCGAACAAACCAGCAACGCGCAAGCTTGCACCCGTGTCGGCGTCTGCGGCAAGGGTCCCGAGGTGTCGTTACTTCAGGACCTGCTGATGCACCAGTTGAAGGGCATCGGCTGGCTGGGACACGGCTTGCGCGGGCTGGGGCACATCGATCCCCGCGCCGATCGCTTCGTCATCGAGGCCCTGTTCACCACCGTGACCAACGTCGATTTCGATCCCCAGCGCCTGAAGGGCTGGATCGACCAGGCCTACCGGGTCAAGGAAGACCTCAAGGCGAAATACCTGGAGCTGGTCGCCCTCCGGAACGGCCAGCCGTTCAAGGGCCAGCTCCCCGAATCCGTCGCATTCATCCCGGCCGGGACAATGGAGGGGTTGCAGACCCAGGGTGCCGCGGCCAACATCATGGCCAATCCGCAGCTGAACCCCGACATCCGCAGCCTGCGCGAGCTGCTGGCCTACGGCTTGAAGGGCATGGCCTCCTACGCCGATCACGCCGCCATCCTGGGCCAGAGCGACGAGGCGGTGAACGCCTTTTTCCACAGGGCCCTGGCGGCCATGCTCGACGACGGGTTGGACATGAACGCCCTGTTCGAGTTGAACATGGATCTGGGACGGACGAACCTGCGCTGCATGGAGATCCTGGACAAGGGCCACACCGGGCGCTTCGGCCATCCCGCGCCCACAGCGGTGTCCCTCGGCGTGCGCCGGGGCCCGGCCATCCTGGTCTCGGGCCACGACCTGCTCGAGCTTGAGGAGCTGCTGCGCCAGACCGAGGGCCGCGGCATC
>JBGSPO010000065.1:0-8709 GCA_041738575.1 Candidatus Aminicenantia bacterium
GTCCTGGCTGCCGGCCTGGGGCGAGGAGCGCATCGCCAGCATGGTGGCCAACCGCCCCGACTGGTGCATCTCCCGCCAGCGCGACTGGGGCGTGCCCCTGCCGGCCTTTTTCTGCAAAAAATGCGAGGAGCCGCTGCTGGACACCGCCGCCATCGAGAACGTGGAAAAAGCCTTCGCCGCCGGCGGGTCCAACTCCTGGTACAGCCGGGAAGCCTCCGACTTCATCGTCCCCGGCACGGTCTGCCCCGCCTGCGGCGGCAGCGAGTTCGAAAAGGGCCGCGACATCCTCGACGTCTGGTTCGAGTAGGGCTCGTCGCACGGCATCCTGCGGCAGCGCCCCGGTCATCGCTGGCCGGCCGACATGTACCTGGAGGGCGGCGACCAGTACCGCGGTTGGTTCCACTCCTCGCTGCTGGTGGGCGTCAATGCCCTCGGGGCTTCCCCGTACCGCGCCGTCATCACCCACGGCTGGGTGCTCGACGCCGAAGGCAAGACCATGCACAAGTCGCTGGGCAACGCCATCGAGCCGCAGGACATCATCAAGGATCGCGGCGCCGAGATCCTGCGCCTGTGGTCGGCCATGGTCAACTACCAGGAGGACGTGCGGCTGAGCGAAGAGATGCTCCAGCGCCTGAGCGAGAGCTACCGCAAGATCCGCAACACCTGGCGCTTCATGCTCGGCGTCCTCGCCGACTTCGAGCCGCGGCGCGACGCGGCCCACGCCGCCGCCATGGACGAGACCGACCGCTATATCCTGCAGCGGCTGCAGGAGGTCAAGGCCCGGGTGCTCCAGGCCTACCAGGACTTCGAATATCATGCCATCTTCCACGCCCTGTTCAATTTCTTCACCAACGACCTCAGCTCCTTCTACCTGAACTTCCAGAAGGACAACCTTTATTGCAACCGCCCGGGCGACCCGCGGCGTCGGGCCAGCCAGCACGTCGTCTTCACCCTGCTGCGCGAGACGCTGCTGCTCATGGCCCCGATCCTCTCCTTCACCTGCGAGGAGGCCTGGGGCTTCCTGCCCGACCATGCCGGCAAGGCGCCTTTCATCCACCTGGAGCGCTTCCCGCAGGTCGATGAGCGCCTGGGCCGCGGCGTGGACGGCAAGCGCTGGGAGAGGATCATGGTCCTGCGCGACCGCCTGCTCAAGGAGATCGAGGCGGCGCGCGCCCAGAAGCGCATCGGCGACTCCCTCGAGGCCGTCATCGAGTTCGTTGGCGGCGACGACGACGAAAAGCTCCTGAGCGAGAACGTCGAGCTGTTCAGGACCATCCTGGTCATCGCCGGCCTCGACGTGCGCGCCGGCAAGGAAGAAACGATCACCGTGCGCAAGGCCGAAGGCCGCAAGTGCCCGCGCTGCTGGAACTGGGTCGCCCCGACACCGGTCGACCCCGACCATCCCGAGCTCTGCCCGCGCTGCGCCGCCGCGGTCAAGGAGTAAGCCCTTGCACCTCAAGGATAAAAAGCCGTACCTGCTGCTCATGCCGCTCATCATCATCGTTGACCAGGCCAGCAAGTGGCTGCTGACGAGGTCCCTGCCGCTGGAAGGCACCCGCGACGTCATCCGCGGCTTTTTCCGCCTCTGGCACGTGCGCAATTCCGGCGCCGTCTGGGGCTTCTTTTCCGGCCACGACGGCGGCCTGGTCCCGAAAGTGATCACCGCCCTGGCCATCGCCGCCCTGCTGGTCGTCCTGTTCTTTTTCCTGCGCGCCGGGAAACAGGAGCGCCTGGAGCTCTTTGCCTACGCCTTCATCCTGGGCGGGGCGCTGGGCAATATCGTCGACCGCCTGCGCCTGGGCTACGTCGTCGACTTTCTCGACGTCTACGTCCGCTCCTGGCACTGGCCGACCTTCAACGTCGCCGACAGCTGCATCACCATCGGCGTGCTGCTGCTGGCCTTATCGCTATTGAGAGGCAACCAATGCACCCCATCCTGATCCAGGCCGGCCCGCTGACCATCGCCAGCTACGGCTTCCTCTTCGCCCTGGGCGTGCTGCTGGGCGTGCTGCTCTGCCTGCGCCTGGCCAAAAAGGAAGGGCTCGACCTGACCGTGTTCGCCGACTTCATCTTTTTCGTCATGCTGCTCAGCCTGCTGGGGGCCAAGCTCTGGCTGCTGGTCTCCAACCTGGGCTACTACCTGAAATACCCGGGCGAGATCAAGTACCTGCTGACCTCGGGCGGCAGCTTCTACGGCGGCCTGATCTTCGGCGCCGTGTTCGCCATCTGGTTCATCCGCCGCCACCGGCTCAGCTACCGCCAGCTGGGCGATATCGCCGCCCCGGCGCTGGCCCTGGGCCATTTCTTCGGCCGCCTGGGCTGCTTCGCCGCCGGCTGCTGCTGGGGCCGCGAGGCCTTCCATTCCCACCTGGCCGTCACCTTCAGCGACCTCAAGGCCCAGGCGCTGACCGGGGTGCCGCTCTACATCCCCCTCTACCCCACGCAATTGATGGAAGCCGCGCTCAACCTGGGCAACTTCCTTTTCCTGATCGTCTTGTACCGGAAACGAAAATTCTCCGGCCAGGTCATCGCCATGTACATGCTGAACTACTCCGTGATCCGCTTCTTCGTCGAATTCTTCCGCGGCGACCCCGACCGGGGCTACGTCATCGGTTCCATGGAGCGGCCCTGGACCAGCCTTTCCGTGCCGCAGCTGGTCTCGGTCATCGGCGTCGTCACCGCCCTGCTGCTGTGGCGGGGCTTCAAGAAGAAAGGTGAACAAGAGCATTGAGTTCAGGGTCAGGGAATACTGGGAGCGGATCGACCACTACCTCACCTCCGCCCTCCAGACCCTGTCCCGCAGCCGCATCGAAAAGCTGATGCGCGAAGGGCGGGTCAGCCTCAACGGCGCCGTGGTCCGCAAGAAAAGCGGCGAGGTCTTCCCCGGCGACCGCGTCGTGGTCGAAATGGAGATCGAGGAAGCGACGGTCTTCGTCCCTTCCGGACCGCTGCGCAAGCTTTTCGAGGACGAGTGGCTGCTGGTCATCGACAAACCCAGCGGCCTGCCCGTCCACCCCGGCGCCGGCGAAAAAATGGAGACCGTGCTCGATCTGTTCCGCCACTACTACCCGCAGATCACCACCTTTGTCGACCAGGAGCGCCCGGGCATCGTCCATCGCCTGGACAAGGACACTTCCGGGGTCCTGATCCTGGCCAAGAGCGAGGAAGCGCTGGACAGGATGCAGGAGCTTTTCCAGGAAAGAGAGATGCAAAAGACCTATCTGGCGCTGGTCAAAGGTCGCATGCGCTTCCGCAACGGCACCATCGACCTGCCGCTGGGACGCAGCTTGAAGCAGCGCGCGCGCTTCGAAGTCGTGGGCGAGGACCGCGAGGACCGGCGCGAAGCGACCACCGATTTCTCGGTGATCCGCGAATTCGACAAATTCACCTACGTGCGCCTGATGCCCAAGACCGGCCGCACCCATCAGCTGCGCGTCCACCTGGCCCACTTCGGCAACCCGGTGCTGGGCGACATCCTCTACGGCAAGGAGCGCGGCAAGGACTTCCCGCGCCTGGCGCTGCACGCCTGCCGGATCGAATTCATCCATCCCTTCACCGGCAACGGCATGACCGTCACATCGCCGTTGCCTGCCGACCTGAGAAAGTACATGGTGGAAAATTATAAACGGGCTTTCGTTGCAGGCGAAGAGAAAGCTATAAATCCAGGTTCGACGATCGATGTTCAGAGTTCGCTGTTCAAGAAAAAGAAAGGTTGAAGAATTAAGGGATCAAGAATTCTCCAGCTATAAGCTCATTTTATTGTCCGATCAATTGCGATATAATTTTTGCATGACCTATTTTAAAACCCGGCTTTTTAAAAGTTCAGTCATCATCCTCTGGCTAGCATGGGCCGCCGGTGGCATACTGCCTGCTCAATCGGGATCGACTGCTCCGAGGCCAAAGACGGTATCCACAGATATCCAGACGCAAATCGCCTGGAAGCTCAGGGGGAGGGTAATCGACCGTAACGGGCAGCCTATCGCGGACGCCGTGGTGGAGCTGAAGAATAACAACCGCGGATACAGAAAAGAGGTCAAGACCGGCGCGGATGGGCTCTGGTATTTCTCGCGCGTCCTGGCACTGAAGAACGAGAAATACGACATCTCCGTCTCAGCGGATAACTATCTTACCCGGACAGGGAAAATCATGTTCCCCCCCAAAATTCCGATA
Source organism: Candidatus Aminicenantia bacterium (assembly GCA_041738575.1). Classification (GTDB taxonomy): domain Bacteria; phylum Acidobacteriota; class Aminicenantia; order UBA2199; family UBA2199; genus UBA2199. The sequence goes on from JBGSPO010000065.1 coordinate 4,171, forward strand.
GTAATCGAAATGGACCGCGACCCGCGCGTGGCCGTCAGGGAACTTCTGGTTCAGGCGGAGGGCTTGTACCTGGCCGGGGATTTTGCCGGGGCAAAAAAGAAATATGAGGAAGTGCTCCTCTACGATTCTGCCAGCGCATTCGGTGAGCTCGGCTGCGGCCTCTGCGAGCGCAACATGTGGAACCATGAGGCCGCCCAGGGGCACATGGAGAAAGCCGTGGCGCTGGCCAAGACGGTCTCCGACCCCAAGACGGAAACTGCGGCGCTGGAGTATCTCGGCGACCTGATGGTGAGCCGGCTCGACCTGGACAAGGCCTTGGAGTATTTTTTTGCAGCGCTGGAGCTGGGTTATGAGCGGACCGATGCGCTCGCCGTCAAGGTCGGCGACATTCTCGTCCTGCAAAAAAATCCGGCCCAGGCGCTTTTTTATTTTAAAAAGGCCTTGAGTCTGAACCCGAGCCTTGAAATAGACCTGGCAGGCAAGATCAGGGATCTGTCCGCCGCCGGGATAACCGACATGCCGCCGGCACAGGCGGAGCCTGCCGCGGCACCCCGGGCGATCGTGCCATTGCCCCATAACGATGAACCGATCTTATCCGACGGCGGCTATGATGAAAAGCTTCGCAAACTATTGTCCTTGGCGGCGTCGTACTGCCAAAAACTGGAGCACGCCGCCTTCCGCTATTTTTGCCTCGAGGACGTGGTCGAGGAGACCAGCCCGGGATGGCCCTACGCCAGAAAGAACACCTACCGCTTCGATTTCCAGATCGTGGGCGGCAAAAAGAGAATTGTGGAAAAGAGGAAACTGCTAATGAAAAACGGCCAAAAGGCCGATGACGCAAATACTACCCAGCGGACCATATTCCAATCGCACCTGAAATACTACGCCCCGATCGACCTATTCGCTGCCGCCAACCAGGGGCGGTATTATTACTGGATTCTGAAGGAAGAAAGCATCGCCGGGGTTCCATGTATCGTGATCGGGATCGAAGCCCGCGCGGCGAACCCGGGCAAGCCGCCGCTGGAGGGAGAGGCGGCGATCAGCACCCGGGATGGTTCGGTACTGAGCATCCAGGTCGCCCAGGATTCGATCGAGGGGCTTGCCGAACGCCTTCAGATCGCCCGCGAGCAGGGATTCGATGATATCCTCATTCAAGATAAGCACTGGTTTGAAAAAGAAATGAAGGGGCTGCGCTTCCCCTCGCGCTCGGAGATGCGCGAGGTCTATCTGTTCGACCGGATGAAGACGCTTCACTACACGGTCTCTTATTCCTACTCCGCCTACACCTTTTTCAACGTGCGCATCAGCGGCATCGAAATCGGTAAAAACGGATCGAAAAAAAAGAATGACCATGGAAAAAAGTAAAATAAGTTTTACTTCGATAGATAAATACATCATGGCTTTCTCAAAAGCGGTCCAGGAAAAACTGCAAGGCATGCGAAAAACGATCCATGCCGCGGCGCCGGAGGCTGAAGAGAAAATAAGCTACCAGATGCCTACGTTCTATCTCAAGGGCAACCTGGTCCATTTCGCCGCCTTCAAGAACCATATCGGCTTCTACCCGGTTCCCAGCGGGATATTGGCTTTTAAAAAGGAGTTGTCGGCGTACGCGACCAGCAAGGGCGGTGTGCGCTTCCCCCTGGACAGGCCGCTGCCGCTGGCCTTGATCGCCAGGATCGTAAAATACCGGGTCGCGGAAAATGAGAAAAACCACCGGAATAAATTGAAGAAGAACGTTTCTCGTGCAAATACGACCCGGAAAAATAAAAAGACATGAAACTGATCATCATCGCAATGGCGATTATTCTGGGCGGCGTGCTCCTGCATCTGCTGGCGCTATGGATGGAGCGGAGGGGCTGGATATATTACAAGCACAACGCGCCGAGCGGTACGCGCCTGGGCACCGCTTTCCTGGAGATCCAGTCGATCCTGGAGCCCAACAAGAAGCACATCATCGAAATAAAAAAAGCGGACAAAAAGCAAAATGAAGAAGCCGGCGACGAGCCCGATGATGCCGACAACATGAAATAGTATATTTATCACAGGGGCACGGCAGGCCGCGCCCCAAATCCCATCGTATCACATAATTCAAAGAACGGGCGGGTTTAAAACCCGCCCCTACAGTCGGTCAATGTTAAGGCACGGCATGCCGTGTCTTGGCCCTTAAATGATCTTCGAAAGGATCAGCTGGTTGATCGATACGTTTTCCTCGGCCGCCTTGATGGCCAGTTCGCGGTGCACCTCGGGCGGCACGCGCAGGGTCAAATGGCCGCGGAATTTTTTCGACCCCAGAGGTTCGGGGGCTTCGCGCTTCTCATCGCTCAGCCATTTCAGAGCCCCGGCCACCGCCACCTTGATCTGGCGCAGGGCCGCTTCCTGGGACTTGCCGTGGGCGCCAAGCCCGGGGAACTCGACGCAGCGGGCAACAAATGCGCCGTCTTCCTCAGACCATTCGATGCGGTAAGTATATCTTTCCACCTTACTTCCCATGTTTCGCCTCCAATTTCTCTATTGCCCGCTTCACATCTCTGACCTGGTATGGCTTGGCCATTCTGCCGTCACGCTGCAGGTTGACGAATGGATCTCCCGGCCACGGCGTCTTGAAAATGTGATGACTGCCGCGCACCCTGGGCTCTCCGAACCGTTTCCGGCAGAGGGTCAGCAGGTCTTCAAAGCGCACGTTTTTCGGGTTATCAAGCAGGCTTTTTTCCACAATGAAATAATAGCATATACGCTATCATCTTTCAACTTACTATTTTTTAATTAATTTCCATGCGCGAGAGCTAGTCATTTTCCAAATAATCCAAATTTAGCCAACCAAGACTATTTTCTATTTCTTCCGCGTCACGCGTCACGCGTTACGCGTCACGATTTTCGCTTCAGCCTCTTTTGCTGTATAATAACCGCCCTGGTAGCAAATGGAACCCCTAAAAGAATTCCCGGACATGCGCCTGGCCGACATTCCTAAAGGAGGCCGGCTGCGCATCCATTTTTCGGGAGTGGTCCAGGGAGTGGGGTTCAGGCCGTTTTTATATAGGGCGGCGAAGAAGTATGGGCTGACAGGAACGGTTAAAAACAGGGGCGCGGAAGTCGTGCTCGAAATACAGGGCGGACGCTTGAATGAATTCATGCGGCACATCGAAAGCAGCGCGCCGTCGCTCAGTCACATTGAAACTTTAAAATGGGAAAAGATACCAGAGAGGAGCGAAAAGGCATTCGCCATCCTGGAAAGCGAGGGCAAGGGGGAAAAAGACGTCATGGTCTCGCCAGACATCGCCCTGTGCCAGGCATGCAGGAAAGAGATGGACGATCCCGAAGACCGAAGATATCAATATCCCTTCACCAACTGCACCGACTGCGGCCCGCGCTTCACCATCATCGAGGACCTGCCCTACGACCGGCCGAAGACCACGATGAAGAAGTTCACCCTGTGCCCCGAGTGCCGGCGCGAATATGAAGATCCGTCCGACCGCCGTTACCACGCCCAGCCCGTGTCTTGTCCGAATTGCGGGCCAAGGCTGCAGCTGCGGGTCAAAGGGAAAATCGCGAAAGGAAATGCGCCGGAAGAAGCGGTTACGCTGTTAAAAAAAGGGATGGTCGTGGCCGTCAAGGGAGTGGGCGGCTTTCACCTGGCCTGCCAGGCCGGGAAGCGGGCGGCGCTGGAGCGGCTGCGGCGCTTCAAGGGGCGCGAGAACAAGCCCTTCGCCCTGATGGCGACCATGGCCATGATCCAAGGGCATTGTCGCGTTACCGCGGCGGAGAAGAAGCTGCTGCAAAGCCCCCAGGCCCCCATCGTGCTGCTCAGGGCCAAAGCAAACGACAAACTCCTCCGGCTGTCGGCGCCGGGACAGAACCGCCTGGGCTTCATGCTCCCCTACTCGCCGTTGCACCTGGTGCTGATCGAAAGGATGAATGAGCCGCTGGTCATGACCAGCGCCAATATCGCGGACGAGCCGATCCTGTTCGACGACGCAGCCAGGGAGCTTCCCAGGCTCTGCGACGCTATCCTGAGCCATGACCGGCCCATTCTCTCATTCGCCGACGACTCGGTGATGCTCGCATTCGACAAAAAGCCCTATTTCATCCGCCGTAGCCGCGGCTTCGTCCCCCTGCCGATCGACCTCCCCTTTTCCAGCCCGAAGACCGTCCTGGCGCTGGGCGGCATGCTCAAGACCACCTTCTGCCTGCTGGACAAGGAGCGCGCCTTCATGGGCCCGCACATCGGCGACACCGGATCCAACACGGCCCTGGCCGCCGAGAAGCGGGCTGTTCTCCATTTCATGAAGCTCTTCTCCCTGCGCCCCGAGATCGTCGTCATCGACAAGCACCCCTCCTACCCCAACCGATTGCTGACCGAAGCCTTCCCCAAAGTGAAGGTCATCGAGGTGCAACACCACCAGGCCCACGTCGCTTCGGTGCTGGCCGAAAGCGGCGAAACGGGCAACGTCCTGGGCATCGCCCTCGACGGCACCGGCTACGGCGACGATGGCACAATCTGGGGCGGCGAGTTTTTTACCGGCAGCATCCGTGGCCTGGAGC
>JBGSPO010000080.1:0-3459 GCA_041738575.1 Candidatus Aminicenantia bacterium
CAGCCAACCGGCCAGGCCGGCGGCCAGCCGTTCGCGACCTTCGTCCAGCGGCCAGTCCGTCCCGCTCAGCATGCGCAGCGAAGCGGCCCGTTGCCGCAGCTCGGCCGGCAGGTCTTCCGGCTGGTGGTTGACGTTGATGCCGATGCCGACCAGGCAGGTGATCCTCTCCACGGACACCATGTTCTCGCACAAGATGCCGGCGACCTTCCTGCCCCGCTGCAAAACGTCGTTAGGCCACTTCAAGTCGAATTCAACGCCAGACCAGGCGGAAAGCATGTCGGCCACGGCCACCCCGGAAACAATGGAGAGCAGGGGCAGCATCGGCGCACTGGCCAGCCGGAAGGCGAAGGTGACGTACAGGCCGAGCCCGGGCGCCGAAGACCAGACCCGGCCCTCGCGCCCGCGGCCGCCGGACTGGGATCCGGCGCAGACCATGAGCGGCAGGTCCTTCTCCAGCCGGGCAAAATTTTCCCGGATATGATCGTTGGTCGAGCGGCAGCTGTCCAGCCGGATGAGGCGAAAACGCTCAGGCGAGGTCGTCAATGGTCTTGCTGAGCTTGGCCTTTTTTTCGATGATCTCCTGGAGGTTTTTCTTGAAATTCAGGATGACCTCGGCCGGAGCCTTGTCGGCGAAGCCGCCGCCGCTGAGCTTGGCCTCCATCTGGGCGATCAGCTTGGCCAGCTTGTCGTGCTCGGCGCGCAGCCGCGCCAGCTCCCGCTGGCGGTCCGAGTCGTCGACGAAGGGCAGCAGGATCTCCCAGTTCTGGCTGACCCCGCGGAAACCCTTGGGCAGAGGAGAAAAATCGGCAACGATCTCCGTTTTCAGGCTGCGGCTGAGGAAATCGAAATACTTCATGTGCTTTTGCAGTTGCCGCAGCTCCGCGGGCGCGTCGCACTTGAGAAAGATCGGGATCTTCTTGTTGGGTTCGATGCGGTTCTCGGTCCGGGTCTTGCGCGTCTCGGCCACGACTTTTTTCAGGGTTTCCACCGCGGCGTGGGCCTCGGGAAAGGCGAGCCCGCTGCTGAAGGCCGGGAAGGAGGTCTGGATCAGGAACTCCCGGTCGGTCTTGATCTTCTGGTAGATCTCCTCGCTGATGAAAGGCATGAACGGGTGCAGCAGCTGCAGGATGCGCAGCAGGGTCAGCTTGAGCACCGCCCGCGTGTCGGGGTTGTCCAGGTCGCTCTTGGAAAATTCCAGGTACCAGTCGCAGTACTCGTCCCAGATGAAATGGTAGATCACGTCGGCCGCCTCGTACATGCGGTACTCGTCGAAGGAGGCGTTGACCTTCTCCGCCAGGGTGTTGAGCTTGTGCAGGATCCACTTGTCGGCGTCGCTGATGCACTGGGCATCGAAATCCGTTGGCTCGTCGCCCTTCAGGTTCATGATGACGTAGCGCGAGGCGTTCCAGATCTTGTTGGCAAATGCCTTGTAGCCCTTGATGCGGCTGAGCGAAAGGGAGATGTCCATGCCCGGCACCGCCTGGATGGCCAGGGTGAAGCGCAGGGCATCGGCGCCGTATTCGCGGATGATGTCCAGCGGGTCGACGGCATTGTTCTTGGTCTTGCTCATCTTCTGGCCCTTCTCGTCGCGGATCAGCCCGTTGATCAGCACGTCGCGGAAGGGGACCGCCTTGCCGAAATGCAGGCCCATCATGATCATGCGCGCCACCCAGAAAAAGATGATGTCGAAAGCCGTGGCCATGACCGAGGTGGGGTAGAACGTCTTGAAGTCGGCGCTGTCGTCCTGCCAGCCCAGGGTGGTGAAGGGCCACAGGGCCGAGGAGAACCAGGTGTCGAGCACGTCCTCGTCCTGGACCAGCCGCGTGCCGGAGCAGTTGGGGCAGCGCTCGGGGTCCTGCTCGCTCACTACCACCTGCTGGCAGTCCTGGCAGTAGAAAGCCGGAATGCGGTGCCCCCACCACAGCTGCCGCGAGATGCACCAGTCCTGGATGTTCTCCATCCAGTTGAAATAGACCTTCTTCCACTTGTCAGGGATGAAGGCGATGTCGCCGTCGCGGACGGCGGCGATGGCCGGCGGGGCCAGCTCCGCCGTCTTCAGGAACCACTGCTTGGAAATGTTCGGCTCGACCACGGTCTCGCAGCGCTGGCAATGGCCGACATTATGGGCGTATTCCTCTTCCTTCTCGATTAGGCCCAGGGCGCGCAGGTCGTTCAGTACTTCCTGGCGGCAGGCGAAGCGGTCCAGGCCGGCGAACTTTTCCGGGATGGGGCCGGTCATGCGCGCCTGCTCGTCGATGACCACGATCTTTTCCAGGCGGTGCTTCAGGGCGATCTTGAAGTCGGCCGGGTCGTGCGCCGGCGTGACCTTCACCGCCCCGGTGCCGAATTCCCGGTCCACGTCCTCGTCGCCCACGATGGGGATGGCCCGCCCGGTCAGGGGCAGCAGCAGTTCCTGCCCGATCAGTTTCTTGTAGCGGGCATCCTTGGGATGGACGGCCACCGCCACGTCGCCGAGCATGGTTTCCGGGCGCGTGGTGGCCACCACCACCCAGCGCTGCGGGTCCAGGCGCAGCGGGTAGCGGATGTGGGTCAGTCGGCCCTGCACTTCCTTGTGCTCGACCTCGAGGTCGGAAAGCACCGTCTTGCAGCTGGGGCAACGGTTCACCATGTAGGTTCCCTGGTAGATCTTTCCCTCGCGATAGAGGGCGACGAAAACCTTGCGCACCACCTGCTGCATCTCGTCGCTCAGGGTGAACTTCATCCGGCTCCAGTCCAGCGCCAAACCCAGCTTCTTGATCTGCCCGATGATCCTCTGCTCCGAGGCGTTCTTCCAGTCCCAGACCATCTGCAGGAAGCGCTCCCGCCCCAGGTCCTCCTTGCTCTGGCCCGTTTCCTTCTTGAGGTTCTTTTCCACCATCATCTGCGTGGCAATGCCGGCATGGTCGACGCCGGGCAGCCAGAGCACGTTGAAGCCCTGCATCTTTTTGCGGCGCACGATGATATCGGGAAGCGACAAGGTCAGGGCATGGCCGATGTGCAGGGACCCGGTCACGTTGGGCGGCGGCAGGATGATCGAGAACGGGATCCCCGTGTCACGGGGCGCGGGGGTGAACAGCCCTTTTTCTTCCCAGCGGCGATACCAATCGCTCTCGGTTTGCAGGTGGTCATAAGCTTTTTCCATGTTCTGTTCGGGCAAGTTAAAACTCCAGTGAAAAGATTACAGGCCGCTGTCGCTCAGCTCGGATTTGATCCTGTCTATTTCTTCCTTGATGATCTTCTCGGCCAGCGGCGGGACGATCTCCCACAGCAACTCCTTGATGGTCTGGTTCAATTTGTCTTCCACCTTGCCGGTCAACTCGAAGCGCTCCCCGGCCTCGGTCGGCGGCGGCGCCGGCTGGGGTTCGGGCCGGGCTTCCTTTTTGGTCAAGCCGCTCAGCCGCGCCAGTTCGTCCTGCGGCGAAAGCGTTTCCGGCCGGGATTTTTCGGCGGCCCGCTCCT
>JBGSPO010000082.1:0-6017 GCA_041738575.1 Candidatus Aminicenantia bacterium
CCGGCCTTGCCTCCCGGCAGCGCCTGGGGGGTTACGCTGCCTTCGCCGAAGCGGAAGAGGCCGGCGCTGGTCCCGATCCACAAGGAGCCGCCCAGGTCCATGCTCAGGGCGGAGACATAGCTCAGTTCACCCCCAACCGGGGGTGCGATAGTGGAGAACGCGCCGTCCCGGTAGCGGCTGAGGCCGCGGGTGGTGCCGATCCACAGGCCGCCGTCGCCATCCGGGCAGAGGGAGAGGATGAAGTCGCTGGCTAAGCCGTCGGCGGCCGTGTAGTTGCGGAACTTCCCTGAGCGGCGGCAGAGCAGCCCGTTGGGCGTGCCGATCCACAACGCCCCGTCGCTTCCCTCGGCCATGACCAGCATGCCGTTGTTCTGGATCGCGGGGGTGTTGGACTTGTCGAAAACGGTGAAATCCCTCCCGTCGAAGCGGCACAGGCCGTCATAGGTACCGGTCCAGATATAGCCGTCGCGTGTCTGGACTAGGCTCAGGACGGAATTTTGCGAAATGCTGCTGTTGTCGGTGGTCCAGGATTCAATGATGAAATGGCGGATCTCCTTGCGGGGATCGAGGGCCCAGGCGGCCATGGCCAGGAAAAAGAAGAATGCGGCGCTGGCGCCTGCCAGAGCGAACTGGCGCGATCGACTGCGTGAACCGGCGAGCGCGTTCCCCATGTCCCATTACTATACAATAAAAACATTTTTTTTCAACGCCAGGCGCCCGCAGCGCCTTGGCGCCTGGTCCGATGCGGCCGGGCAAAGCCTTTATTTCCGGACGGCTTTGGTGTAAAATAGGCGGCGAAAGGAGAGCCCCATGTACCAGCGAGTGAAATACGATTTCAAGCAGGAACTGATCAAGATAAAGGACTCGGGACTGTTCAAGGAGGAGCGCACGATCCTCAGCAGCCAGAAGCCCGAGATCCATGTCCAGTTCCCCGCCGGCTCCGAAGCCCGGGAAGTGCTCAATTTCTGCTCCAACAACTACCTGGGGCTGGCCAACCACCCCGACATCATCCGCGCCGCCCACGAAGCGCTGGACCGCTACGGCTTCGGCCTGGCCTCGGTGCGCTTCATCTGCGGCACCCAGGACCTGCACAAGCGCCTGGAAGAGCGGATCTCTCTGTTCTATGGCACCGAGGACACCATTCTCTATTCCTCCTGCTTCGACGCCAACGGCGGCCTGTTCGAAAGCCTGCTCGGCACCGAGGACGCCATCGTCACCGACGCCCTGAACCACGCCAGCATCATCGACGGCATCCGCCTGTGCAAGGCCAAGCGCTTCATTTATGAGCATTCCGACATGAAGTCGCTGGAGAGCGCCCTGAAAAAGGCCCGGGAGGGCATGGACGTCTGGGACGGCCCCGGCCTGGACAAGGAGCCGGTCCCGGCGCGCAATATCCTGATCGCCACCGACGGCGTATTCTCCATGGACGGCGACATCGCCGACGTGCGCGGCATCATCGAGCTGGCCAATAAATACGACGCGCTGGTCATGGTCGACGAATCCCACGCCACCGGTTTCCTGGGCCGCAGCGGCCGCGGCGCCATCGAGATCAACGACGCCCTCGGCCAGGTGGACATCATCACCTCCACCCTGGGCAAGGCCATGGGCGGGGCCACCGGCGGTTTCACCACCGGCCACAAGGAAATAGTCGAGATCCTGCGCCAGAAGTCGCGGCCCTACCTTTTTTCCAATACCCTGGCTCCCTCGATCGCCGCCGCCGGCATCGCCGCCTTCGACCTGCTGGAGAAGGGCGACGGCCTGCGCCAGAGGCTGATGGCCAACACCACGATGTTCCGCAGCGAGATGACCCGCCTGGGCTTCGACATCATCGAGGGCATCCACCCCATCGTGCCCGTGCTGTTTCGCAAGTTCGAGAACGACGCCCAGCTGTCGCAGCAGATGGCCCGCGACCTTTACGCCGAAGGGATTTACGTCGTCGGCTTCTTCTTCCCGGTGGTGCCGCGCGGCCAGTCGCGCATCCGCGTGCAGATCTCCGCCGCCCACACCAGCGAACACATCGAGAAGGCCGTCGCCGCCTTCGCCAAGGTCGGCCGCCGGCATAAGGTCATTTGAGCCTTGTCCCGCCTCAGCGGGGCACAAGGTGATCTGAGGCACGCGCCTCTCGGCGAAAAGCGGGGCCGGCCGGTAACCGGCGCCATGCAGCCTCCTTTTTGAATTGGCCGCAATTGTGTTATAATGTGACAAATTTTAAAGGAACAAAGGGATGATGAACAAAATTAAAGCAAAGGCCCCGAAAGGCATCTTCTTCTGGCTCATATCGGTTGTGATCCTGATTATGCTCTGGAACATGCTCAGCAATGTTTCCTCCGGCAAGACCAAGCCCCTGACCTTCTCGGAATTCATGGACAAGGTGGAGAATGACCAGATCTCCAGCGCCCGCATCGCCGGCAACGTCATCAGCGGCGACATGAACCTGGAGGACGGCAGCAACTACACCCGCTACGAGGCCAATATCCCCCTCGATTACCCCGACCTGATCAACAAGCTGCGCCAGCACAAGGTCAACATCGAGGTGGAGAAGCTGAACAAGAACGAATGGCTGGCCATCCTGCTCTCCTGGGCGCCGTTCGTCATCCTCATCGTTTTCTGGGTGATGATCATGCGCCAGCAGGGCGGCAACAAGGCCTTCACTTTCGGCAAGAGCAAGGCGCGCCTGTTCACCGGCGACCGCAACAAGTTCACGTTCAAGGACGTGGCCGGGGTCGAGGAAGCCAAGGATGAACTGGAAGAGATCATCGAATTTCTCAAGGAGCCCAAGAAGTTCCAGCGCCTGGGCGGCAAGATCCCCAAGGGCGTGCTGCTCATCGGCCCCCCGGGCACCGGCAAGACCCTGCTGGCCAAGGCCATCGCCGGCGAGGCCAACGTGCCTTTCTTCTCCATATCCGGCTCGGACTTCGTCGAGCTTTTCGTCGGCGTCGGCGCCTCGCGCGTCCGCGACCTGTTCGACGAGGGCAAGAAACATGCCCCCTGCCTGATCTTCATCGACGAGATCGACGCCGTGGGCCGCCAGCGCGGCACCGGCCTGGGCGGCGGCCACGACGAGCGCGAACAGACCCTGAACCAGCTGCTGGTGGAGATGGACGGCTTCGACGCCAACGAGGGCGTGATCATCATCGCCGCCACCAACCGCCCCGACATCCTCGACTCGGCGCTGCTGCGTCCCGGCCGCTTCGACCGCCGCATCGTCGTCTCCACCCCCGACGTCAAGGGCCGCGAGGAGATCCTCAAGGTGCACACGCGCAACACGCCCCTGGCCAAGGACGTCGACCTGCAGGTCCTGGGCCGCTCGACGCCCGGATTTACCGGGGCCGACATCGCCAACATGGTCAACGAGGCCGCCCTGTACGCCTCGCGCAACGGCAAGAAGAACATCGCCATGGAGGATTTCGAGTACGCCAAGGACAAGGTGCTGATGGGCAGCGAGCGCAAGAGCATGATCATCTCCGAGGAGGAAAAGCGCATCACCGCCTACCACGAGGCCGGCCACGCCCTGATCGCCGCCTTGGAGAAGGAGGCCGACCCGCTGCACAAGGTTTCGATCATCCCGCGCGGCATGGCCCTGGGCGTGACCCAGCAGCTGCCGCTCAACGACAAGTATACGTATTCCAAGACCTACCTGGACGCCCAGCTCTCGGTGCTGCTGGCCGGACGCATCTCCGAAGAGACGTTTCTCAACATGCTGACCACCGGCGCCGGCAACGATTTCGAAAAAGCCACCTCCATCGCCCGCAAGATGGTCTGCGAGTGGGGCATGTCGGCCATGGGCCCCATGACCTACGCCAAGAAGGAGGACATGGTCTTCCTCGGCCGCGATCTGATGTCGCACAACGAGTATTCCGAGGAGACCTCGCAGCAGATCGACAAGGAGATCAAGAAGATCATCGACCAGGCCTACGCCAACTCCCGGCGCATCATCCTGGATAACCGCGACAAGCTGGAGATCATCGCCCTGCAGCTGCTGGAGAAGGAATCCCTGACCTCGGACGACATCGCCGCCATCCTGGGGACTCCGAAAAAACCCGATCCCCTGCAACCCAAGAAACGCAAGTCCCGGAACGGCGCCCCGCCGCCGGAAGCGAAGTAGATGGTCATCGAGAACATCCTCAGCGCCTTCGCCAAGTTCACGCCCAAGGACATTCTCGACATTTTCCTGCTTTTCCTGCTGATCTACTACCTGTTGCTGCTGATCAAGGGCACCAAGTCCTACCAGATGGCGCTGGGGCTGATGCTGATCGGCTTCTTCGCCCTGCTCTCCAGCCTGCTCAAGCTGACGGCTTTCGCCTACGTGCTGAACAACTTTTTCGCCTACCTGGTATTCGCCATCATCGTCCTGTTCCAGGGCGAGTTCCGCAAGATCCTGGCCGAGATCGGCGGCAAGCTCAAGACCAAGTTCATCCCCGCCGACATTTCGCGCATCCGCGACGAGATCGTCAACGCCGCGGTGGCCATGTCGCTGGGCAAGGTCGGCGCCCTGATCGCCGTGGAGCGCGAGATCAAGCTGAAATCCTATATCGACAAGCATATCCGCCTCGACGCCCTGGTCTCCAAGGACATGCTGCTGACGATCTTCTCGCCCAATACCCCCCTGCACGACGGGGCGGTGATCATTTCCGAAGGGCGCATCGCGGCTGCCAACTGCTTTTTTCCCTACCCGCCGCTGCTTGAGCTGACCCCGGCCGGGGGCCGGCACCTGGCGGCCATCGGCATCAGCCAGGAGAGCGATTGCGTGGCCATCGTCGTCTCGGAGCAAACCGGCAAGATCTCCCTGGCCGTCAAGGGCGAGCTGATCCGCGGCCTGGACCGCGAAGGGCTCAAGAACAGGCTGAAATTCCTCAAGGTCTAGCATGGCAGAAAACAGCAATAAACTATTCACCAGCAACCTGGGGATCAAGGCCAGCGCCTTGCTCCTGGCCATCCTGGTCTGGGCCATGATCAGCGGCCGGGAGCGGACCTATTCCGAAAAGACGCTGAAGATCCCCGTGGAGGTCGTCAACGTCGCGGAGAACGTCGAGGTGGCCACCCTGCGCCCCGAGGAGGTGACCGTGTCGCTGAAGGGGGCATCCAAGTTCGTCGCCGCCGTCAGCCCCGAGAGCCACGCCATCAAGATCGACTTGAAGAACATCAAGGAAAGCAGCAAGCTGAACTACTTCGCCGAGGACTACCTGGAATTCCCCAAGGGCGTGCAGCTTGTCGCCATCCACCCGAAGATGATCGAGGTCTTCGTCGAGGAGTTCGCCACCCGCGAGGTCCCGGTGAAGATCCGCTTCCGCGGCCGGCTGGCGCCGCACCTGAGGCTGACGTCGGCCAGGGTCGTCCCCGATCGCGTCATCGTCATGGGCTACAAGTCCCAGGTCGGTGACATCGACGTGGTCCTGACCGAGGAAGTGGACCTGGGCGCGATCGGCGCCAGCCAGGTCCGCCGGCTGGCCCTGAAGCGGACCCGGGACATATTGAAATTCCGCGACCACCGCGACGTGGAGCTGCTGCTGGAGATCGAGGACCGCAGCGCCAGGAAATGAAGCCCAACCTTTTCGGCACCGATGGCATCCGCGCCGGCTCAGGCGCCTACCCGCTGGATGACCCCTCGCTGGTCAGGCTGGGAGCGGTGATCGGCTCCCTGTCTCCCTCCCCGCGCATCCTCATCGCCCGCGACACCCGGGAATCGGGGCCGACCATCGAGGCCCAGTTGTGCCGCGGCCTTGGCCGGGGTGCCCGGGTTTTTTCCGCCGGGGTTCTGCCCACGCCGGGACTGGCCTTCCTTACCCGCGAACTGGGATTCGACTTCGGGATCATGGTCTCCGCCTCGCACAATCCCTTCAGCGACAATGGCATCAAGCTGTTCAACCGCGGCGGCGAAAAGATCAGCGCCCGTTTGGAGAACGCGATCAGCGCCGGCTTTTACACGATGACCCGGACGCCGGCAAGGCGGCCGCGCCCGGCCGCGGCTCTGGCCACCGGGGCCTACGCGGATTTTCTGCTTGGTGAAGGCCAAGACC
>JBGSPO010000101.1:0-3018 GCA_041738575.1 Candidatus Aminicenantia bacterium
CCAGGGAGAAGATCAGCGCGCGGTCCAGCGGCGTGAGGTAGCGCCGGGTGACCACGGGCGCCTCGATGCCGTCGGCGGCGGCCAGCTTCTCGGCCGCCTCCAGGGCGCGATAGACCAGCGGCCCCACGGCCAGGACCAGGACCCGGTCGCCGTGGCGCAGCACCTCGCCCTTGCCCAATGGCAGCTCGCGGAATTCCCTGTCCAGCGGCACGCCCCGGCCCGGTTCCTTGGGATAGCGGATGAAAGCGGGCCGGCCGAGGCGGCTGGCGGTGAAGACCATGTGCTGCAGCTCGTTTTCGTCCTTGGGCGCCATGAGCACGATGTTGGGGACGGGCTGCAGCAGGGCGATGTCATAGAGGCCCTGGTGCGTGGGGCCATCGCCGCCCACCAGCCCGGCGCGATCGAGGCCGACCACGAGCGGCAGGCGCATCAGCGAGACATCGTGGATCACCTGGTCGATGGCACGCTGCAGGAAGGTGGAATAGACGCCCAGCACGGGCTTGAAGCCGCCCAGGGCCAGGCCGCCGGCGAAATCGAACATGTACTGCTCGGCGATGCCCACGTCGAAGAAATTCTCCGGGAAATCCTTCTGCACCAGGTCCAGGCCGGTGCCCTCGGGCATGGCCGCCGTCAGCGCCACCACCCGCCGGTCCATCTCGACCAGCCGCCGCACGCTGCGGCCGAAAACCTGGGAATAGGAGAGGGCCTCCCCCCGGCCGATGAACTTGCCGTTCTCGATGTTGAAGGGGGCGGACGAATGGAAGGAGCTGGGGTCGAGGGAGGCGGGCACGTAGCCCTCGCCCTTGCGGGTCACCACGTGCAGCAGCACGGGAAAATCGTGCTTCTTCGCCGCCGTGAACTCCTTCAGCATCTCACGGAAGTCGTGGCCGTTGACCGGGCCGATGTACTTGATGCCCAGCTCGTCGAAAAGCGACCCGGGCACCATCATGGTGCGCATCAGCACTTCGACCTTCTTGGCCAGGTCGTACAGGGTCATGCCAACGACGGGGATGGCCTTGAGGACGTTCTGGATCACTTCCTTCATGCGGATATAGGGCCGGCCGGAGACCAGGTAGTTCAGGTGCCGCGAGATGCCGCCGACGTTGGGCGAGATCGACATCTTGTTGTCGTTGAGCACGATGATCAGGCGCTGCTTGACCTGGCCGATGTGGTTCAGCGCCTCCAGGGCCACGCCGCCGGTCAGCGCCCCGTCGCCGATGACGGCCAAGATATGGTGCTTTTCCCCCAGGCGGTCGCGGGCGATGGCCAGCCCCGAGGCGAAGGCCAGCGAGGTGGAAGCGTGGCCGGTGTTCAGGACGTCGTACTCGCTCTCGTCGCGGTCGGGGAAACCGAGCAGCCCGCCTTTCTTGCGGATGGAGAAGATCCTGTCCCGGCGGCCGGTGACGATCTTGTGCGTATAGCTTTGGTGGCCGATGTCCCAGATGATCTTGTCGCGCGGGGCATCGAACACCCGGTGCAGGGCCAGGGTCAGGTCCACGGCCCCGAGGTTGGACGACAGGTGCCCGCCGTTTTGCGCCACCACCTGCACCAGCAGCTCGCGGATCTCCTCCGAGAGCTGGGCCAGCTCGTCCAGGCTGAGCTTCTTGACATCGAGCGGTGAAAAGATCGTTTCCAGCAGCGCCATTATTGGCTCCGGTAAAGCATGTTTTTCATCAGGGACAAGAACGGCGGGAAGTCGATGCCGAGCTCGCCGATCCGCCTGCAGGCTTCCCGGTAATGTTCGTCGATGCGGGCGCGTACCGCCTCCAGCCCGAAATACAGTACGGCATTGGGGCTCTGGTTGCCGCTGTCCTTGCGCAGTTTTTTTCCCGCCTCCTTTTCGTCGCCGGTGATGTCCAGCAGGTCGTCGGCCAGCTGGAAACCCGTGCCCAGGGCCATGCCGGCCCCCTCCAGGAGGACCCGCCCGGCGGGAGCGAGTTCGGCCACCACGGCCGCCGCCAGCAGCGAGCCCTTGATCAGCTCGGCGGTCTTCAGGCGGTGGATCTCGGCGATGGCGGCGGCGTCACCGCGAAATTCCAGGTCCAGCGCCTGTCCCTGCGCCATGCCCTCCTTGCCGATGCAGCGGGTGACGATGCGTATGATCTCCACCACCTGGGCCGGCGGCAGCGGCGCGGCGGCGATCTTCTCGAAGGCGAAGGTCAGCAGGGTATCGCCGGCCAGCAGCGCCACCGCCTCGTTGAATTTCTTGTGCACCGTGGGCATGCCGCGGCGCAGGTCGTCGTCGTCCATTACCGGCAGGTCGTCGTGGATCAGGGAATAGGTATGGATGATTTCCAGGGCCGAGGCCACGCCGACATGGGGCCGCGCCTCCCGGCCCAGGGCCTCGACCAGGGTAAGAAAGAGCAGCGGCCGCAGGCGCTTGCCGCTCACCGTCAGGGCGTAGTGCATGGCGGCTTCCAGCGTCCCGCGCCGCGGGTCCAGCCCGGAGAGCAGCTCGCGGTCGACGGCGGCGGTCAGGTCCCGCAGGTGGTCATTCATTTTCCTCGGGCTCGAAGTCGGCCTCCTGCAGGTCGCCCTTGGCATCCTTCTGCAGGATCTTTACCTTCTTCTCGATGTCGTTGAGCTCTTTTTTCATCTGGGCGGTCAGCTTCATCCCCTCTTCATAAAGGGCGAAGCCGTCCTGCAGCGGGACATCGGGGGCCTCCAGCTTCTGCACGATCGCTTCCAGCTTCTTCAGCGCCCCTTCAAAGTCGAGCGTCTCCTTTTTCATGGTTCACTCCTTGATCACTCTGGCCGCGGCCGAGCCGCGGGCAAAGCGTATATGGATCCTGTCATCGGCGGCCAGGGCGGCGGCGTCGCGCACCACCCGCTGCTCGCTGTCGGTGGTGATGGAATAGCCCCTGGCCAGGATGGATTCCGGGTTCATGCCGGCCAGCTTGGAGGCCAGCACCCCGACCGTTTCGCACTGCCGCTGCAACTGCTCGCGGAAGCGGGCGCCGACCTGCATGCGCAGGTTCTGCACCTGCAGCCCGCGGTTCTTCACCAGGCCGCCCATGT
>JBGSPO010000138.1:0-2350 GCA_041738575.1 Candidatus Aminicenantia bacterium
GCTGAACATGACCTACATCGCCTACGGCCGCGAGGGCGGCAGCGGCAAGCAGCGCCAGGAGGCGCAGGACACGAACGCGGCCGCCGTGAGCCGGGAGATCGCGGTGCAGCGCGTCGCGGCCAAGGCCGCTCCCCAATACAATAACTCCGCCTGGGATCTGGTCGACGCCTACAAAGCGGGGACAGTGAAGCTGGAGGAGCTGCGCGAGGGCGAGCTGCCCGCGGAGATGAAGGGCATGTCGGCCGGCGAGCGCCTTGGGTACGTGGACGCCATGCGCATGCAACGCGAGATGCTGCAGAAGAAGATCGCGGCGCTGCACGCCGCGCGCGAGCGCTTCGTTCGTGATAATATAAAGAAGCAAGCGGGAGCCGGCACCCTGGACGAGGCCATCCTCCGCGCCCTGCGCCGGCAGGCGGCGGCGAAAAACTTCGCATTCGCGGAATAGCCGCCGGCCATGGAGATGAAAATGAGCAAGCACGGATCGTTTTCCCCCGCCGGGTTTTTCCTGGCGCTGGCCGTGGCGGTGTTTGCCGCCCCGGCATTGTTCGCCGACGGTTTCATCGTCATCCCCCGGCCGCCGCGGCCGGGGCCGCAAACGCCTTTCCCGCTGGAGGTGGTGCGCCACGACGTTCGCGTCGAGATCGACGGGCAATTGGCCACCACCACCGTGGACCAGGAATTCTACAACCCCAATGCCTCCCGGCTGGAGGGTTACTACTTGTTCCCGCTGCCTGCCGGCGCCGTCATCAAGAAGTTCAGCATTTGGATCGACGGCCGCGAAACCCAGGCCGAGCTGCTCGACGCCGCCAAGGCGCGCGGCATCTACGAGGACATCGTGCGCCGCCTGCGCGACCCGGCCCTGCTGGAATACGACGGCCACGGCGTTTTCAAGATGCGCGTGTTCCCCATCGAACCCCACAGCAAAAAAAGGATCATGATCTCCTATCATGAAGCGCTGGAAAAAAGCAACGGCAGCATCGCCTACCTGTATCCCCTGGGCACGGAAAAATTCTCGGACAAGTCCATCCCCGAGGTCAATATCGTTCTGCATATCCAAGCCGATGCCCCGTTGGCCGGGATCCATTGCCCCACCCACCCGGTGCACATCACGCGCCCGGCCGCCAACCGGGCCACGGTGAGCTATGAAAGCCGGGACGCGCTACCGGATACCGACTTCAGGGTGTTCTTCACTCCCGATGCCGGCCGCCTCGGCTTTTCCCTGCTCACTTACCGCCCGGCCGGCCAGGACGGCACATTTTTTCTCAGCGTGGCCCCGAATTCAGCCGGGGTTGACGACGGGATCGCGAAAAAAGACATCGTCTTCGTCGTGGACACGTCGGGCAGCATGGCCGGCCGCGCCATGGAACAGGCGCAAAAGGCCATGACGTATTGCCTGGGCCGGCTGAACCGCGGCGACCGCTTCAACATCATCCGCTTTGCCACCGAAGCCGAGGCCTTTTTCCAGGTCTTGACAACGGCCACTCCGGCAAACCTGGCCCAGGCAAAGGAGTTCGTTGCGAACTGGCAAGCCGCCGGCGGCACTAACTTCGAGGAGGCGCTGAAGCTGGCCCTGAAGGCCGTCTCGCCCCGCTCCCACGGGGTCCCTGACGAGGGCCCTGAAGGCTCCCGCAGAGGGAGGGCCCTGGACGAGGGAGTAGCAGCCGGTCGCCCACGCCTGATCGTGCTGGTCACCGACGGCAAGCCGACCATCGGCGAAACCGGCGACGACGCACTGCTGCGACTGGTCACCCGGACCCGGCACGGATCGCTGCGCATCTTCCCGGTGGCCATCGGCAGCGACATCAACACCCACCTGCTGGACCGGCTGGCCGAGGAGACCCGCACCTTCCGCACCTATATCGCCGCCGGCGAGGAGATCGAGAGCGGCATTTCCCACTTTTACGATACGATCCGCTCGCCGGTCTTAAGCGACATCCGCCTGGCGGTTTCCGGTGCCGTTCGCAGCATGCAGACCTACCCGCGCGAGCTGCCGGACCTGTTCCGCGGCTCGACATTGACCCTGGTCGGGCGCTACCAGGGCTCGGGCCCGGCGATGGTCACGCTAAACGGCAAAGTGAACGGCCGCAGCCAGGAGTTCACCTTCCGCGCCCACTTCCCAGCCGAGAGCCATAACCACGATTTTTTGCCGGCTCTCTGGGCGGCGCGCCGCGTCGGTTTCCTGCTCGACCAGATCCGCCTGCACGGCGAAGACCGGGAACTTGTCGACGAAGTGACGCGCCTGGCCAGGCAGCACGGCATCGTCACCCCCTACACCAGCTACCTGATCGTGGAGGATGAAAAGGTCCGCCGCGACCGGGGCGACCTGGCCGAGAGCGACATGACCCTGGGC
>JBGSPO010000155.1:0-3651 GCA_041738575.1 Candidatus Aminicenantia bacterium
TGCCGCGCCTGACCGGCAAGGGCATCTCCCTCTCGCGCCTGGGCGGCGGCATCGGCACGCGCGGCCCCGGCGAAAGCAAGCTGGAGACCGACCGGCGGCAGATCAAGGTGAAGATCGCCCGCATCCGCCAGAAGCTGAAGGGGGTGACGCGCAACCGCGACCTGCAGCGCCAGAACCGCCGCTCGCTGCCCGTGCCGCTGGTGTCGCTGGTCGGCTACACGTCGGCCGGCAAGTCGACCCTGTTCAAGGCCCTGACCGGGGAGAACGTCTTCATCTCCGACCAGCTCTTCGCCACCCTCGATCCCCTGCTGCGCCGGGTCGACCTGCAGGATTCCCACCCCGGTTACTACTTCATCCTTTCCGACACCGTGGGCTTCATCCGCGACATGCCCGCCGAGCTGTTCACTTCGTTCACGGCCACCCTGGAGGAAGTGCGCCAGGCCGACCTGGTGCTGCACGTGGTCGACATGACCCATCCCGACTGGCAGGGGCAGAAGAACGAAGTGGACAAGGTCCTGCGCCAGCTGGAGATCGACGCCGCCAGGGTGGTGCTCGTCTTCAACAAGATCGACCTGCGCGACGATCGCGAGAGCCTGGGCGACCGCCTGGAGCCCAGCCAGGTGCTCATCTCCGCCATGCAGGGCACCGGCCTGTCCGCGCTCAAGGAAGAGGTCTTCCGGCGCTATTTTTCCGATTACGCCGCCTATACCGTGGACGTGGCCGACGAGCAGCAGCTCGACGCCCTGGGCCGCTGGGCCATCGTGCTGGAAAAGAACCGCGTTGAGAACGGCTTCCAGGCCGCGGTTTTATGTTCGCTGGAAAAAATGCTACAATTCAGGGAAAGCCATGGAGGTGCGATCCGATGAAAGCGATCCTGCCGGCAGCGCTCATCCTGCTCTTTGTCGCCTGCGGCGGCGTGAAGCCCGTTACCGTCGACTTCCATCTGCCGGCCGTCCCCGGCGACACCTTCCTCGATTCCTACTACCGCCAGGGCTGGGAGCAGCTGCGGCTGGGCGACAGCGAGGCGGCCTACCGCTCCTTCCAGCTCAGCGAGGCCCCGCTGGACAAGAAGCAGGCGGCGTTCGGCTACATTTTCCTGGCGCGAAAGAAGTACAGCGCAGCCGCCGACCAGTTCGCCAACGCCCTGGAGACCAATCCCGGCAACATTGAGGCCGGCATGGGCCGGGCCATGGTGCTGGAGCTCGAGGGGCGCACGGCTGAAGCCTACCGCGCCTTCGGCGACCTGGCGCTCAAGGCCCCGGAAGACGCCTGGATCCGGCTGAAATACGAGTCGATCCGCGCCAGCGCCACCCAGGGCCACCTGCTGGAGGCCGAGCGGGCGAAAGCCACCGACAAGGCCAGGTACGTCCGTGAGCTGCAGCAGGCGGCGTTTTTTTCCCCCGACGTCTCCGCCATCACCCTGCAGCTCGCCGACCACTATTTCGCCGAAAACGACTGGCAGCGCAGCATGCCCTATTACGAGGCGGTGCTGGAGAAGGAGCCGCACAACGAGGCCGTGCTGCTCAAGCTGGCGGCGCTCTATGAAAAGAAGGAGAATTTCCTCCTGGCCATGGTCACCCTGGACCGCCTGCTGGCGCTCAAGCCGGGCGACCCGTTCCTGGAGGGCGAGAAGAAAAGGGTCCGCGACCGCTTCCAGGAGCTGACCCTGCCCGAGAAGTTCAAGAAAATATTTTTCAAGGCCGAGATCAACCGCGAGGAGCTGGCGGCGCTGGTCGGCTTTTATTTCGACCGCTATATCGAGATGGACCGCGCCCCCGAGATCATCACCGACATCGACGGCTCGTTCGCCAGGGAGCAGATCATCAAGACCGTGACCGCCGGCATCATGCGCGCCCTGCCGGACCATTCCTTCGCCCGCTTCGTCACCCCCGACCGCTCCCGCTTCGCCGTGACCCTGCAGGCGCTGATCGACTACCTGCGGCAAAAAGGGCATACCCTTGGTTTCACGCCCCTGGCCCCGGCGCCGGTCATCGCCGATCTCTCGCCGCTGCACAAGGAATTCCAGGCCATCTCCTCGCTGGTCAACTCCCAGGTGCTGGCCCTCGACGGCCAGGGCAATTTCAACCCTACCAACCCCGTCGCCCCGGCCGAAGTCATCTACGCGCTGAAAAAGATACTGAACAGCATCAGCGATTAAAACAGGGGCGGCTCGCCAAGCTGGACGCCGGGCCCGGAATGTGGTATCATGGTCAGCGAAGTTGGAAGTAGCTTGCCCGAACAGAGATTCGCACTCCCCGGACCTGAATTGATACAGGTCCAGCCTGTTGTTCGCTCGATCCCCGATTAGGCTCCCGCTTTCCAATATTTTAAGGCTTCAAAGGAGCAAACCTTGCATAAATTATTATTTTCGGCTTCCGACCTGCCCGAAGACATCAAGAAAGCGCTGGCGGAAATGGGCTTCGAGGAGGCCACCCCCATCCAGTCGCTGGCCATCCCCGCCGCCCGCCAGGGCCGCGATATCATCGGCCAGGCCCAGACCGGCACCGGCAAGACCGCCGCCTTCGGCATCCCGCTGCTGGAGAAGATCGATGTCCAGCAGCGCCATATCCAGGCGCTGGTCCTCTGCCCGACCCGCGAGCTGGCCATCCAGGTCGCCGAGGAATTCAAGCGCCTGGGCGCCTACAAGCGCAAGCTGGGGATCGTCCCGGTCTATGGCGGCCAGCCCATCGAGCGCCAGCTGCAGGCGCTGCGCAAGGGAGCGCAGGTCATCGTCGGCACCCCGGGGCGGATCATGGACCATTTGCAGCGCGGCACCATTACGCTTGACCGCCTGCAGGTGCTGGTCCTGGACGAGGCCGACGAGATGCTCAACATGGGCTTCATCGAGGACATCGAGACCATACTCAAGACCGTTCCCGCCGGCCGCCAGACCCTGTTGTTCGCGGCCACCATGCCCGCCCCGATCCTGGCCATCACCAAGCGCTACCAGAAGGACCCGCAGCTGCTGTCGGTGGTCCACGAGCAGCTGACCGTGCCCAACATCGAGCAGGCCTACGTGGAAGTGCGCGAACAGCAGAAACTGGAGACCCTGACCCGCCTGATCGATACCTTGCCGAGCGCGCTGGCGCTGGTTTTCTGCAACACCAAGAAGCGCGTCGACGAGGTCGTCGCCGCCCTGAACACCCGCGGCTACCAGGCCGAGGGGCTGCACGGCGACCTCAACCAGACCCAGCGCGACCGGGTGATGAGCCACTTCCGCAAGAACGACTTCGACATCCTGGTCGCCACCGACGTCGCCGCCCGCGGCATCGACGTCAGCGGCATCGACGTGGTCTTCAACTACGACCTGCCCTGGGACGAGGAGGATTACGTGCACCGTATCGGCCGCACCGCCCGCGCCGGCAAGAGCGGCCGTTCCTACACCTTCGTCAGCAACCGCGACATGCGCAAGCTGCGCGACATCCAGCACTTCACCGGCACTCGCATCCGCCGCCAGCAGATCCCCACCCTGCGCGACGTCGAGGCATCCCGCCAGGAGGCCTTCATCGAAAAGGTCAACGCCATTCTCGAAGGCGGCCTGCAGGACCGCCACCTGGCCCTGGCCGAGCGCCTGCTCAGCGGCGACACCCCGTCCCTGGAAGTGACCGCCGCCCTGGTCGGGCTGCTGCTCGGCCCGGAAACCCAGCCTGC
>JBGSPO010000159.1:0-8005 GCA_041738575.1 Candidatus Aminicenantia bacterium
GGCAGGCCGGGGGGAAATGGATGCGCGGCCGCCTCTGGCCCGGCCGCATGCGGAAGCGCACCTGCGCCCGGCCGTCGACGGCGGCGTCCTGCGGGTGATAGGTCAGCGTGACGTCGATGGCCGCGATGTCGATGCGGAAAGCGCCATCGAGGAGCTCCTGCTCGTCGGCATAGGATGGATATTCGTTTTCCCAGGCTTCGGCGCCGGCGGGAAACTCAGGCGCCCGCGAGCAGGAGAGCTGCAGCAGGCCAAGGAGGGCCGTCACGGCGCAGGCGAAGACCGGGCCGCCGGCAAGCCGATTTCGAGTCGCCATCATCTCACCTCCCGCCGCCAGCGCCGGCAGCATGTTCAGGGCTGAGGGACCGCTCCCGCCACGGCGTCGCCGTAGGCGAAAAAATCGAGGCATTCGCGGCCAATATGCTGGCTGCGCACACGGGTGAAATAAGGCGTCTCGAAGCGTATGCGCTCCGGCCGCTCCAGAACGATCATGCCGTCCGGCTTCAGCGCGCTGCGCTTGTGGATGACCTTCAGCGGGTTGGCGTACTCCAGCATGGCGTAGGGAGGGTCCAGGTAGGCCAGGTCGAACCGGAAGCCGTCCTTGGCCAGGGCGATGATCGAGCGGTTGAAGTCGCCGCAGATCACGCGGTAGAAATCGGGGGCGATGCCGATCTTTTCGATGTTGTGGCGGATGGCGCGCGCCGCTTCCGGCAGGTCGTCGATGAACACCACGTACTCGGCCCCGCGCGACAGGGCCTCGATGCCGATGTTGCCGCTGCCGGCGAAGCCGTCGAGGAAGATCTTCTCCTTGATGTCGGTCTGCAGGATGTCGAAGAAGGTGAGCTTGACCTTGGACATGGTGGGGCGGATGAGCGGGTTCTTGCCGCCGCGCAGGACGCGCCCCTTGTACAGACCGCTGTTGATCCGGATCATGGCCTCAGGATAATGAATCGCGGGCGCTTAGTCAAGCCTCGCCGTTCCCGCTTGCGGGACAGCATCCCCTTGGGGGACCGCCGTTCCCGCTTGCGGGACGGCATCCCCTTGGGGGACCGCCGTCAGCTAAGCTGCGGCATCCCCTTGGGGGACCCGGGCCTGCGCGAAACGGGCGCTGTTGCGTTCAATGCCAGTTGATATATAATATGGGGACATGATCAAGCGCTTCCACGAACTGCAGGAGAAGATCCTCAGCTACTATCCCGAGGCCAACATCGAGCTGCTCAAGAAGGCCTACGCCATCTCCACCGACGCCCACCTGAACCAGAAGCGCGCATCCAACGAGCCTTACATCACCCACCCCCTGACCGTGGCCGGCATCCTGGCCGAGATGAAGCTCGACGAGATATCCATCGCCGCCGGCCTGCTGCACGACGTGATCGAGGACTCGCAGTACTCGCGCGAGGACCTGACCCGGCTGTTCGGCCAGGAGATCAGCGACATCGTCTGGGGGGTGACCAAGATCTCCAAGATTTCCGAGGTCGACGTCGAGGACGCCCAGGCCGAGACGCTGAAGAAAATGATCATCGCCATGACCGCCGACGTGCGCGTCATCCTGATCAAGCTGGCCGACCGCCTGCACAACATCCGCACCCTGGCCCCGCTGGACGACGCCAAGCGGGTCAAGATCGCCCGCGAGACGCTGGAGATCTACGCGCCCATCGCCTACCGCCTGGGCATGGGCAAGATCCGCGACGAGCTGGAGGATATCTCCTTCATGTACCTCCATCCCGAGGAGCACCGGCGCATCAAGGCCGAGGTCAGCGACAAGTTCGCCTGGGCCATGAAGCAGGTGGAAAGCCTGCAGCAGCAGCTCCGGGACATCCTCAAGGGCTTGAAGATCAAGGCCGAGATCCAGTACCGCATCAAGCGCGAGATCTCGATCTTCCGCAAGCTGCAGAAGCAGAACATCGACCTGGAGAACGTCTATGACCTGCTGGCCCTGCGCGTCATTACCGACACGGTGGCCAACTGCTACGTCATCATGGGCGCCATCCACCAGCAGTGGGTGCACATCCCCAGCCGCTGGCGCGACTTCATCACCAACCCCAAGAGCAACTTCTACCAGTCGATCCACACCACGGTCATCACCCGCGAGGGGGTCAAGTTCGAGATCCAGATCCGCACCCAGGAAATGCACCGCAACGCCGAGGAGGGCATCGCCGCCCACTGGAAGTACAAGGAGGGGCTGGCCTTCCTGGAGAACGACCACCGGCTGGAGTGGTTCCGCGAGATGATCGAAACCCATAAGACCAACCCCGACCCCAAGGAATTCCTCAGCCTGGTCAAGCGCGACCTCACCCCCAACGAGATCTACGTCTTCACCCCCAAGGGCAAGGTGGTCAACCTCAAGGCCGGGGCCACCCCCATCGATTTCGCCTACGCCATCCATTCCGAGGTCGGCGACCACTGCAAGAGCGCCATCGTCAACGAGAAGCTGGTGCCGCTGCGCACGCGGCTGAACTCGGGCGACGTGGTGGAGATCGTCACCCAGAAGGACATCCGCCCCAGCGCCGACTGGCTGAAGCTCGCCGCCACCGCCCGCGCCAAGAAGCGGATCATGGCCTGGCTGCAGAAAGAGGAGTCCGCCGAGGACCTGGAGAAGGGCCGCCGCATCTGGCAGAAGGTGCTGCGCGAATACGGCCGCAGGCACCGCCTCACGTTCAACGACCAGGAGATCGAAACCAAGCTGCAGGCCGCCCATTATCCCGAACTGGAAGCGTTCCTGCGCGACCTGGGCAGCGGCAACACCGTGCTCGACCGTCCGGCGCTGAAAGCCCTGTTCCCCGAAGCCGGCGCCGTGGAGATCCGGCCGGCCAAGAAGCGGCAGTCGGCGCAGCGTTCCGGCCTGCACAAGCTGGTCCAGGTCGAGGGAAAATCCGACATCGACTTCACCTTTGCCAAGTGCTGCCACCCGATCAAGGGCGAGGAGATCATCGGCTACATCACCAAGAACCGCGGGCTGGTCATCCACCGCCGCGACTGCCCCAATATCAACAGCGAGATCCCCTCGCGGCTGAAGCGCGTCAGCTGGAACGAGGACAACGAGCACGCTTACCGGGTCAAGCTGCAACTCCTGGCCGACGACAAGCCCGGCATGCTCAGCACCATCTCCGGCATCACCGCGTCCTGCGACTCCAGCATCAAGAAGATCGAGCTGGAGCCGTCCAGCCAGTCCGTGGTCAGGGTGACGCTCGTCTTTGAAGTGCGGGACATGTTCCAGCTGGACGAGATCGTCAAGCGTTTCAAGGCCCTGCCCGGGATCTACGCCATCAACCGCAAAAAAATCGCGGAAAAATAAGCGCCGCTACTCCTTGCTGGCGAAATATTTCAGGATGCGCTTGAACAGGGTCTCGGACTCCTTCTTGCGGGCCGCCGGGTCGTCCTTGGGGTGGTTCTCGCTGAAGGCCCGCGTCTCGTCCTGGCGGCGGGTGATCAGCGCCGACAGCTTCAGGGCGACCTTCTCGTTCATTTCCACCACCTGTTTGAAGCGGGCGGACGAGACCAGGATCAGGACGCTTTCCTCGGCGGCGGCCACGGTGGCGCTGACCTTGTCGCCGGTGACCAGCGAGATCTCGCCGAAGAAATCCCCGGGGCCCAGCCGGGCGACGACCCGGTCATTCTTGAGGACGTTCACCGCCCCGGAGTAGACATGGTAGAAGTGGCTGCCCTCATCGCCTTCGTGGATGACGGTCTCGCCGCCGCCGAAGACCCGGGTCTCGGCCGCAGCCAGCAGGTCGTTGAATTCCGCGTCCTCGATGGCGGACAGCATGTCGTTGCGCTTCAGCGCTTCTCCCAGCGCCGCGCGCGGGATCTCGCCGCCCTTCTCGCGCTTGATGTAGACGTCGCGCTTGGGGAAGGGGATCTCGATGCCTTGGCGGCGGAAAGCGTACCAGATGCGCCGCCGCACGTCCGAGGCGATGATGTTGTGCTGGCTGTAATCGTCGATCCAGAACTTGACCAGGTAGTTCAGCGCGAAATCGCCGAAATCCGCCAGCTGCACCGCCGGCGGCGGCTCGCGGCGGACGGCAGGCATGCTCTCCAGGGCCTGGAGCACGGCGGCGCTCACCCGGTCGGGGCTGTCGCCGTAACCGGCCCCGAAGCCGATCCTCAGGGCCACGGGCTGGCGGCCGGCGCCGTAGATCACGACCTCGGCCTTGGATGCCGACTGGTTGGGGATGACGATCAGTTCGCGGTCGATGGCGCGCATCTTGAAGGAACGCCAGCCGAACTGTTCCACCCGCCCCTCGCGCTCGCCGATGCGCAGCCAGTCTCCGATCTTGAAGGAGTCCTCGAAGTTCAGGATGATGCCCGAGAAGAGGTTGCCCAGGATGTCCTGCAGGGCGAAGCCGATCACCACGGTCAGCACCGCCGTCGAGGCCAGGACCCCCGTGAGGGGAATGCCCAGGTAGTATTTGAGGATCAACAGGACACCGACGACGAAGAGGATGAAAACGACCACGTCCTTGATCAGCTTGGGGTAGTGCACGCCCTGCTTGCCCAGGACCAGAAAATCGAATACGAAGTAGGCCAGGACCTTGACGGCCAGGACCACCAGGAAGAACCAAAAGAACAGCCAGAGGATGAACCGCAGCCGAGGGGAATAGGCCAGCCGGCTCAACCAGCCGCTGCTGCACAGGGAAATGGCCAGGCTGATCAGGAACAGCAGGAGCAGCTGCGGCAGGACCTGGCGGAACAGGCCGCCGCGGCGGCGGCCGGCGAAGAAAAGGGTCAAGCCCAGCAGCAGGAAAAGCCCGGGCAGGGCGATAAGCCAGTTCATGGCTCACACCTCCAGGCGGCGCCCCGGGGCCGCCGCCGAAAACAACTCTGCCGTGATTACTCGATGGGCTGGGGTTCGGCCGGCAGCGGCGCGGCCGGGGCCGGGGCGGCCATGCTCTTGGCCTTGTCCTTGGCCTTGTCTCCCAGCTTGTTCATCAGCGCCTCGGAGAGGCTGAAGGTCAGCTTGATGTGGTCGGCGGCCGAGCTCAGCTGGATGCCGTTGAGCAGCTCGCCCAGCTCGGGCTCCTTGGCGGCCCCCATGGCGCCCAGGGACTTCAGGCCGTTGAGCATGTCGGCGATCTGCTTGTTGCCCGCCTCGTTGTTGGAGATCAGGCGCAGCTCGCCCGAAAGGGTCTTGTTCTTGAAATCGGCAAAGGCGGTGAAGGCCTCGGCCTTGCTCAGGTCGACCGGCATCATGCCGCCGGCCGGAGCCTCCTTCACTTTGGCCGGGATGCTGCCGACGACCAGCCAGAACATGCTTTTCTTGTCCAGCTTGTCCACGTATTTCATCAGCGCCGCGGTCTGCTTCACGCTCTTGCCGTTCTTGGCGGCCAGGTCGATCGCCTGCTTCACCTGCAGGGGCGAACCGATCACGATGCTGGCCTTGTTCAGGAAGGCCAGGCGCATGTCCTTGGACGCATCCTCGTTCTTCAGGGTGTACAGGGTGCGGCCGCCGTAGGGTTCCTCGGCGGTGAACACGCCCTTTTCCCTGAAAACCGCCAGCAGCTTGCCTTCGTCGTACTTCATGTTGACGATGCCCAGCGCCTGCGGGTTCTCGCTCTCGAAGCCGCCGTAGATGGCGCCCACCACCGAGTAGACGTCCTTCTGCAGGTCGACGCCGGTCTTCTGCACGAACTCCTGGTAGTCCTTGAAGTCCTTGGCCGCCTTGGCGTTCTTCTGCCAGTCATCCTTGAGGGCCTTGTCGAAGAAGTTCAGAGCGGCGAGGCGCTGGAAGTCGAAGGCCATGAGCATCACCGGGCCTTCGGGCACCATGGCCAGCATGGCTTCGCTGTTCATCTGCCCGGCGGCTTTTTTCTTGCAGGCCGGGGCCAGCAGCATCACGACCAGGACCAGGGACAAGGTCAAAATTTTCCTTTTCATGTTTTTCTCCTTATTGCGCGCGGGCAGGCGGAAAACTGCCGGCGGCGCAGAATATAGCATAACGGCGAAAAAAAGGAAACGGTTCAACCCGAAGTCAAGAACTTTTGCGCCTTTCCCTGCGTATAGTCCGACGAGAAGCCATGCAAGAGATCATACGCCTGGAAAATATCCGTTTCAGCTACGGCGACGTCGAGGCCATCCGCGACGTATCGCTGGCCCTGCCCGCCGGCATCTTCGGCCTGCTCGGCCCCAACGGCGCCGGCAAGACCACGCTGATGAAGCTGCTGCTCGGCTTCCTGCAGCCAGACTCGGGCAGCGGCGAGATCATGGGCCAGGCCCTGGGCGAAAAGCGCAAGTCCCTGCGCCGCACCATCGGCTACATGCCCGAGAGCGACTGCCTGGTGCCGGGCCTGGACGCGGTCTCGCTGACCGCCTACCTGGGCGAGCTGAGCGGCATGCCGCGCCAGGAGGCCATGAAGCGGGCCCACGACGTCCTCTACTACGTCGGGCTGGAGGAATCGCGCTACCGCCAGGTGGAGACCTATTCCACGGGCATGAAGCAACGTCTGAAGCTGGCCCAGGCCCTGGTGCACGACCCGCGGCTGCTGCTGCTGGACGAGCCCACCTCGGGCATGGACCCCGCCGGCCGCAAGGAGATGCTCGAGCTCATCCGCGATATCGCCCGCAAAGAAAGCATGAACATCATCCTCTCCTCGCACCTGCTCCCGGACATCGAGAGCACCTGCAGCCAGGTGGTCATCATGAACCGGGGACGCATCGCCGCCGAAGAATCGATCGCCGGGCTGAAAAAGGACCGGCGCAATGTATTCGAGATCCGCGTCATGGGCGACGCCAGCGGCTTCTTCGTTGCGCTGGCCGCCTCCGGCTGGCAGGCCGAGCAGAAGGACCAGGGCCTCTTCCAGGTCATGCCCCCGGAGGGCACGGAGCCGGCGGCGCTGTTCCGGGCCGCCCGCGAGCACGGCGCCCAGATCCGCCACTTCCGCCAGAGCCGCACCTCGCTGGAGGACGCCTTCATGGACGTGATCCGAGGTTCCGATGGAAATTAGGGAAAAAGGCTACCGCCACTGGGAGGGGACGCTGCGCTCCTCGCGCCACGACTGGCTGCCCATCGCCCGCAACGGCATCCGCGCCGTGTTCAAGAAGAAGTACGCCAAGCTCATCTTCTCCCTGTGCGCCTCGAGCTTCTTCGTTTTCCTGGCCGCGGTCTACGCCTCGACCAAGCCCGAGCTGAAGATCCTCGGCGAACTCGTGCGGCTGCTCAAGAGCGACGCCGAGCTTTTCAAGACGTTCTACGCCAACGGCTTCCTCACCTTCATGCTGATCGTCCTCAGCGTGTTCAGCGGCGCCGACCTGATCTCCACCGACCTGAAGTTCAAGGCCTTTCCCCTCTATTTCTCGCGCCCCCTCTCGCGCGGCGACTACCTGGCCGGCAAGTTCGCCGTGATCCTCTCCTACCTGCTGGCCTTCACCCTGCTGCCGGGCATCCTGCTGCTGCTGTTCAAGATGCTGTTCACCGGCAGCCTGGCGGTCTCCCCCGTGCTGCTGCTGGCCATCCTGGTCTTCCCAGTGATCGAGTGCCTTTGCCTGGCCTCGCTGACCCTGGCCCTCTCCATCCTCAGCCCCAACACCAAGTTCATCCAGATCGCCATTTTCCTCGTCTATGTCTTTTCCAACACCCTGGCGCAGATGCTCAAGGCCATTTTCAAGAGCGACTACGCCTTCCTGGCCTCTCTGCACGGCAACATCCAGCAACTGGCAAGCTATCTGTTCGGCGTGAAGCCGGCCTACCATTTCCCCGGCTGGCTCTCACTGCTGCTGCCGCTGGGGATCACGGCGCTCTCCTTCTGGCTCCTGGCCTGGCGCATCAAGAAGGCGGAGGCGAGCTCATGACCGCCGTTCTCAAGGCCGAGAAGCTCTCCAAGTGGTACGGCAACATCCTGGGCATCAGCGACATCAACCTGGAGATCGGCAGCGGCATCACCGGCCTGCTCGGCCCCAACGGCGCCGGCAAGTCGACGTTCCTGAAGATCGCCGCCGGCCAGCTCAAGCCCAAGATCGGCGCCCTGACGGCATGGGGCGAGACGCCGTTCGCCAACCCGCGGCTCTTCCGGCG
>JBGSPO010000180.1:0-5391 GCA_041738575.1 Candidatus Aminicenantia bacterium
CCCGTCGGGAAGCGGACAGGATGGCAAGCGCGCGGCCAGCGCCGCAGCAGCCGCGCGTAGGCGGCGGCGATCGCCTCGGCGCCCTCTGTGGAACGATATATCCGATCGGGTTTCATGTCTGTTTTCCTGTTTCGCGCCGCTTCCAGTTGACTTCGGTTATTATTTTAGCATATGGCGAATTTTAAATATCCGGTTTTTTGCCATGCTGTCCGGTATCCCGATCGCCTGCCTGCCGGGTTTAATCAATATGAATATAAAAAGTGCCTTCCCCCGACTGCGACCCTGCACGTTCCAAATGGGAAGCGGGTTTTCATGCATTATTTTTTAATGTATGATATGCAAAATAGCAATGCCGGAAATCCACACAGATAGAGCCACTCTGTACTGTCTTTTTGATGAATTGTACATCCAGCACATGCCGATGGTTTTGCGGCGCTGCCGGGGTTTGCTGCGGGACAATGAGCAGGCGTTGGAAGCCATGCAGGAGACTTTCATTCGACTGTTGCGATATTACGACGCCGGCAAGATCCAATATCCATCCAGCCTGCTCTACCGCATTGCCACCAACATCTGTCTCAACATGATCCGCGACGCGAAAGCTCGCCCCAGGATAGAAGGTTCGCAAGAATTGGCCGGGATCGCGGCGTCAGGCGACGTGGAGCGGCAAACGCTCATTTCTTTCATTCTGAACCGCGTTTTCAGTCGCGAACCCGTTTCCACACGCTCGATGGCGGCCATGCATTTCGTCGATGGCCTGACTCAGGAGGAAGTGGCCCGGGAGTTCAACATGTCCACGGCCGGGGTGAAGAAGCGCCTGCTCCGGTTCCGGAAAAGCCTTCCAAAACTGGAGGAAGGAATATGAGAACCAACCCCATTCCCGATATCACCCTGGAGCGTTATCTTCTCGACCAGTTGCCTCCCGACCAATGCAAGCGTGTCCACGCTGCTCTGCAAGGGGAGCCGCAGCTCAGGCATCACCTGCAGTATTTGCAGCAGGAAAACCTTCGCCTGCTGGAACAATATCCCGTCGACGACTACCGCGAGCCGATCCTGCGCCAGGTCATGGGCGATAGGCCTGAAACGTCACACCGAAAAGTCTCATGGTTCGCGTGGTGGTCGGCAACCGGAGCGGTTATGGCCATGCTGCTGGTCGTAGTGGGATTTTGGCTCATCCCATCGCGGTCTCCTTCCCCGCCAGGGCCAGGACGCCCCAAAGGCGCGATGCCTTCACCAATCGATTGCCAATTTCATTTGTTCAGCCAGCAAGATCGATATTTGCAGCCATTGTCCGACGGGGCCCGGGTCAAACCGGGAGCAAGATTGCAATTGGCCTACAGCGCCCGCCTGCCATATCATGGGGTCATGCTGTCCTATGATAGCCGCCGTCAGATCGTTCTCCATTTCCCTGAAAGCCTGGACGGGGCTACACTCCTGAACCAGGGACGGCAAATGCCCCTGCCCCACTCCTATGAACTCGATCGCGTGGCTGATTTTGAGCGCTTTGTCTTCATTACCTCACCAAAAGAGATATCGGTCAACAAAGTGCTGCAGCGCATAAAGGAGATGATCGATTCCGCGACGCAACCGGCAACAGCCCCCTTGGCTTTCCCTGCCCCGCTGCAGGTGCAAACGATGCTGGTACACAAAGAGAGACAGCCATGAAACGTATTTTGCTTGGATTCATTTTTTCGGTCACCTGGCTTTTGCCGGTTTTGGCCGAGACGGGAAAACCGGTGCGCCGTTTCGCCCTGCTGGTAGGCGCCAATCTTGGCAGCGAGTCGCGTACTCCATTGCACTATGCCGTTTCCGATGCCCGCTCCATGCTGCTGATGCTGGAAGCGATCGGCGGGATCAACAGCGAGGACAGCCAGCTGCTGGTGCAGCCCGGCCGGGAAACCTTCCTTTGGGAACTCAATCGTTTTGCCGCCCGCCTGAAAAATGCCCAAGCCGGCAATTACTATGTGGAGGCGGTGTTCTATTATTCCGGCCATGCCGACGAGTTCTCATTGCTGCTGGGGCAGGAACAGGTAGGCTATCCGGAACTCCGTCAGGAATTGGAAGCCCTGCCGGCCGATGTGCGCATTTGCATATTCGATGCCTGTGCTTCGGGCGCCTTTATCCGTGACAAAGGGGGAGTGAAGAGAGCTCCGCTGATCCTGTCCGCTGAAAACAACACGACGGGGTTGGCCGTATTGACCTCCAGTTCGGCTGACGAGGTTTCCCAGGAATCGGACCAGATCAAAGGATCCTTCTTCACCCATGCGCTGATCTCGGGCATGCGTGGAGCCGCCGATGCGGACCGGGACGGGCGCATCACCCTGCGCGAAGCCTATCAGTTCTCCTTCGATCAGACATTGAGCCAGACCCAGAAAACCGCCTGGGGGCCCCAGCACCCAAACTATAAGATCCAGTTATCGGGTACCGGCGAAGTGGTGCTGACCACCCTGATTGCGGGCCAGGCCTGGTTGCGGCTGGCCAAAGATATGGCGGGTACCATTTACATCCATAACCAGGCCGATCACCTGGTGGCCGAATTTCCCAAAACAGCCGACAGTGAACTCGACGTGGCCCTGGATGCCGGCCCATACCGGGTGCTGGCCATTCAGGATGGCACAATTTCGGAAAGCCGGGTGGCGTTAAAAAAGGGGGAGCGCCAATCGCTCGCCGCGCAGGACATGCGGCCGATCCCCTCCAGCGATTCCGTTGCCCGGGGAGACCAGCGCTTGGCATTGGGGCAAAGGATCAACAGGAAACAGGGGCCCACACTCTCCACGCGCATGAAATTCCAAGCGGCATTCCTGAAAGGGGAAACCGCCCTGATGCCCGGGCTGGAGCTGGGCTTGCTGACCGGGCGGGGAATCACCCTGGGGATCGCCGTACATGCCCGATTGGGCCGGGATGAATTCCCACAGAGGATCCCTGCCTATTTTGGTTTGTTTTGTGATTACCAGTTGCCCGTCAACAGGAAATGGATCTTCTGGGGCGGCGGATTGCTGGGCCTTGGATATCAGGAAACCTCTCCTGTCTCTCTCTCGCCCCCGCCGGCCCAGATCATCGTGGAACCCCGCCTTGGTTTCCTGTATCAGGTCAATCATTTTCTGCAGGCCGGAGTTGGCAGCGGTTTGAACTATGGAAGCGGACGGGGCAATCCCGCCTGGATGCTGGGATTGGAGATCCGCTTCAGTCCGGGTCCGGTTGATTGATTATTCAAGCTCAATCCCTGTTTGGAGGGTATCCCGTCGGGCCGCCTGTCGGGTTTAATGAATATGGATAAGCAAAGAAACGGCATGAGGAGATCCAAATGAAGAGAGATTTTATGATCGTGATGATTTGCCTTTTGGGGATATCGACCTTGAATGCAAAGGCAAAACCATTCACCAAGGGAACTATTTACATGAATTTCAGCCTGGCCAACATGACCTCCTCCCAGATCAAGAATGGGGCAGCCAATACGATATTGACAGGGAATAATTATTATCTCCCTTCTTACGATGCCTCTTGGTGGGGCTCGGAAGAATCCCCGGCTTTCAGCCGAATCGCCAGAGTATTCACGCTGGAATACGGGCTATCATCCAGCCTGGGGCTGGAATTCCAGCTACAGAGTCGATCCGGCGATGTCACGCTGTATCACAGGCACAGTTACAAAGATCCCATGGCCTATGGCAGCCCGCATTCATTGATGTGGAATATCGGTGGATATTTCAACCAGTGGGATTTCTCCGTTGGCGCCAATTATCACATGGATTTCATCAAGATCAAGGGACTGGATGTCTTCACGGGCCTGCAGATCGGAGTTGAAGAAATGAGCATCGCCTTTCTGGATAGAGCGACGGATATCACTCAGGAAGATATTCCCGAATTTCCGGATGAGTTTTTCGCGTCCCTGAAAAATGCGCCGATAAGAAGTTTCGTCCGGAATCATACGCTCATCTATTCCCATATCGCGGTGGGCGCGCGCTACTTCATTCTCGACCGGATCGCTCTGCAGGTGCGTTCCGGGGTGAAGGTCGCTTTCGCCGGATGGCCAATGACATTTTTTTATGGCGCGGGACTGACTGTAAAATTGTAGATGATGGGTTCAACTGTTGCCATAGATCTTGAGGCGGCCGTACATGGAGACCACGACGCGCCAGACCCGCCGCTCCTTGCGCAGGGTGATGGTGCATAACGGCGAGGCATTGCCCAGCGGTGAGAATACCGGCCGGCTGTTGGCCTGGACCGAAACCTTGCCGCCCAGGTCAAAGCTCCGGATCACCTGCCAGCCCGAGCCGAAATCCTGGCTCAGCAGCAGCTTCCCGGGAACGACCTCGGCGCGCACCGGCTGGTTGTCGCGGATCGCCTGGTAGCGGGCGGCACTCAGGCCCGCGGTGATGGTGCGCAGCGCCGTGTGCACCTCCAGCCGCGAAAAGAAAGGCCCCAGCCCCGGCACTAGCAACGTGACCAGCAGCGCGAACAATCCGACCGCGACCAGCAATTCGACGACGGTCAGGCCTTTGTTATTCATCAGTGCCCTCCTGGATGAAATGGACGCGGAAATTTTTCAGGAATTTGAATTCCGGCAGGCGAACATGGCCGGAGAAAGCAAACTCCCCGGCCGCCCCGCCGATCCTCAGCCGGCCGGCGTTCTCGATGCCGGCCGCCATGAGCCCGCCCGTGATCCCCACGCTGCCGCCGGCATTGACTCGGCTGCCGGCGGCGATCACCTGCGTCTGGACGATCGCCGCCCCGGCGATATCCATGACCACGTCGGCGGCGACCGCCTCGGCGCTGAAGAAATCGTTCCCGGCGGTCATGAGCAGCAGGCAGGGAAGCTTCTCCAGGCCCAGGTCGAGGCTGCCGCTGTCCAGGGCCGAGCGCACGACCAGGCGGCCGCAGGCCAGTAGCTCGACGCGCGAGGCAGGCAGGAAGGCCGCCGGCCCGGACTGCGAGATATCCCAGACGCTGCCGTGAACGATGATCTTTTCGGCGAAGCGGGCGCCGGCGACCGCCGTGCCCTGGTCCCCGCTCCAGGCCAGCGATCCCAGGCCGGGCTGGTAACGCAACACATCGCTGCGGCCATCGCGGCTGAAGGTGATGGCTTGCCAGCCGTCGCCGGCGCCGAACTCCAGCTTTTGCAGGTCGCCTTCGACAAAAACCGCGGTCACTTCACCCGGGTCGGTTGCAAGATAGATGCCCGGCGGCATGGGGGCATCGGCCGGCGCCAGGTGGAATTTTTCGCGGATGCGCCTCCAGTCCGGCACCTCGACTGGAAGCCCCAGGGCGGCGCACAGCAAGCGCCGGGTCCCAGCCTTGATCTCGTAATCGCCCACCAGCGGCAGTTGCGAGCCGGCGTACTCCACCCCGCGCCCGGCCAGGAATGCGGCGGCGGGCTCCGTGCCCGCCTGGGCCACC
>JBGSPO010000183.1:0-6975 GCA_041738575.1 Candidatus Aminicenantia bacterium
CAGCATGGCCTTGATGATGGTGCGCATCGAGGCGTCGAAGCCGCCCGGGGTGTCCATCTCGATGACGACCAGGCGGGCGTCACCCCTGCGGCCGATCTCGCGCAGGGAGTTTACGGCGTACTCCTCAAGCAGCGGGTCGACCGGCCCGGTGAAGCGCAGGCTATAAATCTCGGCGCCCAAGCAAAAAGGGACGACCACCAGCAAGCAAATCAGGGTCTTTTTCATTGCTTAAATTATAGTGAATAGAAAATTAAAAATCAAATTCCGGCTGCGGACAAGACCGTCCTCCACCCTTGGCTCCTGATCCCCGCATCAGGGAGGCCTGGATCCCCGGGCTAGATATGGATGGAAAATTTCGCGATCTCGCCCAGGGCTTCCCAGACGTTCTCGCTCAGCGTGGGATGGATGAAGACGAGGTCCTTGAATTCCTCGGCCCTCAGGCCGCGCGTGACGGCGTAGGTCAGCAGCGGCAGGAGCTCGCCGGCCTCGGCGCCGACGATATGAGCGCCGAGGAGGGTATGGTCCTCGGCGGCGATCAACTTGACCAGGCCGGCTTTTTCATCGATGGCGTTGGCCCGCGATCCGGCGGCGTAAGGGAAGCGGCCGATCGTGAACTTGCGGTTGTCCTGCAGCGCCTGTTCTTCGCTGAGTCCCACGGTTGCCATCTCGGGGAACGTGAAAATGGCCGAGGGCTGGGGATGATGGGCGACCGGCCTGTTCCCGGCGATGAAATCCACGATGGCCATGGCCTGGTGCGAGGCTTTGTGGGCCAGCAGCGGCGGGCCGATCACGTCGCCGCAGGCGAAGATTCCGGGAATGGCGGTTTCCAGGTTGGCCGAAACCGGGATGAAGCCCTTGGCGTCGAGGCTCAATCCGAGTTCCGCCGCGAACAGCCCCGAGCTGTTGGGCAGGCGGCCCACGGCCAGCAGGACCTTATGGAATTCCTCCTGCCATTGCTTGTCGCCTTTTTTGAAATCCAGGCCAAGCTTTTCGCCGCGGCGGGGGTTGCCGATGGCGGTGCCGGTATAGATGGTGATATTCTGCTTGATCAGCTCGTTCTTCAGGATGGCGGCGATCTCGCGGTCGCTGCCCGGGACGATGGTCTCCATGATCTCCACTACCGTGACCTTGCTGCCCAGGTAGCTGTAGATCAGCGCCCATTCCAGGCCCACTGCCCCGGCGCCGACCACCAGCAGGGTCTCGGGCACGGCTTCCAGCTTCAGCAGCTCGTCGGAGCTGACGACCTGTCGCCCGTCCCATTTCAGGAACGGCAGCTCGGCCGGCCTGGAGCCTGGGGCCACCACGATATGGCGGGCCGTGACTTCCTTCTGGCCGTCAATCATGACGGTGCTGGCCCCGGTCACCTGGCCCCGGCCCTTGATGAGCGAAATGCCATGCTGCTTGAAAAGGATCTCGATGCCGCGGGTCTGCTTGCTGATGATGCGGGTCTTGCGCCGCTCGATCTCCTCGAGGGAAAACCCGAATTTTTCCACGTGCACGCCGATCTTGGCGAAGTCGTTGATCTGCTTGATGGCCTTGACCGAGTGCAGGATGGCCTTGGTGGGAATGCAGCCCCGCTGCAGGCAGGTGCCGCCCGGCAGGTCCATTTCCACCACCGCCGTCTTCAAACCCTTCTTGGCCGCGGCGATGGCTCCCTCGTAGCCGGCCGGGCCGGCACCGATGAACAGCAGGTCATGATCCATGGTGGCTCCTCGCGCTTCCACGCCGGGCTATTTTTTCATTGCCGCCAGCGCGTTTTCCAGCTCGCTGATAAAGAAATCGTTCTCCTCCTCCAGGCCGACGGTGACGCGCATGGCGTCCGGGATGCCGAAACCGGCCATGGGCCGGATGATCACTCCCCGGCGCAGCAGCCGCTGGTTCAACTCGGCGACATCGACCCCTGGGAAGAACAGGAGAAAGTTGGCCTGGGAGGGTATCACGCGCAAGCCCAGCCCCTGCAGCCGCGGGAAAAGACCGGCCTTGTTGGCGCGGTTCAGGCGCACCGACTTGTTCTTGAAATCGTCGTCTTCCAGCGAGGCCAGGGCGGCGCGCTGGCCGATGCGCGTGACGTTGAAGGGCGGCTTGACGCGGTTGAGGACGGCGATGAATTCGGGATGGGCCATGGCGTAGCCGACGCGCAGGCCGGCCAGGCCGTAGACCTTGGAGAAGGTGCGCAGGACGATCACGTTCTTTCTGCGGCCGATCTCGTCCAGGCCGGTAACGTAATCCTCGGCATGGTCGACGTATTCCTGGTAGGCATTGTCCAGGATGATGATGCGGTCGCCCGGGACGCGGTCGATGAAGGCGCGGATGGCTGCGGCGGGGAGGATGGTGCCGGTCGGGTTGTTGGGGTTGGTGATGAAGATGATCTTGGACGCGGCATCGATGCGCGCGGCGACTGCCTCCAGGTCGAAGCGCAGCTCGCGGTCCATCGGGGCCTCGACGAAGGCGGCGGCGCCGGCGATCTCGGTGGTGGCGCTGCGGTAAAGGGAAAAGGTTTTTTCCGAGGTCAGGACCTTCTCGCCCGGCTTGAGAAAGGTGCGGATCAGCATCTGGATGATCTCCACCGAGCCGGCGCCCACGATGACATTGGCCAGGTCCACCCCGTTGTACTCGGCGATGCGCCGGCGCAGGTAGTAATTGTCGGAGTCCGGGTAGCAATGGACCTGGGAGAGCTCGTCCGTGATCGCCCGGCGGACGTTCTCCGGGATCGGCAGCATGTTCTCGTTGGAAGCCAGCTTGACGACCTTGTCGAGCCCGAACTCGCGCTGGATGTCCTCGACCGGCTTGCCGGGCTTGTACGGCGTTACTTCCAGGACGTGGGAGTTGACCAGGGATTCCATCGGCTCCTCCTATTTGAAAAGCGAAGGCTGTTCTTTTTCCTCGAAAAGCTCGGTCAATTCTTCCAGGGAAGGGAGTTCCGAAAGGTCATTCAGGCCGAAGTAGACCAGGAATTCCTGGGTGGTGGCGTAGAGGGCGGGGAGCCCCGGCACTTTTTTGCGGCCGACGATCTTGATCAGCTTCTTTTGCAGCAGACTCTTCACCGGGCCGGAGGAATTGACGCCGCGCATGTCGGAGATCTCGGCCAGGGTGGCCGGTTGGCGGTAGGAGATGATCGAAAGGGTCTCCAGCGAGGCCAGGGTGAGCTTGGTGGACTGCTTGACCGTGAAGAACTGCTTCAGTTCGTCGTGCAGGTCGGGCTTGGTCACCAGCTGCAGCCCGCCGCCGGAGCGCTTCAGGATCAGCCCGCGCTCGGGCCTCTCCTGCAGGTGTTCCTTCTCCATCGCGGCCAGGATCGCCTCGAATTCCTCGATGTCGCCGATGCCCAGGAACTCCATGATCCGGCCCGGCTCCACCGGTTCCTTGGAAACGAAGAGAATGGCCTCGATGAGCGCGATCCGTTGGCTGAGTTGTTCCGGGTTCATGGTTTCAATTTTCCAGCTTGCCGGCCTCGTTCTTGTACAGGGAGATGGTGCCGAACAACTGCTCCTGGACGGCGACGAGCAGGTGGCGCTTGACCATTTCCAGCAGGGTGAAAAAACTGACGACGATCTCCTCGATGGAATCGAGCCTGGCGACGTAGACGCTGAAATCGAAGAAGCCGCTGCTCTCCAACAGGGCGAGGATCTCCGCCTGTTTTTCGGCGATGGAATAGTTTTTTGAGGAGATATAAAGGAACTGCTCGTTCTCCTTTTTTTTGACGATGTCGAAGAAGATCTCCGCCAGCTGGAAGGCCGACACCTCTTTCAGTGCGTACTCGCGGTTGGCGAAGTTCTCGTCGATCTCCAGCCGGCGCCACAGCAGCAGCTCGGTGTATTCCATTTCCTGCAGCATGCGAGAGATCTTCTGCACCTTCTCGTACTCGATCAGGGTGTGGATCAGCTGCTTCTCCGGCGATTCCTCGGCCGGGTTCTCGGGCTTGGGCAGCAGCGAGCGCGACTTGATGTAGATCAGGGTGGCGGCGGTCATCAGGAACTCGCTTTCGCGCGAGGGGTTGATGCCGCGCTTGCTCTCCAGGTAGGAGAGATACTCGGCGGTGATCTGCGACAGGCGGACCTCGATGATGTTCATCTTGTTCTTGCGGATCAGGTGCAGCAGCAGGTCGAGCGGCCCTTCGAAGAATTCGGTCTGTACCTGGTAGCCGGCGAATTCCGCTTCCATCATACGTTCATCAGGGCGCGCACCCGGGCGATGGTTTCCCGGGCCCGGGCGGCGGCGCGGCGGTTGCCCGGCTCGAGGATGTCGGCCACGGCCATTTTTTCGTAGCTGCGGCGCCGCTGGCGGAAGGGCTCCAGGAAGGCGTTGACGTTGGCGATGAGGATCTTCTTGCAGTCGATGCAGCCGATGCCGGCCTTGCGGCACTCGGCGTCGACCGTGGCGATCTCTTCGGCATGGGAGTAGGCCTGGTGCAGGGCGAACACCGGGCAGTCGCCGGGGACGCCGGGGTCGCTGCGCCGCTTGCGGCGGACATCGGTGATCATGGGGCGGATCTTGGCGTCCACGGCGGCGTCCGCATCGCTGAGGTAGATGGCGTTGCCGTAGCTCTTGCTCATCTTTCGCCCGTCCACTCCCGGCAGCTTGGGGATGGGGGTCAGGAAGGGCTGGGGCTCGGGGAAGCAGTCGCCGTACAGGCCGTTGAAGCGGCGCACGATCTCGCGGGCCAGCTCCAGGTGGAAGACCTGGTCCTCGCCCACCGGCACGGTGTCGGCCTTCATGATGATGATGTCCACGGTCTGCAGCAGCGGGTAGCCGAGGAAACCGAAGGTGTTGATGTCGCGGTCGCTCAGCTGCGCCTGCTGCTCCTTGAAGGTGGGCACCCGCTCCAGCCAGCCGAGCGGCGTCATCATGCCCAGCAGCAGGAACAGCTCGGATATCTCTTTGACCGCCGACTGCAGGTAAACGACGCTCTTTTCGGGGTCGATCCCCACGGATAACAGGTCGAGCAGCACCTGGCGGACATTGCCCTGGATGTTCTTCACGTCCTGGTACTCGGTGGTCAGGGCGTGCCAGTCGACGATGGAATAGTAGCATTCGCCCATGTCCTGCAGCTTCACCCAGCTTTTCAGGGCGCCTTCCCAGTGGCCCAGGTGGGCCGCCCCGCTGCCGGTCGGCCGGATGCCGCTCATGATCACCCTGGGGCTCATCCGGCCACCCCGGCTTTCAGCAGGACGAAGATGAGCTTGGGGAACAGCTTGAAAAGCCCGGTGAACAGCAGGTCGGCGATCTTGTCGAACACCCGGGTGTACATGATGAATATCAGGATGAAAAAGCCGTAGGGCTTGATCTTTTCATACCAGGCCAGCGCCTCGCCGTGCAGCAATCCCTCCAGGATGCCGCTGCCGTCCAGCGGCGGGATGGGGATCAGGTTGAATACGGCCAGGAAAATGTTGATTATCAGGAGGTAGGTG
The DNA here is from genome assembly GCA_041738575.1 of Candidatus Aminicenantia bacterium. GTDB lineage: Bacteria > Acidobacteriota > Aminicenantia > UBA2199 > UBA2199 > UBA2199. Next base: position 5,409 of record JBGSPO010000183.1, read on the forward strand.
GCGATCTTGAGCAGCAGCAGCAGGGTGGGGTTGTTCGTGGCCATGAGCGGCTGGAAGAAAGCCAGCAGCAGGATGATCACCGTCAGGCTGACCAGGAGGTTCGACACGGGGCCGGCTGCGGAAACGAGCATGCCGTCGCGGCGGCGGTTGCGGAAATTATAAGGGTTGACCATGACCGGCTTGGCCCAGCCGAAGACCGGGGCTCCCATGACCGCCAGCAGGATGGGGAAAATGATGGTGCCGAAGAGATCGATATGGGCGAGGGGATTGAGGGTGACCCGCCCCATGCGCTTGGCCGTGGGATCGCCGCATTTGTCGGCGCTCCAGGCATGGGCCGACTCGTGGACCGATATGGCGAAAAGCACGGCAGCGAATTGGATTACGATGCGGAATATATCGTTCATTATTTAGCAAAATAGCACAAAGACCGGCTTCGGTCAATAAGAATCGGCCGTCATCCGGCGCCGGCGCCGCCGCGGCGCGACCGGATTGACATGTTTTTGAAGAAACGTTTATGATGGGGCGAGTGAGGTAATGCATGGACCTTTTCAAGCTCCAGGAGAAGCAGACAACGATCGGCCGCGAGGTCGGCGCCGGGGTCGTGACCTTCATGGCCATGGCCTACATTATTTTCGTCAACCCGCAGGTACTGGGCGCGGCCATGGGCAGGGAACTCGTGCCAGCCCTGGCCGTGGCCACCTGCATCGGCGCCGGCCTGCTGAGCATCCTCATGGGGCTGGCCAGCAATTACCCGTTGGCCCTGGCCCCGGGAATGGGGCTGAACGCCTTCCTGGCCTTCGGCGTGGTCATGGGCCTGAAAGTCCCCTGGCCGACCGCGATGGGCATCGTTTTCATCGAGGGAGCGATCATCTCCGTCCTGGTGCTGACCAACGTCCGCGAGGGGGTGATGAACGCCATTCCCCTTGACCTCAAGCGCGCCATCGGCGTGGGCATCGGCCTGTTAATCGCCCTGATCGGCCTGCAGAACGCCAAGCTGGTCGTGGCCGACCCGGCGACCATGCTCGCTTTCGGCAAGCTCGGCCCTGAGGCGCTGATCGCCGCGTCCGGGCTGGCCGCAACCGCTTTCCTGATGCTGAAAAAGGTCAGGGGCGCCTTCCTGATCGGCATCCTGCTGGCCACGGCCGCGGCCTTGGCCGCGGGCCTTGCCCGATTGCCGGGTTCCCTGGTGGCCGCGGTGAACCCCGGTCATTTCCGGACATTCTTCGCGCTGGACATCGCCGGCGCTTTGCGCTTCGGTCTGCTGGGGACCGTGTTCGCCTTCCTGATCACCGATTTTTTCGACACCATGGGCACGGTGGTGGCCGTGGGCGAGCAAGCCGGTTTCCTGGACAAGTCCGGCAGGATGCCGCGCCTGAAGAACGTTCTCCTGGTCGATTCCCTGGGCGCCCTGTGCGGCGGGCTGTTCGGCTGCAGCTCGGTGACCACCTACGTGGAAAGCGCTGCCGGCGTCGGCGAGGGCGGCCGCAGCGGGCTGACCTCGGTGGTCACCGGCATCCTGTTCCTGCTGGCGGTCTTTTTCACGCCGCTGGTGGCGATCGTTCCCGCC
>JBGSPO010000188.1:0-4779 GCA_041738575.1 Candidatus Aminicenantia bacterium
GCGCGATGATCGGCGCGAACAGGTCGGTGCGGTAATTGCTGGCGACGCCCTGCAGGACGGCGGTCAGGCGCTCCATGCCCATGCCGGTGTCGATGGAGGGGGCGGGCAGGGGGTGCAGCACGCCGGCCGGGTCGCGGCTGAACTGCATGAAGACCAGGTTCCAGATCTCGACAAAGCGGCGGTTGCCGTCGACGAACTCCGGCGGGCCGAAATCGGGACCGCGGTCGTAATGGATCTCCGAGCAGGGGCCGCAGGGGCCGGTGTCGCCCATCTGCCAGAAATTGTCCTTCTCGCCCAGGCGGTGGATGCGGGCCTCGGGCACGCCGATGCGCTCCTGCCAGATGCGGAACGCCTCGTCGTCGTCGCGGAAGACCGTGATCCACAGCCGCTCGGACGGCAGTCGGTAATGCTGGGTCAGCAGCTCCCAGGCGTAGGCGCAGGCCTTCTCCTTGAAGTAGTCGCCGAAGGAGAAGTTGCCGAGCATCTCGAAGAACGTGTGGTGGAAATCGGTGCGGCCGACCTCGTCGAAATCGTTGTGCTTGCCCGAGACGCGCATGCATTTCTGGATGGTGACGGCACGGCGGTACTCGCGCTTCTCCTCCTGCAGGAAGACTCCCTTGAACTGGTTCATGCCGGCGTTGGTGAAGAGCAGGGTCGGGTCCTTGGCAGGGACCAGCGGCGAGGAGAGGACGCGCTGGTGGCCGTGCTTCTGGAAGAACTCGTAGAATATGCGGCGGACCTCGGCGTTGGGAGTCATCAGTCGATTTCCAGCAGGTTGTGGTCGCGGGTCGAATCCTCCGGCATCTTGTCCGGGGCGCTGCCGCCGATCTCCGACATGCGCTTTTCCATCTCTTCCATGGACATGTCCTTGGCGCTCTGCACGCCGATCTTCTTCAGCTTGAACTCGTCGGGGTTGCTGGCCCACTTCAATGCTTCATCGAAGGAGATGAAATTGTTCTGGTACAGGGAATAGAGCGACTGGTCGAACGTCTGCATGCCGTATTGCGAGATGCCCTGGGAGATGGCTTCCTTGATCAGCTTGGTCTTTTCCTGCACCACGATGCAGTCCTGGATGAACGGCGTGCTGATCAGTATTTCCACGGCCGGTACGCGGCCCTTGCCGTCGCTGCGCGGCAGCAGCCTCATGGAGATGATGGACTTGAGCACCGAGGACAGCTGGATGCGGATCTGCTTCTGGTGGTGGGGCGGAAACATGGAGATGATGCGGTTGATCGTTTCCGGGGCGTCGAGGGTGTGCAGGGTGGACAGCACCAGGTGGCCGGTCTCGGCCGCCAACAGGGCGGTTTCGATGGTCTCCAGGTCACGCATCTCGCCGACCAGGATCACGTCGGGGTCCTGGCGCAGGGCGCTGCGCAGTGCCTTTGAGAAATCGTTGGTATCGGAGCCCACCTCGCGCTGGTTGATGATGCTCTTCTTGTCGCGATGCAGGTATTCGATGGGGTCCTCGATGGTGACGATGTGCTCGATGCGGTGGATGTTGATGTAGTCGATCATGGCGGCCAGGGAGGTGGACTTGCCGCTGCCGGTGGTGCCGGTGACCAGTACCAGCCCGCGCATCTCCTGGGAGATTTTTTCCAATACCATGGGCAGGTTCAGGTCGGAAATGCTCTTGATCTGGGTGGGGATGACGCGCAGGACCATGCCCACCGCCCCGCGCTGGTAGAAGACGTTGCAGCGGAAGCGGCCCAGGCCGGGGATGCTGTAGGCCATGTCGATCTCATGGTCGCGCTTGAACTTGTCCTTCTGCTCGCCGTTCATCATGGCGAAGGCCATGGCGATGGTATCCTCGGGCATCAGGCGCTTCAGCTCCACCAGGGGGTGCAGCGTGCCGTTGATGCGAATCACAGGGTGATTGCCGACCTTCAGGTGCAGGTCCGAGGCCGTCCTTTCCACGCTGATTTTTAAAAGATCGTCAATGTTCATTTGCCGCTCCTCGATTGCCCATATTATACAACAAACCGCGATAAACATACAGTAAAATGTTATAATGGTCGCCATGAAGACTTTCCCGCCGCTGGCCGCCGTGCTCCTGCTTTCCTGCCTGGCCGCCTGCAGCCGCCAGGCCCGGGGAGGAGAGCCGCACTTCGATCCCAAGCTGGCCGCCGGGGGGGTGGAGGTTTACCAGGCCGGCGTCGCCTCGTGGTATGGCGATGATTTTCACGGCAAGGCCACCGCCAACGGCGAAGTATACGACATGCACAAGCTGACTGCCGCCCACCAGGAACTGCCGTTCCATTCCCTGGTCGAGGTGGAGAACCTGGAAAACGGCCGGCGGGTGCTGGTGCGTATCAACGACCGCGGGCCGTTCCTGAAAGAGCGGATCATCGACCTTTCGCTGAAGGCGGCGCAGCGGCTGGAAATGGCGGAAAAAGGCACGACTGAGGTCAATCTCCGCGTGCTGCGCTGGGGGGGGGGGCCGCTATCCGGGGAAGCGGTCCCGGGTTTGCGCCAGGGCTGCTTTGTGCAGGTCGGCGCCTTTTCCACCCGGGAGAACGCCCAAGACCTTCTGCTGACGCTGGGGGATATCTTTCCCGACCTGGCATTCCGCGTGGAAGCCGGGGACGGCCTGTTCAAGGTGCGGTCGCCGGACCTGGCCGGTGCCACAGCCTGCAATGACGTGCTGCGGCGGCTTGCCCGTTACCAGTTGCCGGGCTTTATCCGCGAATCCGGCAGCGGCAATCAATAATCAGCCGTTGCTCCTGGCTGCACTTGAAAAAAAAATATTAGCTATTTACAATATACAAGCAAAGGCGGAGAGCACATGAATTTTTTGATCCCCGGCATTGCCGAACCCGCGGTCGGCAGCCAAAAGTCCGATGGCTGAGGACAACGATCCCGTCCGGCTGGCTGCCTCCGACCCGAACGGCGGCGACCCCGCGCCGGCCAAGAGGATCCTTGTCGTCGATGACGATGATACGGTGCGGGAGGCATTGAAGGATTTCCTGGAATTCCACGATTTTGCCATCACGGCAGTGGACAGCGCCGCGCAAGCCCTGGATACCCTTGCCGGCCATGATTTCGACCTGGTGATCTCCGACCTGGTCATGCCGAAAATGGACGGCATTGCCCTGATCAAGGCGATCCGCGAAGCGGGGAAGGACGTCCCCCTCCTGGTCATGACCGGCTTCGCCTCGATCGAGTATGCCGTCGAGTCAATGAAGGCCGGGGCCACCGATTTCATCACCAAGCCCCTGAAGTTCGACCATGTCATGCTGATCATCAACCGGGTCCTGGAAACGTCAACCCTGCGGCAGATGGCACGGGAAAGGGAGTATTACAAGGACCTTTCCAACAGCGACGGCTTGACCCGCATCAGCAACTATCGCCATTTCAACTACGTGCTGCAGCTGGAGATCGATCGCCAGCGGCGCTACAACAGGCCCTTGACGCTGCTGATGGTCGATATCGACGACTTCAAGAGGACCAACGACCGCTACGGCCACCTGATCGGCGACATGGTCCTGATCAAGATCGCCGCCCTGCTGAAAGACGAGGTGCGCGGCTTCGATTTTGTCGCCCGCTACGGCGGCGACGAGTTCACGGTCATCCTGCCCGAGGTCTCGGAGAAGGCCGCGCTGGCGGTCGGCCGGCGCATCATGAAGTCCATCAGCCTGCAGGAGTTCACGACGCCGGAATACAAGGAGATCGGCCAGGTCAGCGTGACCATCGGTATCGCCTCCTTTCCCAAGGACGCCGGCGAGGCGCAGGACCTGGTGGCCAAGGCCGACCGGGCCATGTATGCCGGCAAAAGCTCGGGCAAGAACTGCCTTTGCGTTTTCGGGGACGAGCAGAACATCATCCGCCCGCGCCGGCCCACGCCCCAGCACGGCCCGGAAAAAAAATAACCGCCGGGAGCGAAGGCGCTCAGGCGAAGGTGCCTCGCTGCAGGATCGTGCCGTCCCGCACCAGCCAGCGGCCGTTGGCCAGCAGGTGGCGGATGCCGTCCTTCTCGTCCAGGAGCAGCAGGTCGGCGTCCATGCCGGCCGCGATGCGGCCCTTGCCGGGAAGTTTCAGGATGGCGGCGACGTTGGACGTGACCACCGGCAGCGCCTTTTCCAGGGGCAGCTTTTCCAGGCGCACACAGTCGATGAGTTCGCTGAAAATGGACTTGGGCTTGCCGCTGGCCAGGCTCTGCAGTTCCCCTTTTTCGTTGAAGACGGGCAGAGAACCGCAGCCGTCGGACGAGAAGGTGATATGCTCCAGCGGCACCCCCGCCGCCAGCAGTTCGCGCAGGCAGGCGGAAGGCTTGATCTCCTCGTCGGGGTAAAAGGGATAGGAGCTGGCCGTCAGGTCGACGAATCCCTCGCGGCCGTATTTCTTGGCGGCCTCGAAAACGGCGCGCGTACGGTTGCAGTGAGTGGGCAGGAACTGGGTGAACTGCAGCTCGCTCTGCTTGACGGCGGCGACCAGGAGCGAGAAAGGCTCCGGGGCATCCCCGAGGTGAATGTTGACGATGCCGGCCTTGCCGCCGATCATGCCGCCGACGCGGGCCAGCTTGGCCAGGCGGATCAGCTCGTCGACGCTGGGGTTGGAGGAGCGATGGTCGGCGATGGCGATCTCGCCCACGCCGATGACCTCCTCGAACATGGCCAGGTCCTTGCCCGCGTCGCCGAGCAGGGTGGGCGTGGGTACCTGGTAGGCGCCGGTGTAGATCCAGGCCGACACTCCTTCCTGGCGCAGCCCCTTGGCTTTCATCAGCACCGAGGCTACCGAGCGGGTCAGACCGTCGGTGCCCAGGCAGCCGATGACGGTGGTGAT
>JBGSPO010000223.1:0-4502 GCA_041738575.1 Candidatus Aminicenantia bacterium
ACCTGGAAGGTCTGGCCGCGCGCACCTTCCCGCTGCCCGTTCCCGCCGGGAATTACTTTTTCCTGCGCGCCGGCAGGGGCCAGGTGACCTGGTGCTCGGCAGCGGAATTCGGGGACGACGAGTACGAGGAGATATTCAAGCCCAGGGGCGCGGTCAAATGGACGCTGCACATCTTCGACCTGAAGGAAAAGAAAGCCGTGGCCCTCGAGGACAAGATCGGCGACTACGCTCTCTCGGTCAACGGCGAGCAGGTCATCATCGCCAGGGGCAAGGAGTATTGCGTCTCCGGCCTGGACAAGCTGCGCGCCGAAAAGAAGACCACGGCCAAGCTCTCCCTGGACGGCATGGCCTACTGGGTCGATACCCTGGCCGAATGGAACCAGATCTTCAGCGATACCTGGCGCTGGTACCGCGACTTTTTCTACGACGCCGGCATGCACGGCCAGGACTGGCAGGCGGTCGGCGAGCGCTACCGTGCCTTCATTCCCCAGCTCTCCTCGCGCGCCGGACTCAACTGGCTGATGTCGCAGATGGTCGGCGAACTGAGCGTCGGCCACGCCTACATCGGCGGCGGCGACATGGGGGGCGTGAAGCTGGCCGACAGCCCCGTTTTCACCGGCCGCCTGGGGGCCGACCTGGCCTATGATCCCGGCGCCGGCCTCTTCCGCTTCGAAAAGATCTACGGCCCCAGCGAGTACAACCTGGACATCGCGGCGCCGCTGGTGCGCCCCGACATCGCCTTGAAGGAAGGGGACTACCTGGTCGCCATCAACGGCCGCCGGTTGCAGAAGAACGAGGACTTCCACCGCTGGCTGCAGGTGGCCAAGGGACAGAAGGTGGCGCTGACGGTAAACTCGAAGCCCGGCCCCGAGGGGGCCCGCACCTACGAGGTCGAACCGCTGCGCAACGACCGCGCGCTGCGCTACAACCGCTGGCTCAGTGACAACATCCGCAAGGTACTCAAGGCCACGGACGGCCGCGTGGGCTACATGCACATCAACGCCATGGGCGTGGGCAACATCGGCGAGTTCGACAAGTTCTGGCGGGCGTTCCGCACCAAGGAAGGCCTGATCATCGACGTGCGCCGCAACTCGGGCGGCTGGACCGAATACTTCATGATCGACAAGCTGGAACGCCGGCAGGTGGGCTTCAACGTGCTGCGCGGCATGGCGCCCTTCGTCTACCCGGGCAGCGTCGGGCCGCAGTGCTACGTCGCGGTGTCCAACGAGTACAACGGCTCGGACGGCGAGGCCTTCATCCAGCACTTCCAGGAGCGCCAACTCGGCACGGTGGTCGGCACCCCCTCATGGGGCGGGTTGGTCGGCATCATCAACGGCCAGCGCACGGTCGACAACGGCTCGGTCAACCAGCCCAACAACGCCTTCTACGGCAAGGCCGGCCAGTGGTGGGTGGAGAACCGCGGCGCCATCCCCGACATCGAAGTGGAGAACGATCCCAACCTGGTCATGGCCGGGCGCGATCCCCAATTGGAGAAAGCCATCGAGGTCGTCCTGGCCGCGATCGCCAAGAACGACAAGAACAAGTTCCCGCCAGTGCCCGCCTACCCCGACAAGAGGTAGAGGTTATGCGCCGGGGAACGGCGTGCCGTGCCCCTGGACCATTGGGGCAATTTGGGCATTCATCCGGCTTGTTTTGAGCAGGGCCTGGTGACGATCACGGAGTGCACATGAAGAATGGGCTGGGAATATGGCTGCTGGCGCTTTGCAGTGTTTTCATCTGCGCCCAGGATGCCGGACGGGACAATAAAAACCGCAACCTCAACGTGAGCGAGTACGTCAGCGTGGTCAATGTGGAAGTGATCGCCCGCGTGCAGAGGAATGGCCAGCCGGTCGGCGGTTTGCAGAAAAACGACTTCGTCCTGTTGGCGAACGGCAAAAAAGTCGAGATCAACGGGTTCCAGGAAGTGCGCCGGCGCATCAGCCAGCCGGCGGCGCATGAGAAAAAAGCGGCTCCCGCAGCGCAGAGCATGCCGGGAAGGCTGTTCGTCTTCTGTTTCTGGCTGAAGGACCGCCAGGCGCAATATCAGGAAGCACTCGATCATTTTTTTCGCGAGATCTTCCGTCCCGGCGATCACGTCATCCTGGCCCACGGCAAAGACACATCGTTGATCCGCTCGCCGGAAGAGATCGCCCCGGTGCGGGCCGAATTCGAGGCCGAACTGAACAAAAGCATCGAGCAGGGCAACATTGCCCGTGACCAGCTGTACGACCAGATCGATGCCGCGATCAGCAGCTATCTCAACCGCAGCATCAACATGGACGAGGAAGCGGCGCGAATGATGCTGCAGGCGCAGATCAAAGACTCCTGGTCGGAGTTCCAAATGAAATTCCTGAAGCTCGATCCGGGCAGCATGACGCTCCTGGCCGAATCGCTGAAATCCATCCGCAAGGAAAAATGGCTGCTGATCTTTCTTCAGGACGAGGTCTTCCCCGAGTTCGACGAGAATGGACAGATCCCCGCCTTCCGCAGCAAGCTCGAAGAAATGAGAAAAAATGCCAGGGTTGAGGTCGACGCCTTCAACGACAAGGTGCGTTCGGCCTTCATCGCCGCCGATGCCACGGTCAGCCTGATCCGCCTCGGCTCAGGTTCCCTGGAGGACCAGGGCCGCTCCGCTTATTATCGCCAGCAGGTCGTTTATTCCAACCGCGACGAATGCTTCCAGAAGATCAGCAGCGTCACCGGCGGCGCCATGATCGCCGACAACAACCTGACCCGGGCGCTGGTCCGGGTGGCCGACAGGGAGGACATTTTCTACGTCATCTTCTTTGCGCCTGAGACCACGCGAAAGAAAAGGAAGATCGAACTGACATGTTTGGACAAGGGCCTCGAGGTGGTCTCCAGCCGGAGCATCGATCCCCAGGATCCCCGTGATCTGAAGATCGCCAATGCCAGCATCATCGACTCCAAGCTCACCTTCAACCTGAGCGGCTACGCCCTCATCCTCGAAGCGGGGCGCCTGCAGGGCCGGGTGCAGGTGCGCGTGGTCGCCCGCGGCGCCGGAGCGCTCAAAGTGGAGGATTCGCGCGAGTTCACGCTTTCCGATCCGAGCGTGCTGATCCCGGTGGAATTGCGCCTGCCGGCGGGGGGGAGATTCGCGTTCACCATATCGGTGCTGGATCGTATCAGCGGCCTCGAAGTGGTCAAGAAAACAACCCTGCACAATAATATTCCCGACACGAAGCCCGCCATGCCCGCCTATCCGGGAAAAAGATAGTTTTTATGCGTTGGGGCATGGCGTGCCGTGCCCTGATCGCCGGCCTCGCCCTCAGAACAGTCCGCTGATGTTGCCGGCGGCGTCGATGTCGATCGTCTCGGCGGCGGGGGCCTTGGGCAGGCCGGGCATGAGCATGATCTCGCCGCAGACCGCCACCACGAAGCCGGCGCCGGCGGATAGGAAAAGCCGGTCGACGTCGACGTCGAAGTCGCGCGGCCGGCCCAGCGCCTTGGGGTCGTCGGAAAGCGAGTTGGGGGTCTTGGCGATGATCACGTGCAGCTTGTCGTAACCCAGCTCGTTGAGCAGCTCGATGTCCTTGCGCGCCTGGCGGGTGTAGTTGATGCGGGCGGCGCCGTACATGCGGGTGGCGATGGTCTCGATCTTTTTCACGATGCTCCACTCCGGCTCGTAGAGGGGGGCGACCCGGGCCCCGGAGCGCGTGGCGGCCTCGACCGCCCTAGCCAGGTCCAGGCAGCCCTCGCTCCCCTTGTTGAACGGGTCGCTGATGAAGGCTTCGGCTTTCCTGGACGAGACATGCCGGACCGTGAGCGCCAGATCCTCGGCGTCGTTGTCGGGAAAATAGTTGATGGCCACGATCAGCGGCACCCCGAAAAGCTGCATGTTCTCGATGTGCTTGTCCAGGTTGTCGAAGCCCTTGACCAGGGCCTCGATGTTCTTTTCGGCCAGGACGTCCCTGCCGGCGCCGCCGTGGTACTTCAGCGCCCGCAGCGTGGTGACCAGCACCACGGCGTCGACGTTGAACTTCCCCGCGCGGCTGACGAAGTCCAGGAACTTCTCGCCGCCCAGCTCCGAGGCAAAACCGGCCTCGGTGACCGTGACCTGCGCCAGGGACTGGGCCAGGCGGATGGCCTGGATGGAATTGGTGCCGTGGGCGATGTTGGCGAACGGCCCGCCATGGATGGTGGCCGGCGTCCCTTCCGAGGTCTGTACCAGGTTGGGCTTGATGGCGTCCTTGAGCAGCAGCGCCATGGAGCCCACGGCCTTGAGGTCGGCGGCGGTGATGGGCTTGCTTTTGGCCGTGTAGCCGACGACCATGCGCGCCAGGCGGTCCTTCAGGTCCTGGAAATCCTCGGCCAGGCAGAGCACGGCCATGACCTCCGAGGCCACCGAGATGTTGAAGGCGTCCTCGCGGGCGAAACCGTTCTGCCGGCCGCCCAGGCCGATGACGATCTCGCGCAGGGCGCGGTCGTTCATGTCGATGACCCGCCGCCAGGCGATGCGCCGGGTGTCGATCCCCAGGCGGTTG
>JBGSPO010000005.1:0-2934 GCA_041738575.1 Candidatus Aminicenantia bacterium
GAGTTCCGCGGCGACCTCGACCTGTCCCCGGGCCAGGATGCCCGGGTGCGCGAGATCATCCGCAAATTCAAGATCAATTCCATCCTCTTCAAGGAGGACATCCTGGAAAAGCGGGTGGAGATCATCGAAGAGCTCGGCAACCCGCTCGGCGACCCGGAAAAGATCGCCGCCAAGACCGAGGAGCTGAACGCTCTGGAAAACCAGCTCAATCGGGACTTCATCGCCGCCCTGCTGAAGATCAACGACGTGCTCGAGCCGCAACAGCGGCTGAACATGATATATCACCTGAGCCGCAATTGGTTTTTTTTCAAGCGCGGCCCGGAAAAAGGAGGACCTCATGAATAAAAAAACTATCTTTATCCTGGTCATGCTCTTGCTGCTGGTCTCTCTCTCCCCGGCCCAGGACGGCAAGCGCCTGCGGCCCAGCCTGCTGAACAACCTGCGCTTCGGGCTTTACATGGCGGAGAACAACCTCTTCGAAGCCCGCCTGGTCCTGCGCCTGAAGGGCGAGATCGGCCTGACGGCGCAGCAGGAGCAGAAGATCGAGAACCTGATGCTGGCCTACGAGGAGAGCGCCATCCGCCGCGGTTCCGACGTCAAGGTGCTGGAACTCAAGTTCGCCTCGCTGCTCAAGGGCAGCCGCATCGACCGGCGCGAGATGGAGAGGCAGGCCCGCGAGATCGGCAAGATGAAAACCGAGCTGCAGGTCGGCCACCTCAACTACCTGCTGGACGTGCGCGATATCCTGACCGCCGAGCAGGTGCAGAAGCTGGAAAAAATGAAGGAAAAATTCCGCGACACCATGCGCGAGCGCATGGAAAAGAAAGGGCCGCGCTTCCCGCTGCCCCCCGGCGCGCCCGAGGGCCCCGAGGACCCTGAAGAAGAAGCCCCTCTCGACTGATCATCACTGTTTGCCCTCCTCCCCAATACCCTGACCGCGGCCGCCTGGCCGCGGTTTTTTTTATTTGGAGATGAAGCGCTTGAAGTTCAGCAGGGAGATCGAGACCAGGGTGACGGCGATGGCGCCCAGGGCCAGCAGGTCCTTCCAGAAATAAGCGATGCCGTTTCCTTTCAGGAAGATCTCGCGGATGATCTGCACCAGGTAGCGCATGGGGTTGATATCGGAGAGCAGGCGTAGCGGGTGCGGGATGTTGCTCACCGGAGTGAAAAAGCCCGACATCAGCAGGAAGAGCATCAGCGAGAACCAGGCGAAGAACATGGATTGCTGGGTACTGGCCGACAGGACCGAGATGAGCAGGGCATAGGAAAGGATGGCCGCCAGGTAGACCAGGGCGGCCAGCAGCAGGTAGAACAGGCTGCCGCGGAACGGGATGCCGAACCACAGCACCACGACCAAGAGGCCGATGGCCATGTCGACCAGCCCGATCAGGACCGCCGGCAGCGCCTTGCCCAGGTAGATCTCCAAGGTGTTGAGCGGCGACATGAGCAGGGTGTCCAGGGTCTGCTGCTCCTTCTCCCGGACCATCGAGGCCGAGGTGATGAACATGGTGATGATGGTCAGCAGGAAGGCGACGATCCCCGGCCCCATGGTGTTGATGCTGCGCAGCTGCGGGTTGTAGCGGAATACGGGCCGGCCGGCCACGGGGAGTTTCCGCCCCGATTTTTCCATATCGTCGAGGATGTAATCCTTGATGATGCCGTTGAAATAGCCGGCGGCGATCATGGCGGTGTTGGAGTCGATGCCGTCCATGAGCACCTGCACCTCGGGATACTTCAGGACATTGCGCTTGCGGTCCAGGGCGTCGCGAAAGACCAGCATGGCCTTCACCTTGCCCGTCTTCAGGTAATAAATGTAATCCTCGCTGCGGTCGCTTTCCAGGCGCACGGCAAACAGCGGCGAGCGGCGCACGCGCTCGATGACCCGGGCCGCCGTCTGCCCGCGCGAGAGGTTGACGATGCCCACCGGCACGTTGCGGATATCGCTGGAAATGACGTAGCCCAGGACGACGATCTGGATGAGCGGGCTGACGAACAGCAGGAACAGGAGTTCCTTCTGGCGGACGATCTCGATCAGTTCCTTCCTGACCAGGTGGCGCAGCTTCATTGTACGGCCTTCCTCTGGCTGGCGAACTTGCGGGTGGCGGCGGCCAGCAGCAGCAGGCTGATCGCCAGCAGCATGCCGCCCTCGAACAGGAAGTGGCGCAGTTCCGCCCCTTTCAGCACCACGCCGCGGATGATGCGCAGGAAATAGGTGGCCGGGATGGAGTAGGAGACCGCCCGCAAGGCCCAGCCCAGGGAATCCAGGGGAAAGATGAACCCCGAGAGCAGGAACGAGGGCAGCATGGTGATCAGCATGGTGGCCAGCATGGCCGTGCGCTGGGTGGGCGCCACGGTCGAGATCAGGATGCCAAGGGCCAGGCCGGCAACAATGTAGAGCAAGGCGAACAGCAGCAGCACCAGCAGGCTGCCGCGGATCGGGATGCCGAACCAGAAGCGGGCAAAGAGCAGGATGAAGGCGCCGTCGAGCAGGGAGACGATGATATAGGGAATGGTCTTGCCGACGATGATCTCGCCCGACTTCAGCGGCGAGATGAAGAGCAGGGCGAGCGACCCCGTTTCCCTCTCGCGGGCGATGCTCAGCGAAGTGAGCATGGCCGAGATCATCAGCAGGATGACAGCGACCAGGCCGGGGATGAAAAAGAACTGGCTGCGCGCCTCGGGGTTGAAGTAGACCTTGGTCCCGAGGCTGAGCAGCCGGCCACCGGCCATGAACTCGGCGTTGAGGTCGAGCAGGATACGCTCGCTGTACTGGTAGGCCAGGTTGGCCACGTTGACGTCGCTGCCGTCGATGATCAGCCCGATCTCGGCCTGCCTGCCGGCGGCATGGCGCCGGTCGATGTCCGCCGGGACGACGATGACCTCCCGGACCTCGCCACGGCGCAGCAGGTCCTCGGCCGCCGCCAGGGTAAGGAG
>JBGSPO010000012.1:0-3526 GCA_041738575.1 Candidatus Aminicenantia bacterium
GGCCGCTGCCGCCTACTTCGCCACCTACGGCTCGCGACAGATCCATGGGGTGGAGGCCGCCGGGACCGAGGTCCGGGGATCGAACCGCTTCGGCCGGACCGTCTGGCGGAGGGACTTCGCCCCCTTCCGCGTCCACATGGCCCACATCATCCACACTCCGGGTTCGTGGTACCGGCCCGACCAGCAAAATCCAGTCAAGCATGTCAACGACAACTTCCTCGGCCAACTGCAGCACCACCAGCCCCCCGTCACCCTGGCCTTTCTTTCCCACCCAGCCAAGGGAGTGTTGGCCAGGAACGATTCGGTCAATTCGGATCGCTGCGACAACCAGATGGCGATATTGGACCCGAACGGGAAACTGCTTGACCGAAGATCCTATTCCGAGTCATTCGGACTGAGAGCATACGATTTCGCCCCGGTATTCAACATGAACAGTTTCAGGGAAGTGGAAATCGAAAAAGGCGGGGAAAAGCTGGTCTTGTTCCAGCTGCAGAATTTCCAGGGCATGTACCCATCCGCCCTGGTGATCGGCAAGGGGACTTCATACTCGGTATTATGCAGCCCGGGAGTGATCTTGGATGCCCGGGTTCTCCGCAACGACTCTCAGGGAATCTCCATGCTCGTGCTTGCCGCCAACAACCTGTTCTCTCACATGAACTACCTGACCGAATGGAACTGTTCCCCGCTGGCAGGCCGGCACACGGAAATTTTTCCTGCTTACTTCGCCAATCACAACTACACGACCGAAGAGTTTCCGGTTTTCTTTCCCCGCATATCCGGGATCATAGAAAACCATTGGCTGAAGGAGGGGCGAGTCGTCCTGTTCGACACCGAGGAGGGCCGGACCATCACGGTGTTCCGCGACGGAAAATTGCAGGTAACCCGCGATGGAAAGGTCCAAAACTACCGCGATCTTCCCGCGGTCCTGGTGGAAGCTTATGGATTGGTCAACGAATGCTTCCAGCAGAAAGACGTTCGCCGCAATTCCCAAAAAGCACTGGAACTGGCCAAGGAAGCCGCTGCGCTCCCGGTGCAGAACCCCTTCCTGCGTTCGGCACTCTTTTGCCTGCGGGGAGAGTGCGAGGCCAGGCTCGGCCGCAACGCCGAGAGCCGCAAGAGCTTTAACCAGGCTCTGTATCATTTTCCTCGCAACAACGACGCGATGAAGCGGCTCCTGGAGGTCGAGTTCTTCGAGAAGGGGGCGCCGGCGGCCATCGCATTGTTCGAGCGCTCCTTTTCGCAGGGCAAGAATTTCTTCGGGCTGGGCGATACCGGCAACTACCTGTTCCTGGGGTATGCCCACCTGGCAGCGGGGCAGGCGGAAAAAGCCAGGGAATACTTCGAAAAAATTTATCAGGGGCATTTTCCCGATTCCAGGGAGACGCTGCAAAGCATTCTGGAGCTATTCGCCGGAAACTACGACCTGGCCGTGAGCCACCTTGCCCTGGCCGAAAGCAAGGTGCCCGGGTTTTTTGATATCAGGGAGCTGCGCCTGCTGCTGGCCCGCAGCCTGGTCCTGGCCGGGCGCGACCCGGTCCGCGGCCGCTGGATCCTGGAGGACCTGGCAAAATATTCCCTGCGCCAGGGCCACATGACCGAGGTCTCGCTGTGCCTCCTGCTGGCCCGGGACGGAAAGACCCAGGAAGCGCGCGAACGGATCGGCCCGGCGTTCGCGGCATTGAAGAAAATCGCCGCCGGCGACTTCGAAACCCGCCTCTGGCTCTGGTACGATGCCTTCCTCTACGCCCGGACCATGGAGATCCTGGGCGACCGCTCCGGGGCCCGTGAAGGCTACCGGGCCTGCCTGGAGGCCAATCCCCATACCGCGCTGGCCGCTGAAGCGCGGCAAGCCCTGGCCAGGCTGTAGCCGCCCTGGCCGCTGCGCTGCGCGCAGTTTCTGTTATAATGTCCGCACATGGCTGAAAAGACGATAAGCGAGATCGCCAAGCTCTGCGCCGACTGCGGCACCTGCCAGTCGGCCTGCCCGGTCTACCAGGCCGAGCTCACGGAACCGAACTCGCCGCGCGGCAAGGTCAACCTGGCCAAGGCGCTGGCCGACGGCCGCCTGGCCCCGAACTCGCGCAACAGCCGCCTGCTCTACCAGTGCCTGGTCTGCGGCGGCTGCGAGCACGCCTGCCCGCAGGGCGTCGAGTTCACGAAGATGATGATCGAGCAGCGCAACTGCGCCGCCGCGGGCAGGCGCATCCCCTGGCTCAAGAAGATCGCCCTGTTTTTCTACCAGGGCTTCATCCTGCGCCGGGTCCTCTGGCTGCCGCGGTTCCTGGCGCGCACGCCGCTGAAAAAAACGCTCGCCCTGCCCGCCTTCCGCAAGGCCGACCTGAAAAAGATCGTTGGCCGCGACCGCGGCCGGGAATACGACGTGCTGCTCTTCCCGGGCTGCGTGTTCACCTACTTCTACCCGCGGCGGACGATCGAGATCAAGGCGCTCCTGGAAAAGCAGGGCTTCAGCGTCCTCTACCCGCCGGGGCTGCAATGCTGCGGCTTCCCCTACCTTTCGCAGGGCTGGGGCGACAAGTTCGCGGCGCTGAAGAAAAAGAACGAGGCGGTGTTCAGGAAATACCGCTTCCAGCGCATCGTCGTCCCCTGCTCCACCGGCGTGCTGGCTTTCCGGAACTACTACGACCTGCCCGGGGTCGAGGTGTTCGAGCTGGGCGACTTCATGTTCCGCCATTGCCGCGGCGCCGCAGTCGACCCGCGCTTCGTTGACAGGTTCCAGGGACCCTTCACCTACCACGACCCCTGCCACAACCTGAATTCGCTGAAGCTGCGGAAGGAGGCGCGCCATTTCCTGGGACAGTTCGGCGAGCGCTTTCGCGACGACGATTCCGCCCTGTGCTGCGGCTTCGGCGGCATCTTCAAGGTGGGCTTCCCGTCGACCTCAAAAAAGATCCTGGCCAGAAAATCGGCGAAGCTCGACGAACTGGGCGCCGCCGCCGTGGTCACCTCCTGCCCGGGATGTTACATGCAGCTGAAAGAAAACCTTGTCATACCCGTTTATTTCATCAGCGACCTGTTTAAAAAATAATGTGCGATCGTGACGCGTAACGCGTGACATGTAACAGCAATAAATGATTAAATAAAAAATACTTTGCCAGACTTAAGCTCCAAGCACCAAATCCCAAATTCCAAACAAATTCCAAGCTCCAAATTCCAATGACCCAAACCAAAGAAAGTGTTAGTGTTAGTGATAGTGTTAGTGAAGACAAAAGAGGGATTTGGAATTTTAGCTTTCTCGCGTCACGCGTCACGGAATCCCGTCTTTTATAACCTCGTCCTGGGTTGACAGGAACAGCCACATCCCCTAAAATTCACCCATGGAAGCCAAAGACATCCCCGACGTTCAGCTGCAGGAGCTCATCGATACGATCCAGCGCGACGGCGTAGACAAGGTCCGCCTGGAAAGCGAAAAATTGCTCCAGCAGGCTGGGGCGCAAGCCGACGGGATCGGGGCCGACGCCCGGGCCCAGGCGGAGGCCCTGCTGGCGAACGCCCGGCGCGAACAGGA
>JBGSPO010000021.1:0-3721 GCA_041738575.1 Candidatus Aminicenantia bacterium
AACGCCTCGGGCGCCTGCGGCGTCCTGGCCATGGCCCGCGCCCTGGCGCTGAACCCGGAAAAGCCCAAGCGCAGCGTGGTCTTCTGCCTGTGGACCGGCGAGGAGGAGGGGCTGCTGGGGTCGCGCTGGTACGTGGAGCACCCCCTGTTCGACATGGAAAAGACCGCCGTTTACCTCAACCTGGACATGATCGCCATGCCCTGGAGCGAGGCGGGCCTGCAGCGCATGGTGCGCATGCTCAACGTCAAGGACAGTGACGCGCTGCTGAAGAAGATCCGGGTGGAACAATTCCTGCCCCTGTCGCTCACGGCCGAGGCCGCGGAGCTGCGGGGCGCGCTCGAGCAAGCCAACCGCAGCGTCGGCCTCGACATCCTGTTCCGGGAAACGCCGCGCGACATGGACCGCATGTCCGGAGGCAGCGACCACGCCCCCTTCGCCCTGGCCGGCCGGCCATGGGCCTTTTTCATCAGCGGCATGAGCGACGTCTACCACACGCCGGCGGACAGCATGGACAAGTTCGACGGCACGGTCATGGAGCGCATCAGCCGCCTGGTCTACCTGGCGGCGTACCTGCTGGCGGACAAATAGGAAAACGGGGGGCCCGCCCGGGGCGCCCCCGGGGCGGGGCCGCCGGCTTACTTGCTGACGCGCTCGATATAGGAGCCGTCGCGGGTGTCGATCTTGATGATCGTGCCCGCCTCGATGAATGGCGGCACCGTCACCTCGAGGCCGCCCTCGAGCTTGGCCGGCTTGTAGGAAGCCTGGACCGTCGAGCCTTTCATGGTCTTGTCGGTCTCGAGCACCACGAACTCCATGGCGAGCGGCGGCACGATGTTGATCGGCTTACCCTGGAAGAACTCCATCTGGTAGACCTCGTTCTCCTTCAGGTAATAGACGTTGTCGCCGATGAACTCCTCGTCCAGGCTGACCTGGTCGTAGGTGGCGGTATCCATGAAGATGTAGTGCGTGCCGTCATGGTAGGAGTACGTGACCTCCTTGGTATCCAGGGTGACTTTCTCCACGCGGTCGGAACTGCCGAAACGGAACGGGGAGCGGACATTGCTCTCCAGGTCGCGCATCTTGACATGAATGGTCGACTTGTAGCGGCCGGGCGTCACGTGATCCATCTCCTCGACGCGGAACAACTTGTTATCCATCAGGATGATCATTCCCCTGCGGATCTGGGTGGCGTTAATCATATATACCTCCACTGATTAGCTCGTTGATGCGTTCACGGTCGTTGCTGCGGGCATAGAACAGGCGGGCGCCGTCGCGCCGCAGGAAAAAATAGCCGGCGGCGGAACTGCCGGCGATGAACGGGCGGCCCGGCTCGCCGCCGTCCTGGAAATTCACGCGGAACTCCCGCTCCAGGAAACGGCGGTAATCGGAGAAAAAACGCGAGCCGTCGGCGGGCGTGTCCCAGTGGGACTCCCAGAGCAGCAGCCGGGAATCGCCGTCCCGGTAGAGGCTGAAAAGGTCGCCGCCCCAGCCGGCGGCGGCGTCGCCGACCTCCAGGCCCTGCTTCAACAGGACGTTCAGGTAATATTCCCCGATGACTCCCTGGTGGTAGAGCTGGCCGCGGGCGGGCCGGAAGCGGGTGAACACGGCCTGCGGCTTTTCGTCGGCCATGTATTTTTGCGGGT
The DNA here is from genome assembly GCA_041738575.1 of Candidatus Aminicenantia bacterium. Taxonomy (GTDB): domain Bacteria; phylum Acidobacteriota; class Aminicenantia; order UBA2199; family UBA2199; genus UBA2199. The sequence continues at coordinate 1,644 of JBGSPO010000021.1, forward strand.
GCAGGACCTGCTCCGAGGAGAGCGGCTTGTTCCCCAGCACCTGGTTCAGTCCCTTCCATTTCCTGGCCTTGACAATCGCCCGGCTGAACTTCAATCCTTCCAGGTAGGGCATGAGCAGCTGGAACTTGACGATGTCGGGCGCGGTGGCCAGGGTGGTGGCGCCGGCCAGGGCGGAGAAGGAAAGCACGTTCTCCGGGCTGAAGGCGCTGCTGACCAGGTCGGGATCGAAGCCCATCTGCCGCACCATCACCAGGGTGGCGTCGCCCTCGACGGCGGCCAGCGCCGCCAGCTTGCGGTCGTCGAAGTCGGAGAGGTCGCCGAGCAGGGCGGCCAGCGGGAAGTGCTGGTCCTGCACGGCGTGGCGCAGCTCGTGGGCCAGCGCCGGGGCGTTGAGCATGTCGACGCGGCGGAACTCCTCGACGGCCAGCAGCTCCTTGGTCTTCTCGTTGTACATGCCGCCGACGTTCTCCAGGATGATGGCGTGGCGCAGGGGCTTGAGCGCGATCTTTTCCCGGGTGAAGCCCATCCAGTAGAGGAGCTCCTCCTCCTTGCCGGCCAGCTCGTCGGGATAGTCCTCCTCGAAAAGGCGCTCGATGTATGCTTTCAGCTGGGCGCGGTCCAGGTAGCGGACCGGCACGTCCTTGCGGAATTCCAGGCGGCCGATCTCCACCACCGTCCGCTTCAGTTCCTCGATATCGGCGCAGAGCCCCCGTCCGGAGGCAAGGCAGAGAAAAACAACCAGCGCGATCAGGGGATTTCGGGTTCTCATCCCTTTATTTATACCATATTCCCGCCCCGCCGTAAATATTCGCAGTCCCGGATCACCGACAGCAAAGGATAAATTATTTCTGCGCCGGCGCCCGGGCGGCCCACGCCTTACTCGATCTTGCCCATGACCGCCGGCGGCCAGTAGCGGAAAAAGGCCTTGCCGAAGATGTACTTTTCCGGCACCGGGCCGAAGAGCCGCGAATCGAAGCTGACGCCGCGGTTGTCGCCCATGACGAAGTACATGCCGCGCGGGATGAGCAGCGCCTTCATGTCCTCGGGCGAGCGGCTGGGGGCGCTGCCGGTGAAGGGCTGCTTCAGCGGCTTGTCGTTGATCAGCACGTCGCCGCCGCGGACCTCGATGATCTCCCCGGGCAGCCCGATGATGCGCTTGACCAGCGACTTGTCCGGCTCGTCGGGCTTGTACAGGACCACGATGTCGAAGCGGCGCAGTTTGCCGCGGCGCGCGGCCAGCTTGGAGATCAGGACGCGCTCGCGGGCGCGCAGCAGGGGCTCCATGGAATCGCCGTCGATCCTGAACGCCGAAACGACGTAGTTGATGAGAAAGAAGGAGATCAGAGCCGCCAGCAGGATGTCGATGACCACGTACTTGACGAAGTGCTTGAACCTGGATTCTGCCATGATGTGCGCATTCTATGCCCAAAGTTCCGGGCAAGTCAAGCCGGGCGCCAAAATCAATTCTGGATGGCGGCCTGGGCGCGGATCAGGTCGTGGAGGGTGATGATGCCGCTGACCGCCCGCGTTTCGCGGTCGACCACGACCAGCACGTAGGCGGAGGATGCCAGGAACAGGTCGCCGATCTCGCGCACGGTCGCATCCGGGTGGCAGAAGGCGGCCTCATGGAGGGCCGGAGCGCTGCCCACGGGCAGCGCGCGCTCCATCTCCTCGCGGGTGACGATCCCCCGCACCGTGCCGTCCTCCAGCAGGGGGAAACTCTGGAACGGGTAGCGCTCCAGCTTGTCGCGCAATTCCGACGCGGACAGGCCCTGCAGCATGACCGGGGCCGGGTTGGCGATGGCGGAGACGGGCAGGTTCTTCCAGCTGTTCAGGTCGACCGGGGGGCGTATCTTGTGCAGCTCGTGGCCGTCTTGGACCAGCAGGGCGTCATAAAAATTCAGCTTGCCGGCAAAACGCGCCACGGCCTGGCTGATGATCGTGCCCAGCATCAGGCTGGGCACCAGGGAAAACTGGTGCGTCATCTCGAAGACGATCAAGATGGAGGTGAGCGGCGCCCGGACGATGGCCCCCAGGCAGGCGCTCATGCCGACGACAGCCAGCACGATCTGGTCGGC
>JBGSPO010000025.1:0-5046 GCA_041738575.1 Candidatus Aminicenantia bacterium
CAATGCCGCCGATGGTCACCATCATGCTGGCGATCTCCAGGGCCAGCAGCTTTTCCCCAAGGAACACCCAGGCCAGGAAGGCGCCGCAGACCGGCACCAGCAGCGAGAGCAGCATGGCCAGGCGCGGGCCGATCAGCAGGAAGGATTCGAACAGCATGGCGTCGCCGATGACGAAACCGACCAGGCCGGAGATCCCCAGGTATAGGAAGCGGCCCGGTTCGATGGTCAAGGGGAAGGGGGTGGAGAACAGCAGCCAGTGCAGCAGGACCAGGGCCGGGACCGCGATCCATAAGCGCATATAGTTGACCGTGACCGCGCCCACGCGCTTGCCGGCCATGGTGAAAACGATCGAGTTGAAGGCCCAGCAAACCGACGTGAGCAATGCCGCGATCTCGCCGTAGAAACTCATGATCCGTCCTTGGGAAAACTTTTCCCGAGGCCGGATTATAGCAGGATTCAGGGCTAAACATAAGCGCCGGGAACAGCCGGCCAATGCGCGATTCCGTTCCGCTTACAGGATGACGCCGCTGGAGAAAACCTTTTTGCCGCCGAAAAGGGTCAGGATGACCTTGGCCTTGCTGATCTCGCCGGCCGGGATGGCGAAGAGGTTCCGGTCAAGCACAATCAGGTCGGCCGCCTTGCCGGCCTCGATGGACCCCGTGGTATTTTCCAGGAAATTGGCGACCGCGCCGTTGATCGTGAAGCTGGCGATCATCTGTTCCAGGGTCGCCCTCTCCTCTGGCCAGAGGATCTCCTTGGGGTCGCTGACGCCCGGGCGGCTGCGCGTGATGCCGATCTGGATCGCCCGCAACGGGTCGCAGGGGATCGTAACCGCGTAGTCGCTTGACGACGCCACGACGACGCCGGCGCGGAAAAAACCGGCCATGGGGTATTCCGCATCGGCTCGCTTCCGCCCCAGATACGGGACCTGCAGGTCGTAGTAATAATCATCCTTCATGAACCAGTATGGCTGGGGGACGGCCACGACACCGAGTTCCTTGAAGCGCGGGATATCCTGCGGGTCCACCAACTGGATGTGCGTGACCAAATTCCTTGAATCGCGCCGGCCATTCTTCTTCAGAGCATGGGCGAAGGCATCCAGCGTCATGGCGGTGGCGGCATCGCCGATCGAGTGCACGTGGATCTGGAATCCGTTCCTGTCCAGCTCGGCGCACATGTCGTTCAGTTTCTCCGTTTCCCAGCGCGGTTCGCCGCGAAAACCCGGCAGATGCTGGAAGGGCTCCTTCAGGTAGGCCGTGCTTCCTTCCACCACGCCGTCGATATAGACCTTTGCCCCGTTCACCCGGAAGAGCGGCCCGCTGTTTTTTTCTCTTTCGGCGGCCAGCTGCCCGACCTGCTCGAGCCCCTTTTGGGGATCCACGAAAAGCGAAGCGCGGAACCTCATGGCCAAGCGCCCTTCTTTTTCAAGGTTCCTGTACGCGTTGAGATCGTTGCCCCCGACGTCCACCGCGGCATCGTGCGTGGTGGTGATCCCGAAGGAGGCGGCCATTCTCTGATACGCCTCCACGGCCTGCATGAGCTGCTCGACGCTGTAGTCGGGGAACAGTCCGGAGACCAGGTGGGCGGCGCCTTCGCGCAGCGTGCCCGAGGGTTCGCCGGTCAGGGGGTCGCGCTCGATCACGCCGCCGGGCGGGTTCCACGTTTCCCTGGTGATGCCGGCCAGCTTCAGGGTGAGCGAATTCACCCAGGCCGCGTGCCCGCCCTCGTCGTCGAAGGCCACGGGAATCCCCGGGACGATCTCATCGATGATTTTTTTGTCGGGGCCGGTCTTGCCGAACAGGGTGCTCTTCCAGCCCCGGCCCTTGATGAACTTGGCATCCGGGTGCCTGGCGGCAAAATCCCGGAGCGCCTGCTGGTACTCTTCGATCGAATCCAAGCCGGTGAACATGACGTCGAAAAGCTCATGCGCGGCCCCGTAGGCCGGGTGGCAGTGGCTGTCGATGAAGCCGGGCAGTACCATGCGTTTTCCCAAGTCGATGACATCCGTCTCCTTGCCGATGAATTCCCCGGCCCGGGCGTTGCCCCCGACGTAAATGAACTTTCCGTCCTTGATGGCCAGCGCCTCGGCAACGGTTCGCCGGCCATCGACCGTGTAGATGAAGCCGTTACGCAAAACCAGGTCGGCGGCGACGACAGGGTCCGGTTCGAGCCCGGCGGCAAAAGCGCTCGCCGCGAGCATGACGAACAGCAGGGAAAGGAGCCGCGAATGGTTTGCGCCCACGGGACACCTCCGGATCTTTCAGCCGGATATTATGCGCAATGACCCGGGCTGTCAATCATCCCGCCGGCGCGCGCACGGAGGGACGCGGCGCCCGCCACGGCAGCGACGACCGCCCGTTTCATGGCCGGGAGCGGATCATGTCCTAGGCTCCCGAAAACCGGCGCAGCACTTTTTCCCAGGAGCGGGTGATCACGAAGCTCTCCTCGAGGTTGGCGATCATGCGCGCGAATTTTTTCATGGGCGCGGCGAAAGTGAGCTCATCGGTTCCGACGCAGGGGCGGGCGGAGACGTCGAACATGCCCAGCACGCACTTGGGGTTTTCCCTGCCGTTCTCCAGGAACGGATACTGGATGACCGTGCCGCAGCCCGCCGAAAAAGGAACGATCACGCCAAAGGGGTCGGTCTCCTCGAAGTTGGCCAGGGTGAACAGGCCGGAGAGGACATCCGGCCTGGCAAAAAAGACGGCCGCTTCCGGACGGTCGCTCTCGACCATCTTGTCCCAGCGCTTCAGGACCAGGTATTTCGCCGGCGCCTGCCAATCCGGCCAATGTTCCATCATCTGTTTCACGATCCCGGGCGTCTTCTTGTAGCGCTCCCCTTCCAGCTTGCCGGGGATGCCGCAGGAGAGGAAATATTCGAAGTCGGGCCGCTGCGGCACCCGAAAGCCGCAGAAACGCTTGCCGCACCCCAGGGCAGCATCATCCAGACATAGGGACCCGCCTTTCCTGACCACGGCCAGGCCGGCCACAAAACAATGCCAGCCCTTGCTCGGCGGCGCTGCGCTCATCCCCGCGGGCGGCTCATCGGCATAATAAAAAATGATGGGCAGTTCAGCGCCGGGAAAATACTTGGCAAAAAGCACTTCGAATTTGGCTTTAAAATCCAGGTTCATGGTTTAATTTTATGAAACTTACCCCTTGAACGCAAGCGGATGCCGGGCCACGCTCGCCTGCCCCGGGGGTCGTGGACGCAGCCGGATGATGAGAGTTATTTTTCAGGAAAGCTTTCGTAGACGACGAACTCACTCAGTGGCTTCTTGGCCGGAGCCTTGGGCCACTCGCTGGGCACGCCGATCGGGGTGATGCAGACCTGCTCGTAACGCTCGGGGATCCGCAGGACCCTGCGCGTCGCATCCGTGGAGATCGTGTCGGTGTAAAAAACCGTCCCGTATCCCAGGGCCCTGGCCGCAAGGAACAAAGTGGCGGCGGCCATGGGCCCGTCGAAGCGATTGTAGTCGGGATAAGTGGATTGCCGGTCTACCAGGATGACCACGAAGAGCGGCGCCGTGAAGATGGTGTCATAATATTCCTGGATCTTTTTGACCTTTTCCTGCCTCTGGGACTCGCTCAGCGCGGTGCCGGCCTGGATGCGCGCCATGCCTTGCTCCAGGCAGGCCTTTTTCAGCGCTTCTTTCTTTTTTTGTTCGCGGATCACCAGGAATTTCCAGGGCTGCTGGTTCCCCGAGCTTGCCGCCATGCGCGCCGCGTCCAGGATCTTCAGCAGCTGGGCGTCGCTGACCTCGTCGCTCTTGAAGCTGCGCACCGAACGCCGCCCGGCCACGGTCTCGAAAAAGAACTGCTGGCCCGGCGAGAGAGCCACGGCGTCTTCCGCATAAGCCTGGCCCAAAGCCAACAGCACGAAAGCCGCCGCCAGGATCGTTTTCAATGATAGCTTGTTGCTCATTTTTCCCTCCGCTCGGGCCTTTGGCAGGAATGGCCCATGAAAGGAAGAATTTTATGGGCAGCGGAACGAGTTGTCAAATCCGCTCGCGCGGCCGGGCCCAGGCGCAGTGACGATACCGGCTGCAGCCTTCATTATGCCCATTGAAGCAGCCGTCCAGCGCGTTGAAATGGAACACCATCGGTTTTCTCAGCCGGCCTTTGCTTCATGGGACGATATAGCGGTCGCCCGTTATCCGGACGCGGGCCGAGACGGTGGGGGCATGGCCCGGCTGGCCGCCGCCGACATGGATCACGATCGTGCCTGCCCCCTGGGACAGTCCGCCGGCAGCGTCGACCAGGCCCAGGTTCCCCGGCACCAGCTGGAACTCGACCCGGCGGCTCTCCCCGGCGCGCAGGTGCAGCCGCCGGAATCCCTGTAGCGAACGCAGCGGCGCCGGCGCGGCTGCGCCCGGGTGGGATACATAAAGTTGGACCACCTCATCGCCCTCCCGCCAACCGCAGTTGCGCACCCAGGCCGACACGGCGATCGCCTGCCCGGTGGCGGCCTCGGGCACCACGCTCAGGCCCCCGTAGTCGAAGCGGGTGTAGCTCAGGCCGTGGCCGAATGGAAAGAGGGGCTGGCCGCGGAAATAACGATAGGTGCGGTTCGCCATGGAGTAGTCGCTGAAAAGCGGCAGGTCGCCGTCGCGGCGGTAGAAGGTGACCGGCAGCCGGCCGGCCGGATTATACTCACCGAAAAGGACGTCGGCCAGGGCTTCGCCGCAGGCTTGGCCCCCGTACCAGGACTGGATGATGGCATCGACGTGGGCCGCCTCCCATTCCATGGCCATGGCACCGCCCGACATGACCACCAGCACCAGGGGCTTGCCCAGCTCCTGGAGCCGCTTCAGGAAAGCGGTCTGGGCGGCCGGCAGGGCGATGGTCGTGCGGTCTCCCCGGAAGAAGCCCGAGGGATCCCAGAGGGCGGTGTCGCCTTCCTCGCCCTCCAGGGCGGGCGAGATGCCGCCGACAAAAACGATGGCGTCGGCCTGCTTCAGCTTGCCGGCCAGCTGCCGCCAGGCGCCATCGTCCCCGTCCGCCTCGAGCCAGTCCACCCCCTTGGCGTAAATCACGTCCGCCTGC
>JBGSPO010000057.1:0-15520 GCA_041738575.1 Candidatus Aminicenantia bacterium
GCGCCGGCGCGGGTTCGCGACCATGCTGCGCTCAGGCCGCCTGCTCGCCAATTTTTTTGACCGCGGCGAATATGACAAGCTGAACGTTTACGCCGATTACCTGCTGCCGCGGGGGGGCGACGAGGCCCGCTGGTTCCATGCCCTGGGCCGGGCGGCGTTCCTGGATGCAGACGAAGCGGAACGGGCGGTTGCCGGGCTTTCCGCGTCCTATCGCCAGGCGAACGGCAAGGCCCTGGCTATGCTGTCCGGCTTCATCCGCTCGCTGCGCTCGGGGCGGGTCGACTACGTTTTCGACCGCAACGACGTTCCCCTGGCCTGGTTCGACCTCGGGCGCCGTTCCAGCCGCTCTCTCGTGCCGGGCATGGATTTCGCCGCTTTCGAAGCGCAGTTCAGAAGAGGCGCCCGCTTCTATCGCCTGACCCTGGACGGCGGGTTGCAGAGGAAGATCGGCCGCCTGTTCCAGGGATATGCCGGGACCCTGGTCCTCCTGGACCTGCCGGGAAACGCCATCGCCGCCGCTTATTCCAAGCCCGGGGCGGGCGGCGCGCCCGACGCCGCCTTCAGCGAGCGCTATGAACCCGGCTCCATCGTCAAGCTCGTTTCCCTCCTGGCCTACCTGCGCCAGGGCGGGAACGGCATCTTTCCCGCGGAATGCCGGGGCCTGCTCGCAGTGGAGGGCAGGATCATCTACGACCTGGAAAAGCACGGTATGCTGGCGGATTTTTCCCAGGCCCTGGCCCGGTCCTGCAATGTCTGCTTCGCCCGCATGGGCCAGGCGGTCGGCCGCCCCGGGCTGAGCGAACTGCTGCGGCGCTTTTTTTTCAACGCCCCCGCGTTCACCGACCAGTTCCTCACGTTCGGGACGGGCACCTTTGCCAGCGGCGGCGGCGACTTCGAGCTGGCCGGTTTGGCCGCCGGCCTGGACGGCATCCGCGTGACCACGGTCCATGCCGCCGTCCTGGCGGCGGCTTTTGCCGAGAACGGGCAGCATTTTCCGCCCTACCTCATCGACGACGCCAAGAACCTCCTTGGCCTCGGCTTCTATCACCATGATCCCCGGCCGCTGCGGCTGCTGGCCGACGACCTGAATTTCCTGCGCGTACGGAAAGCCATGGCCGCCGTCGTCGAGGACGAGAAGGGCACCGGGCGCCGCTTGTCCGGCGTCACTCCCCGCCTGGCCGTCAAGACCGGCACCGCCGCCGGCAAGGCCGGGGGACTGGACGCGATCATCATCGGCTTCCTGCCTTTTGAAAATCCGCGCTATGCCTTTGCCTTCAGGCTGGAGGGCGCGGGCCGCGCCGATCTCCAGGGCGCGATCTTCCTGCGCGAATTGCTCAAGATCCTCTACCCGGGATAACATGAAAAAAAGATCGATCTTTCTCGCTCTCCTGCTGCTGGCCGCCGGCCTGACGGCCAAGACGCTGGTGCTGCCCCTGGCTGTCGACGCCCAGAATCATCCCTCGCACCAGTGGCTGGGCAAGGCGGTCTCCTATTTCCTGATCGCCGGGCTTGGCCACAACGCGCTGCCGGTGAGCGAAGAAGAGGAGGTCCAGGCGCTCCTGAACCGCAACCTGGTCCACTTTCCCTTCGCCATCACCAAGGCCACGGCCATGATCCTGGCCGGCGAGAGCGGCGCCGAGCGGCTGCTGTGGGGCAGGATCCTGTACAGCGACAAGCGATCGGCGCCGCTGCAGATCCAGCTTTTCCTCATCGACATCAAGGAGCCCCGCCAGCGGCCCTTGCCCCTGGTCAAGGGGAATTTTGCCGACATGTTCAAGCTCCAGGAAGAACTGCTGCGGCACGTGGTCGGGACTCTCGCCCCCGGGCGGCGGGAGGTGGTCATGCCGCAGCTGGACATGGGATTGCCGGAATACGAGAAATTCATCAAGAGCCTGCTGTTGGTCGATGCCGGCAAGAAGCTGGAGCTCCTGCTGCCGGCTGCGGGAGTCGTGAGCCGCTCCGGCTTCGTCCATTTCGAGCTGGCCAAGGCCTGCCTGGAAAAACGCGACCCGGCCGCCTGCCGCGCGCACCTGGAGCGGGTGGCGGACACGCCGTTCTTCAAGGACCGCAAGGATTTCCTGCTGGCCCTCGCCGATCAAACCGCCGGCGACCCCGAGGCGGCCCTGAACCGCTTCATCCGCCTGCAGCAGCGGAACGTGTTCCCGGTCCCGACCCACAACAACCTGGGCGCCATCTACCTGGCCAGGGGGGATTTTTCGCTGGCCGAGAAGTGCCTGCGCTATGCGCTCTACCTGCGCCGCGACCCCGGCATCCTGGCCAACCTGGTCCTGCTGCTGCAGGCCATGGGCCGGAACGGGCCGGCGCGGCAGGAATTGATCGGGGCGCTGCGGCGCTTTCCCGAGGATGAGGGGCTGCGGAAACTGTTCGCCGCCTCGGTGAACGCCGCCGAGAATCGCGAGGCGCTCGGCCAGGCCTTCCGTGATTTCGTCGCCCTGCCGCTGCCCGGGGAGAGCGTCCCCGCCCTCGAGGCGCGGCTCATGGACCCTTTCGGCGACGGCGCGCCGGTTGCTGCCGAGGCGCCGATGAACCTCGCTTATATCGAGGCCCGCAATCTTTTTTTGGAGAACGATCTCGAAGCCGCCATGCAAAAGGCGGAGGAAGCGCTGGAAAACAACCCCTTCGAGCCCGAGAACCATCACCTGCTGGCCCTGCTCTTTCTGCAGAGACAGCAGGTCGTCCAGGCGGACCTGTACGCCCAGGGCGCTCTCTTCCTGGCGGAAACCCTGGACAATTACCTGTTGCAGCTCAGGATCCAGCAGGCCGGGATGGACCGGGAAAAATTCCGCAAGACCCTGGCGCTGGCCCTGCTGAAATTCCCGGACAACCCTGAACTGCTCAAGCTGGGCGGCCGCGGCCGCTGAAGGGGCGCCTACAGCGGCGGGCGGCCATGATCGTCAGCGCTTCGCGCCGTGGCGACATCCCGGCTTTTTCCGGCGACGGATTCATGGAGTGCTTGCGCGCCGGCGAAGTCGACGTCGCCAACCCTTTCCGCCCGGGCCCGGGCCGGCGCATCAGCCTCAAAAGGGAGGATGTCGACGCCTTTGTTTTCTGGAGCCGCGACCCGCGGCCGTTCCTGCGCCACCTGCCGGAGATCGATCGCCGCGGCTACCCCTATTATTTCCTTTTGACCGTGACCGGCTATCCGCGCCTGCTGGAGCCGGCCGTTCCGCGCGTCGAGGATGCGGTCGCCTTTTTCAGGGAACTGGCCGGCCGCATCGGCCGCCGGCGAGTCGTCTGGCGCTACGATCCGGTTCTTTTCACGCCTTCGACCCCCTTCGGTTTCCATGGAGAAAATTTTTCCCGCCTGGCCGGCTTGCTGGTCCCCTTCGTTTCCCGGGTGATCGTCAGCTTTTTCGACCCGTACGCCAAGGCACTGCGCCGGCTGCAAAAGGCGGGGATCGATGCCGCCGGGGCAACCGGGACCCCGGATCAACAGGCCTTGCTGCTCGAGCGTTTTGCCGCCATCGCCGCCGGCTCGGGGCTGGAGATCCAGAGCTGCGCCGAAGCGGCATTGCCAGCAGGGGTGAGCTTGGGCGCCCCTGCCCATTCCCTTGTGGGACCGGGCAAATGCATCGACGAGGGATTGCTCAATGAGCTTTTCGGCTTGAACCTTTCCTACCGTAAAGACCCGGCGCAGCGTAAACTGTGCCTGTGCCAGCAGAGCGTCGATATCGGCAGCTATGGCATCTGCCGCCACGGCTGCATTTATTGCTATGCCAGACGTTAGATGTCAGACATCAGACGTCAGCAAGAACAAGGCAATATCAGAGAACGGCAGGCCGCAGCAGGAAGAAAACATGGAGAAAAAGATGTATATTCAATATGACTCGATTGCCGGAGGTGAAAGATGAAGACAAGAAAGACACGGGAAGCCAGGGGCGCGTGGCTCGGGGCCGTTGTCCTGGTCCTGGCTTTTTCGGCAGGCCTGCTGCCGGCCGAAGGGCTCCAGACGATCAAGCTGAACCCGCCTGACCTGAAGCGCGGGCTGCCCTTTATGGAGACCCTGGCGGTCAGGGCTTCGGCGCGCGCGTATTCCGCGAAGGATCTGAGCCTGCAGGACCTCTCCGACCTACTGTGGGCCGCCGACGGCATCAACCGGCCGGCGGAGAACAAGAGCACCGCCCCGTCGGCGATGAACTCCCATGACATCCGCATTTATGTCTTTTTGAAGGACGGCGCTTTCCTGTACGATGCGCCCAGGCACGAGCTGGCGCCGGTCGCGAGCGGAGACTTCCGCGCGCAGATCATGATGGCCAGGCCTCCCCGGCCGGCAGGAGCGCCCCCTTCTCCTCCCGCACCTCTTGCCGCGGCTCCGCCCCCGCCGCCGTCAGCCCCTCCCGTAGAGATTGTCCTGGTTTCTGACGGCGATCGCTTCACGCGCGGCGATCCCGAGCGGAAGTTCGAATGGGGCGCTCTCGACGCCGGTATCGTCTCGCAGAACATCTCGCTGTTCTGCGCCGCCACCGGCCTGAAGACCCGGCCCAAGGCCTCGATGGACAAGGCCAGGATCAGGGAGCTGCTCAAGCTGACCGAGGCGCAGGTCGTTTTCCTGAACCACCCGGTCGGCTACGCAAAATAATGGTCGGCACCTAAACCCTGAGCTCATGGCCGGCGTAACAGTATCTTGCGCAAAATATCGGGATTGCTATAATCAATGAACAACCCGTCAATTGGAGGCGGACCATGAGAAAAAAAGGCTATCGGTCGATCGAGCTGGAATCCAAGCTGGAGCGCCGCGATTTTCTCAAGATCGGCGGCGGCACGGTGCTGGGGGCCGGGCTGCTGCTGGGCCGGCCGCCTGTTTTCGGGCAAGAGGCCGCCAAGGCCGAGCCGCCGGCCAAGCCCAAGACCAATATTGAAGAAGCCATGGCCGTGCCGCGCACGTCGACCTCGCTGCCCGGGCTTTTCCCCGGCAAGGTCGTGGCGGTGAAGGATGCGCAGGCCATGAACGAGCAGGGGGTGAACGGCAAGGTCGTGGCCGCCATGTTCGAGAAGGGGATGCAGTCCCTGACCGGCAAGCCCCTGGCCGAGAGCTGCAAGCTGTTCTTTGACAAGAACGACATCGTGGGCATCAAGGTCAATCCCGTCGGCGCCGGCCTGATCTCCACCCGCCTGGAAGTGGTCGACGCCATCATCGCCTGGCTGAAGCAGGGCGGCCTGCCGGCGGCTAACATCGTCATCTGGGACCGCTTCGATTACATGCTGGCCGACGCCGGCTTCACCGCGGCGCGCTACCCGGGCATCGGCATCGAGGGGCTGCAGACCATGGATGAAGCGGCGGCCGAGGGCCGGAGCGAGGACGACAGCCGCTGGCTGGGCAAGGACGGCCATCATGTCAGCGAAAAGAACTTCGACCTGGGCGCATACTATTTCGCCGACGTCGAGGCGCCGCAGGACAAGCCCTACCTCAACCAGCACGTGTTCAACGGCAAGTATTCCTATTTCGGCAAGCTGCTGACCCAAAAACTGACCAAGATCATCAATGTCCCGGTGTTCAAAAATACGGGGAACGGCGTCTCCATGGCCACCAAGAACCTCGGCTATGGCGCCGTCTGCAACACCAGCCGCCTGCACCGCCCCCTGTTCTTCGACGTCTGCACCGAGGTGCTGGCTTTCCCGGTCATGCGCGACAAGCTGGTGCTCAATGTCACCGATGGCCTGCGCGCCCAGTACGACGGTGGCCCCGGTCCGCTGGCCCAGGCGACCTGGTTCCTGAACAGCCTCTATTTCGCCACCGATCCCTTCGCCCTGGACATGACCTGCCACAACCTGATCCTGCAAAAGCGCAAGGAGATGCAGGTCCAGGTGAACGAGCACCCGAAATACACCGAGTACCTGCGTTACGCCCAGCGCCTGGGGCTGGGCATCGCCGACCCGGCGAAGATCTCCTTCCTCCAGGCATAGGCGCCGAGTGCGAGCCGCTCTGCTCCTCTCCCAGCTGGCCGTCCTGGCTTCCGCCCTGGCGCTGCCGGCATTGGAGTTTCCCGCCGCCGGCTTCGTTCCCGGCTGGAAGCCTTCCGGCCCGGTGGAGACCTATGCCCCCACAGCCCTGTACAATGTGATCGACGGCGGCGCCGAGCTCTTCCTGGAGATGGGCTTCGTCGACCTGCGCATCCAGAAGTACGAAAGCGCCGGCGCCGAGATCGCCGTCGAGGCCTACCGCATGGAGAACGCCGCCGCGGCCCTGGGCATCTACCTGCTCAAGTGCAGCCGCGAGACCCCGCTGCCTGGGATCGAAGCCCGGAACAGCGGCGACCGCTTCCAGTTCGCCCTGCTGAAAAACAATTTTTTCATATTCGTCAATAATTTCAGTGGCCGCGAAGACCTGCTGCCGGTGATGACGGCACTGGCGCAGCGGGTCGCCGCCGCCATAGCCCCGGGGGAACCGGTGCGCGAGCTCAACATCCTGCCCGCGGCAGGCCAGGTGCCGGGCTCCGGCCTGCTGCTGCGCGGACCCTATTCCCTACAAGCGCTCTTCACGCTGGGCGACGGGGACGTGCTGCAGCTGAACGGACTGATCTTCGCCGCCGCCGCCGTTTACTGCGACGAGGCGGGTTCGAGCCATACGCTGATCGTGGCCCCTTACGCGGATGATGCCGCCGCTGCCAGAACCTTCGCCAGCCTGCGACGCAGCCTGGACCCCTACCACAAGGTCCTGGAAGCAGGCGCTGATTTCTTCGTGTTCCAGGATTTCCAGAGCCTGTTCGGTGTGGCGGAAGTTCGCGGCCGGCGTATAGAGATCCGCGTCAAGCTGGCGCAGCGGCCGCCCCGACCTGCGAAATAATCCGACGATCGGTCTTCTCCAAGGAGGTTTGCGATGAAGCCAATGATCATGCTGATTTTGTTCCTGTCCCTGTCGGCATCCCTGCCCATTCAGGGCGTGGCCGCCGAGAAAAACGTTTTTGCCGGCGAGTATGAGGCCCTGAGCCGGTCGCTCTCTGAAAAAATGGCGGCCATCAAGAGCCGCGACGAATACCAGAAATTCACGGCCGAAAAAAAGATCGCATTGGAAGCGCTGCTGGAAAAGCACGCCACCCTGCCGGCCTCCGACCCGGTCGAGCTGCAGCGGGCGCGCATCCTGGTCGACCTGAACAAGTATCCCGAGGCCGAGGCCAAGCTGAACGCCTTGAACGCCAAGGCTGGGGCGCTGCAAAACCAGGCCCGGCTGCTCCTGGCGGAGGTGATGACCGAGACCGAGAGAGTGGCCCTGGCCGTGCCGCTGTTCAAGCAGGTCGAAGGCAAGGTGGGGCGCACTCCCGATTTCTTTGAGGTTGCCCTGGCCCTGGCCTTCGAGGCCCCGGACGACGTGCTGCGCCAGGAATACTGCCGCAAGCTCCTGGCCGCGTCCGACCTGCCCGCCAAGTTCCACGAGTACCGCGTCTACCTGGTGACGACCCTGGCCGAGATCGAGGTGAAAAAGCGGGATTTCACGGCGGCCAAGAAGATCCTGCAGGATGGGTTGCTCGCCTATACCGGGGAAAGGGAGGCCAAGTCCCTGCAGTCGGCCCTCAAGCAACTGGAGTTCCTCGGCAAACCCGCCCCGGCCATCGCCGCTGAAAAATGGCTGAATTCGGCGCCGCTCTCCTTGAGCGACCTGAAGGGCAAGGTGGTGATCATCGATTTCTGGGCCCCCTGGTGCGGCCCCTGCCGCAAGGTCATCCCCACCCTGGCCAGGGATTTCAACGAGCTCAAGGACAAGGGGTTGGTCGTGATCGGCTTCACCAAGATCTATGGCCGCTACAGCGACGATCTCCAGAACAAGGGCGCGGTAAGCGCCGACGAGGAGCGGGCGCTGATCCAGGGTTTTGTCGAGCGCTGGAATTTGGCCTACCCCATCGCCATCTCCGACAAGGGCGAGGACTTCAACGACTACGGCGTCAGCGGCATTCCGACCATGGTCTTCATCGACAAGGCCGGCAACGTCTACGACATCAAGGTCGGCTCGGGCGACGAGGCCGCCATCACCGCCAAGATCAGGAAGCTCCTGGCCGAAAAATAGCCGGCGGAGCTTTTCCGGTGTCCGCTTTGACGATTTATCCCGCCCGGGTTGACTGCTTTTCCCGAACGGGCTACAATTATTTCCCGGGAAAAAGCGGACCGCGCAATTTCGTGATCCCGGGCAGGCAGATACCCTAAAATCCGGAGGAACAATGAAAAAACAAATTCTTGTCGTGGCCGCCATGGTGCTGGCCGTGTTCTTTTTAGGAGGCAGCATCGGAAACGCATCCCCGGCCGATGAGCCGCTGCAGGTCGGGACCACGATCCACGGCTTCACGCTGGAGCAGAAACGGTTCATCAAGGAGCTGGACGGAGAGGGCTACCTGTTCCGGCACCTGAAAAGCGGGGCCCGCTTGTTGAAAGTCGTCAGCAAGGACGACAACAAGGTCTTTAGCGTGGCCTTCAAGACGCCGCCGCCCGACGATACCGGCATCCCGCACATCATGGAGCATTCGGTGCTGAACGGCTCGGAGAATTTCCCCGTCAAGAGCCCGTTCGACATCCTCTCCCAGGGATCGCTGAACACGTTCCTCAACGCCATGACCAGCAGCGACTTCACTATTTACCCGGTGGCCAGCCGCAACGACAAGGATTTTTCCAACCTGATGCACGTCTACCTGGACGCGGTGTTCAAGCCCCTGCTCCACAAGGACCCGCGGATCCTGCAGCAGGAAGGGTGGCACTACGAGTTGGAGTCTCCCGAGAGCCCGCTGACCTACAAGGGGGTCGTGTACAACGAGATGAAGGGCGCCTTTTCGGCGCCGGAGCGGCAGCTGGGGCTGATCATGGACCGGGCGCTTTTCCCGGAAAACAATTACAGCTATTCGTCCGGCGGCCATCCCGATGCCATCCCGCAGCTGACCTACGAGCAGTTCAAGGCCTTTCACCGGAAATACTATCACCCGGCCAACAGTTATATCTATTTGTATGGCAACGGGGACACGGGGAGGGAACTGGCCTTCATCAACGAGAAATACCTTGACGGCTTCGACAAGATCATGGTGGACAGCCGTATCCCGCTGCAGAAACCGCCGGCGCAGCCCAAGGTGGTTCATGGCCATTACGGCGTGCCTGAAGGCACTGCCGTGGCCGGGAAGACCTATATCGCGCGCAGCAGCGTTTATGGCCTGAACACCGACCAGGAATTCAATATCGCCCTGGATATCCTGGCCGAAGCCCTGGTCAATCACCAGGCGGCGCCGCTGCGCCTGGCCTTGCAGAAGGCAGGGGTCGGCAAGGATGTGTCGGCCAATACCGACGGGGTGCAGCAGCCCGTTTTCGGGATCACGGTCACCAGCGCCGAGGCCGGTGACCTGCCGCGCTTCAACCAGATATACCGGGATACCCTGAAGGAGGTCGTCGCCAAGGGCTTCGACCGCACGACCCTGGAAGGGATCATCAACCGCCAGGAATTCACCCTCAGGGAGGGGCGCGGCTCCTTCACCGGCATCATGGGCGCCATGATGGCCTCCGGCGGCTGGATGTTCGCCGACGATCCGTTCATCACCCTCTCCTTCAACCAGGAGCTGGCGGCCATCCGCTCCAAGCTGGACCGCAAGTACTTTGAAGGGCTGGTGGAAAAAGTATTATTGAATAATGCCCATGCCTGCACGGTGGTGCTGGAGCCCAAGCCGGGACTGGAAAAGGCGCTGGCGACGGAGCTGGAAGGCAAGCTGGCCGGGATCAAGGCCAAGATGAGCCCGCAGGAGATCGCCGGGATCGTGACGCAGACCCGGGAGCTGATCGCCCACCAGCAGCGGCAGGACAGCCCCGAGGCGCTGAAGACGATCCCCCTGCTGGAGATCGCCGACATCGAGAAAAAGCAGGAGGACCTGCCACTCAAAAAGGAAGCCCTGGACGGGATCCCGCTGCTGCATTTCGACACGTTCACCAAGGGCATCGTCTACCTGAACCTCTACTTCGATGCCGGCGCCGTCGACCAGGAGCTGATCCCCTATGCCATGCTCTACAGCGAGCTGGTGGGCATGATGTCCACCGACGAGCTCGCCTACGGCGATCTGGAGAACCAGGTCAACCTGCATACCGGCGGCATCTATACCACCCTGAATGCGCTGGCCGTGAACCGTGACGATGCCCGGACCAGGGCCTATTTCACGATGCGCGGCAAGGCCATGCCCGGGAAGTTGGGCCGCCTGGCCGACCTGATGCGGCAGCAGCTGCTCCATTCCAAGTGGGATGACGAGGCCCGGCTCAAGGAGATGCTGCTGCGCACCAAGGCCCAGTTCGACCAGCGCCTGGCCTACATGGGGCTCAATATCGCAGCCAACCGTCTCGGTTCCTACATCTTCAATCGCGGCGCCTTCCAGGACCTGACCAGCGGCTTCGGTTTCTACCAGTTCCTGGGCGCCGCCTGCAGGGAGGCCGACCTGCAGGGGATCGCCCGGAAACTCAAGGCCGTGCAAGGAAAGCTCATCAACCGCAACGGCCTGCAGGTCGGCGTAACCTGCCAGGACGAGCAACTGCGCCCGGTCAAGGAAACATTGCCGGCCCTGCTGGCCAAGCTGCCCAAGGATGAATTCCAGGCGGTCGAGTATCATTTCGCCAAGGAGGCGCTGAACGAAGGCTTCCAGGACGCGTCCAAGGTGCAGTACGTGCTGAAGGGAGGCGACTACAAGAAGCTGGGCTTCGCTTACAACGGCAGGATGAACGTGCTGAGCCAGCTGCTTTCCACCGTCTACCTGCAGAACACCATCCGCGTCCAGGGGGGCGCCTACGGCGGCTTCGCCGTGATGGACGACAGCGGCCTGCTGGCCTTCGCCTCCTATCGCGACCCCAACCTGAAAAAGACGGTCGAGAACTACCTGGGCGCCGGCCGCTTCCTGTCGGAGCTGAAGCTGGAGGAGCGCGACCTGCGCCGGCTGATCATCGGCACCATCTCCGATTGGGACCGGCCCTTCAATCCCGACCAGAAAGGCTACCTGGCCGTGCAGCGCTATCTCAAGGGCGACACCCTGGCCATGCTGCAGAAAGAGCGCGACGAGATCCTGGCCACGACCGTGGAGGACCTGAAGGGGTTCGCCGCCATGGTGGAGAAGGTGATGGCCCAGGACCTGCTCTGCGTGGTCGGCAACGAGAAGAAGATCGCCGACGAAAAAGAGCTGTTCAAGAAGATCCTGCCCCTGCGGCAGTAGCTTTCATTTCCCGGCAAATGTCGGGGAGCAGCCGCCGCCGTTGCCCGTGGAGCGGATGCGCCGTGCCATAGGGCGCGGCGCATCCCCGTCGTTTACTCGCTGTAATAGCGGATGGTGCGCGCCACGGCCGTTTCGCAGACGCGGCAGAATGGGCGCGCGCCGCGGCTGAACATGATGCAGTCGAGCATGGGGCGATAGAGCCCCTTGGCGGCGTAACCGGCGCCCTCGAAGGCGCCGACCTTGCCCTGGAAGCGGCTCTTCTTGAAAAAGGCGTTCACCTCCAGGCCGTTCAGCCGGGACATCTCCTCGCTCTGCGCCTCCAGCACATCGATCTCCGCCTTGGGGGCGCCGGCGCGCTTCAGGGCGGCGATCTTCTCGTTGGTCTGCTGGCGCTTCTTTTGGTAGACCTTTTCCATGGCCTCGTAGGCTGCCTTCTCCCAAAGCGTGGGCACGGCGGTCTTCTGGGTCACCAGGTCTTTCCATTTCAGGTTCTTGGCATCGAGCAGGGCGGTGATGTTGGCCTCGAGCGGTTCGATGCCGGCGGGGTAGAACTCGTTGTAGGCCACCGAGGATGTGTAGTATTCATCGGCCAGGCCCGAGAAGGAGTGGCCGAACTCGTGCAGGCAGAGGTATTGCTGCCACTGGTTGTCGCTGCTGAACGTGCAGTAGAGGTTGTAGATGCCGCCGCCGCCGTAGCGCGCCGTGTTGACCAAGATCATCACGGCGTCGTAGGGCACGCGGCCGGCGATGTCGCGCCAGGCGCGGTTGTCGTCGGTGAGCATGTAGCGTTCCGAGCCGAAGGAGTCGAACTGGGCGCCCAGCGCCGTGTTCCTGAACGAGCCATAGCTCGGCTCGTCGCAGCCGCTCTCGGTCGAGGGCTTGAGCAGGCCGGTGATGTTGAAGCGGTCCCTGGAGGCCTTGTAGGGTTCGGCGTCGAGGAGGTAGCCGCTGAAGCGGGCCAGGTCCTTCTGGAACTTCTCCCATTCCGCCCCGGTATAGCCCTCGCCGAGGATGACCAGGTCGACCTTGGCGGCAGGCGCGCCGCTCTTCACCTGCTCGATTACGCGCACACCGTCACCGGGCTTTTCCCGGACGATGAACATGTCGGTGGGATCGATCTCGCGGTTGAAGACGGGCTGCGGCCGGTTCTCGCGGTCGCGCAGCAGCACCTCGACGCGAACCTTGTTTTTTGGGAAGGGGATGAGCAGCGATTCGGAGAATGTCTTCTTGACGCCGTTGACGCCCGGCTCGGTGGTCTTGTATTCGCCGAAGTAGCTGTCGAAGCCCTTGGTATAGATGATCGTCCCGGAGGCCGCGTCGCTCACGCGCAGCAGGTAGCGCCCCAGCTCGAAGGGGACGATGAGGTGGCGGGGATTGCCGGCCCACGGCCCCTCCTGGATGACGCGGTCGATGGTGAACATCTCTTCCTTGGCGTCTCCGGTGTGGAAGACGTCGATGCGCAGGGTCCGGTCGGCGAAGTATTTTTCAAACTCGACCGCATCCTGGGCCGGCGCCAGGAGCGGCAGGAGCATCATCAGGGCCAGCATGGCTTTTTTCATGGTTTCCTCCGTGCCGAAGGAAAATGATAGCACGCCCATGGGCCGGGGGCAAGAAGACCGCCGGCGGCCATTTGCTTTTCAGAGGCGGAATTGCTAGAATTTTTCGCCCGCCTCTGTTGCAGGGCAATAAAGTGGAAAAAGAAAAGCACACGTTCAGCGGTGACGGCGCCGGGCCAGCCCCGGAAAGCGGGCCGCTGGACCTTGCCTACCTGAACCTGGTCAAGCTGAAGCCGGGGACCGTGGTCAACGAGCGCTATCGCCTGGAAACGCTGATCGGCCAGGGCGGCTTCGGCATCGTTTTCGAAGCCTTCGACCTGACGCTGGGTTCGCGGGTGGCGGTCAAGTTCCTCAACCCCAAGCTGACGGGCAACCAGAAGAAGTTCCTGCGCGTCAAGCGCGAGATCAACCTGTCGCGCAAGATCAGCGACGGGCGCATCATCAAGGTCTTCTCGCTGGAGAGCTGGCGGGAGATCCATTTCCTGGTCATGGAGCTGGCCGCCGGCCGCAGCCTCAAGTCCCTGCTGGAGGAAAAAGGCCGCCTCGACTGGCCGGAGTTCAAGGCCGTATTCCTGGATATCCTGGAGGCGGTCGCGGTCCTGCACGGCAGCGGCATCGTGCACCGTGACTTGAAGCCGGCCAATATCCTGATCGACGGGGCGTCGCGGGTCAAGATCCTCGATTTCGGCCTGGCCAAGGAGGTTGACGATGCGGAGAGGACCTCCACGGTCGGCGAGATCGTCGGCTCGCCCTATTACATGTCCCCCGAGCAGATCCGCGGCGGCGAAATCGGCTTCCCGTCCGACGTCTACCAGCTGGGGCTGCTCCTCTACCGCACCCTTTCCGGCCGCCATCCGTTCGAGCACACCAGCACCATGGAAGTGATCTTCAAGCAGCTCAACCAGCGTCCGGAGCGGCTGGCCCCGGTGGAGAGCGGTTTGCCGCGCTTCCTGCGCGTCGGCATGGAAAAAGCCCTGGAAAAAGCGCCGTCGCGGCGCTTCCGTGACGCCGGCGCCATGGCCCATTTCTTTAAAAAAGAAAAACTATCCTGGCTGCACCAGCTGTTTTTCAGCGTCGCGCGCGGGCCGATCAAATGGGGCCTGGCCGTGCTGGCTCTGGCTGCCCTGCTGCTGTTCGCCTACTTCGCCACGTTCGGCTCGCGCACCGTCCACTTGCTGCGCAACGACGGCAGCCGCCTGGAAGCTTACAACCGCTGCGGTGTGAAGCTGTGGGAGAATGATTTCGCCCCCTTCGCCATCTTTGATTCCTTCCGGACGAACAGCTCCGGGCCCGTGTCCAAAGGCACGGGCATTGCTTCGCAGTACCAGAAACTGGATCTCGGTGCCGGCCAGGCCATCGTGTCGCTGCTGGCGCCCCCTGCCGAGCTGGTCTTTCCGCCCGGGGAGTCCATATCCAGCGGGGCTCTTTTCTGCCAGCGGGTCATCCTCAACCAGGGCGGCGTGGTCTTAAAGCGGGAGCCCTTTCTCGCGGACCACGAATACGATGCCTACGACTACATCCGGGTCATCAAGCCGCACGCTGTCCAATGGCTGGACAGGGACCGCCAGGGAGAAATGCGAGGCCTGCTTACGGTCCAGCAATACCAGAGCATGTATCCCAGCGCCATGGTCTACATGCGCGGGCTCAAGAAATATGTATTCACCCATCCGGGGACATTTGACGTCACGCCGCTGGCAGGCGGCGACGACAGTGTGTCCTTCATGCTCTTTGGGATCAACAACCTGTTTTCCCACATGTCCTTTGTCGCCGAGATCGAGTTCAGCGTGGCCAACGATAACGATCAGTTGATCCGGGGGATCCCGAACTTCAACCCGGACGGTCGGCGCAATATCCTCTTCGAGGAGAAACTGTTCATCCTCCCGTTCCGTTCGCGCCTGATTGAGAACCGCTGGCGAGAGGAGGGCCGCGCCCGCTTTAGCGAGCTCTCCCGTGGGGATATCGTGGAGATCGACCGCAACGGGCAGATGATCCTTCATACGAAGGACGGCATGGTTTCCTGCCGCGATCCGCAAGACGTGCTGCGCCGGGTTTACAGGCTGTTCAATTCCAGTTTCCAGGAGAGGCTGATCAAGCAAAATCCGCAGAACGCCCTGGCCCTGATCATCGAGGCCAACTCCTATCCGCTGCAGAACCCCTATTTGCGCTCGGCCCTTCTTTTCGCGCAAGGAGACTTGGAAATCGGGCTTGGGCGCTACGCCGCGGGCGAGAAAACGCTGCAGCAGGCATTGGCTGTATTCCCCGGCAACAACGATGCATGCGAGAGGCTGTGCGAAATGGAGATGCTGCGGGGCGACGCGCAGGCGGCCCTGCAGCGGTTGGCGGACACGCGTTCCGACGGCAGCGAATTCTGGGGGTTCAGTTCTTTCGGTGTGCAGTTGTTCAAGGGCTATCTCCACTTTCATTCAGGAATGTTCAGCCAGGCCGAGGCCGAGTTCGAAAGGATCCGGCTGAAGGTCCCTGAGATGAAAGGATTCTGGCAGGCGACGGGAGACCTGTTCAAGGGCAATTATGCAGCCGCGCTGGCCGCGTTGCGCCAGCTGGAAAAGTTGCCGCTGGGGGCCGTCGACCTGCGCGAGCTGCGCCTGCTGCTCGGCCGCGCGCTGCTTCTGGACTTCAGCGAGGAGCGGCGTGCCAGGTTCCTTTTCGAGGATATCTTCCGCAACTCGCTGGAATACGGCCACCTGGCCGAGATCTCGACCTGCTATTTCCTGGCGCGCGCGGGGCGGACGGCGGAAGCCGCGAAGGCCGCCCGCGAGGCGTTCGCGCGCCTGC
>JBGSPO010000083.1:0-7064 GCA_041738575.1 Candidatus Aminicenantia bacterium
GCAGGCGATCCAGGCGGCGATGAGCATGCCCACGCAGAGCATGATCAGCATGGCCGGCATGGCCTTGCGGATGCTCTCGACGATGCCCTGCTGCATCTCTTCCCAGTTGTAGCCCAGGCGCCAGCCGGCCAGCCCGGCGCCCACGGCGGCGGCGATCAGCAGCACCTGCACCTGCAGGTGGTAGACGCCATAGCCCACGCCAAGCAGCAGCGCCATCAGCGCCAGGGGCAGGGAGGCAAGCAGCAGGCCGGGCTGCCGGCGAAGCGGCGTCCCCTTGGGGGATTTCTGGTGCTCGCTCGTCGTATTCGTTTCGGTCATGGCTACTCCTGGTTTTTTCTTACATCATCCGCGGCGGCTTTGCAACTCCTTGAGCTGGAAAAGCAGGTTCGGAACTTCGGACCTCTCTTGCAGTGCCTGCTCTCAGTGCCGCCCGGGACTTGGTTATGTCGCCGCCCTTGAATTCGCGGCTGTTGATGCGAATCGTTTCGTTGACTTTCAATTTGCCGTTTACTAGAATGCTCGTGATGGAAAAGGGAACTCGCACTGGTCGCATCCGCATCGTGAGCGAGCCATGAACTACAGGGCATCTTTCCTGCCGGGGTTGATCCTGATCGTCGGGGCCATGCTTCCCGCCCGGGTGCAGGAAATCGGCGCGCCGGTCATTAGCAATTACGAGACCGAGCAATTCAAGGCCCTTTCCCAGAATTGGGCGGCGGTGCAGGACCACCGCGGCATCATGTATTTTGCCAACAATGCCGGGATCTTGGAGTTCGATGGCCAGCACTGGCGCCTGATCCCCGTGCCGGGGAATGCCACGGTCCGTGACCTGACTTTCGGTCCGGACGGGACCATCTTTTACGGGTCGGTGGACGATTTCGGCTATTTGGCGTCATCGCCGGCCGGCGACGTTTTTGCGGTTTCCCTTGGCAAGGCCATCCCCGGGGACGCCCGTGCTTTTGCCGATGTCTGGCAGGTAGTGAGCGCCGCCGACGGCATCTACTTCCTAACCCGCAGCCGGATCTTCCGGTTCCATGGGGGCACGGTCTCGACCATTTCCGGTCGCTTCGCCTCGTCCCAGGCCTGTCTGCTGAATGGGAGCGTCTTCTACGCCGACTTGGACAAGGGCTTGTGCCTGCTGGCCGGAGACAAGGCGTTGCCGGTTCCCGGGCTGGGCGGCGTGTACAACGGTACACGCATCGCGCTGGCGCCGCTTGGCCCCGTCCAGGCGGGGCGGTACGGCCCCCCGGTCCAAAAAGACCGGGACGTCGGGGTTCAGAGAACCCATCCAGCCGTCCAGGCGGAGCGAGGCGGTCGCCACCAGCTCCTGGCGGGTCGTGCCAGTGGCGATTTTCTCGCTATCGACCTAACGGCCTTCTGGGACGAGGCTGCCCGATGCTACGATGTCTCCCGGCCTGCCCCCCCGGATATCGTGAAGCCGTTTCCCTGCGAGCTGGACGAGTTCATCAAGTTCGACAACAGTTTTATCTACAAGCTCATCCCCTTGGGTGCGGACGCCTTTGCCGTCTGCACCGTCAGGGGGGGCATTGTCACCTTCGACAAGAACGGAAGGATCATCCGCAGCATCAATACCAGCAGCGGTCTGCTGGACAACACAGTGCTGAACCTCTTCATGGATCAGGTCCGCAATCTGTGGTGCTGCGGCAATGCCGGCATCTCCCACATTGAGTTGAGCGGGACTCACTCGTACTTCGGCGCCCGCAACAACATCCGTGGCATCAGCATCTGCACGCTCTACCACCAGGGCCGCATGGTCGTCGGCACTTTCGAGAACGTGCTGATGCAGGTGCCCCACCGCTTCGCCCTGCAGGACGACCGTCCCCTCTTCTCGCCGTTGAAGAACAGCCCGGTCCAGATCTGGCAGCTCCTCGATGTCGAAGGCGACCTCATGGCGGCCACCGCCAACGGCTTGTTCCGCATCCGCGGCGAAACCGCCATCAGGGCCCAGGGCTCCAGCGCCACCGCCTATTGCATGGCCACTTCCAGACTCTGGCCCGACCATCTTTTCATCGGTCTCACGGCCGGGGGCATGGAGGTATACCGGTGCACATCGGACCGTTGGCGGCTCGTGGGCAGGATCGAGGCCATAGAGGATAACATCCGCAGCATCGCCCAGGACATCAACGGCGATCTCTGGGCCGGGACAGAGACCCGGGGCCTGCTGCGGCTGCATTTTGCCGATGCGGCTCCAACCCGGCCGCTGATCCAGCGCTTTGGCCCCGAGCGGGGTTTGCCGGTCCGTTCCTACCTGAAGGCTGTTGTGCGCGGGGATGCCCTTTTTGTCCTGTCATCGGCGGGATTGTTTCACACCACCATCCCCCAGGGCAATGCCCAGGCTCCGGAGCGCATTCGCTTCATGCCGGCCACCGACCTGGGCAGGGAGTTCAGCGATCCGCCCGTGGCTTTGAGGGACATGATCTTTGCCCCCGATGGGGGAGTTTTTTTCAACACCGCGGAGGGGATCGCCTGGGCCAGCCGCGGCAAGGAGGGCAGGTACAGCATGGAGCCACGGCCTTTCCGCGGCGTCCCGGCCCAGGACGGCACGATGTATCTTCACCCCGACGGCAGCATCTGGCTGACAGGCAAGAGACTCTACCGGGTGGATCCTCGTGTCGCGAAGGATTATGACCAGCCGTTCTCGGTTCTGGTGCGCAAAGTGAAGGCGGGAGCCAATCGCGTCATCTACGAGGGCACGTACGGCCGTCCCGGGACCGCATTCAGCCGGCAGCGCACCGTCTTCGAAAACATCCAGGGCCCCGCTGACATTCCTGATCTGCCTTTTCAAGAAAACTCCCTCTCTTTTGAATTCGCGGCGGTCTTCTACGAGAATCCCGACGCCACGCGTTTCCAGTATCGTCTGGACGGGTTCGACAATGAGTGGAGTGGCTGGACCGCGGACACGAAAAAGGAATACACCAACCTCCCCGAGGGGAAATACCGCTTCCGTGTCCGCGCCAGGAACATCTACGGCACCCTGGGCAGCGAAGCCGAGTATGGCCTGCGGATCCTTCCCCCCTGGACACGCACGCTATGGGCCTATTTCCTGTGGATCTTCGGGGGGATCAACGCGCTGCTCGGCATCATCTACCTTTACACCCTGAACCTGCGGCGCCAGAAGGAGCACCTGGAAAAAATCGTTGCCGAGCGCACCCAGCAGCTGCACGATGCTTCCCAGAGTCTGCTTCAGGCCACCCTGACCGACCCGCTGACCGGGCTGCGCAACCGGCGCTTCATGCACGAGGTGCTGCAAGGAGAGGTTGACGCATTTCTCAAACGCAAGCAATTCCTGCTGAGCGCCAGGGATCAGCGCGAAGCCGCGCTGGAAGACACCGTGTTCGGCTTGTTCCTTCTGGACATTGATTTTTTCAAGTTGGTCAACGACATCCACGGCCACGACGCCGGCGACCAGGTTCTGAAGCAGTTCGCGGCGCTGCTCATGGAATCGGTGCGGCAGGACGATGCCGTCCTGCGCCTGGGCGGCGAGGAATTCCTGCTGGTATTGAAGCACGTCGCTCCCTGCCACCTGGCCGCTTTCGCCGCCAAGATCCTGAAAAAGGTGACCGACGCCCGCTTCGCCATCGGCGGCGGGGAGACCCTCCGCAAGACATGCTCCATCGGATATGTCGGCCTGCCGGTCTACCGGGAGCAGCCGGGCTTGCTCACCTTCGAGCAAAGCACCATGGTCGCCGATCTCGGACTGCTGTACGCCAAGGCGCACGGCCGCGACCAGGGCATCCTCATGGAAGCGGGTCCCCGGCTGCCCTCGGGGAAGGAAGGCATTCAGAAATCCGTCACTTCCCTGGACTTCGCCTTGAAAGAGGGCTATCTGCAGATCCACGGCCTTGCGGGCAAATAATTTCCTGTTATTGAAATCTTTCTTCACCTCTGTTATCGTAAAGGCAAAAGGAACGAAGCGAACTTCATGGAAACCGTGCTGCTCATCATTCTGCTGGCCTTGGCCGTGGCGCTGCTGCTGGCGGTGCTGGTGCTGCAGCTGCGGCCGCGCGATGCCTCGTTGAACCAGCAGATCATGGACCTGAAGAACCAGCTGCAGGAGATGAAGACCGGGCAGATGCAGGTACAGAACCAGGCGCTGGTCCAGCAGACCGACCTGCTGCGTCGCACCCAGGAAGGCATGACCGGGCAGCTCGACGCCATCATGCGCACGGTCAACGAGAACCTGAGCAGGACCCAGGGCAACATCACCAGCCAGCTGGGCCAGACTAGCGCCGTGGTCAGCGAGATCCAGAAAAAGCTTGGCGCCCTGGAGGAATCGACCAACCAGATGAAGGTTATCGGCAGGGACATCTCCTCGCTGCAGGACATCCTGCGCGCGCCCAAGCTGCGCGGCAACCTGGGCGAGTACCTGCTGGAGGACCTGCTGATGCAGATCCTGCCCGCGGGAAATTTCATCCTGCAATACGCTTTCGCGGACGGCGCCAAAGTCGACGCCGTCATCACCCTGGGCGAGCGCCTGATCCCGGTCGATGCCAAGTTCCCGCTGGAGAGCTTTGTGCGCCTGTTCGAAGCCGGCGACGAGGAGGGCCAGAGGAAGCACAAGAAGGAATTCGTCAAGAGCTTCAAGTTGCGCGTCGACGAGATCGCCGAAAAGTACATCCGTCCCGACGAGGGAACCTACGACTTTGCCCTGGCCTACATCCCGGCCGAGAACGTGTTCTACGAGGCCATGATCAGCGACGGCCTGGACGGCAGGAACTACGGCATTTTCAACTACGCCGTCGAGCGCCACGTGATTCCGGTCTCGCCCAACAGCTTCTACGCCTACCTGATGGCCATCGCCTTCGGCCTCAAGGGGCTGCGCATCGAGCAGCGCACCAAGGAGATCCTCAAGGACCTGGTCAAGGTGCAGGAGGGCTTCGCCCAGTTCCACGCCGACTTCCTGCTGCTGGGCAAGCACCTGGGCAACGCCGGCAGCAAGTACGACGAGACGGCCAAGAAGGCGGAAAAGTTCAAGGACCGCCTGGCCGACTTCACCGGCGTGCGCGGCGAATTGCCCGTTTCGGGAGACAAACTTCCCGGGCTCGAAGAATAGGCTCAGAGAAGAGCAGGGAAGAGAGAGGGAAAGGCAGAGAGAAGAGCAGTGGGAAAGAGATCATCAAGTGCTGTTCCCATTTTCTCTTCCCTCATTCTTCCCTTTCTCTTCCCTCTGTCTTCCCTGTTGCAAAATAAAATTCTTTGCATATAATCGGGCTTGCATCCGCAAACGCACCTAGCTGGAGGAGCGCGAAATGGAAAAGAAGACATTCGACGTCATCATCCTGATCGGCCGGCCGGCCGCCGGCAAGTCGGAAGTTATCGATTACTTAAAAAAAGTGCCGTTGAAGGAACGGATCAAGCGCTTCCACATCGGCGAGTTCCAGGAAATAGACGATTTCCCCATCCTCTGGGAGCGCTTCGAGGACGACGACATGATGGAGGAAATGGGGCAGCCGCGCCTGATCACCGACAAGGAGTTCACCTACGAGGGCAAGACCATGCCCGGCTACGTCTTTAAAAACAAGTGGTTCTGGAACTTCCTGATCAAGAAGCTCAACCTGCAGTACTTCAAGATGCTGCGCAACGACCCGGCCTTCCATGAGCGCAGGACCCTGTTCATCGAATTCGCCCGCGGCAAGGAGCACGGCGGCTTCCGCGAGGCCTTCTCTTATCTGTCGCCGCAGGTGCTGGACCATGCCGTCTCGCTTTACATCAAGGTCGACTGGCCCGAGTCGCTGCGCAAGAACCGCCGGCGCTACAACCCCGACCGCCCCGACTCCATCCTGCAGCATGCCCTGGAGGACAAGAAGATCGAGATGCTCTACAAGGAGTCGGACTGGGACGAGTTCGCCGTTGACCCGAAATTCCTGCCCGCGGGCGCGTGCAAGGTCCCCTACGCCGTTTTTGAGAACATGCCCGAGAAAACCGACCGGCCCGACGTGCTGGGCTCCCACCTCGAGGAAGTGCTCGGCCGCCTCTGGCAGGCCTGGCAAGAGGTGAAGAAGTGAGCAACCCGCTGAACCACTCGCCCGAGTACCGCCGCCGCCGCTTCCAGAACTGGTTCCCGCTGGGGCTGACCTATGCCACCTTCTACATGGGGCGCTACAACCTCAACGTCGCCTCCAGCGACATCATGAAGACCTTCGACCTGTCCAAGGCCGAGTTCGGCACCATCGCCACCGCCGGCTTCTGGACCTACGCCCTGAGCGTCATCTTCAACGGCCCGCTGACCGACCGCTTCGGCGGCAAGAAGGCCATCATTTTCGGCGGCATCGGCACGGCGCTGTTCAATTTGGTCATTGGCGCCCTGTTCCTGGCCGGCTGGCAGACCAAGATCGTGGTCGGCATGTCGCTGCTCTACGCCGTCAACCAGTATTTCCAGAGCTTTGGCGCCCTGTCGGTGGTCAAGGTCAACGCCCCCTGGTTCCATGTCAAGGAGCGCGGCGGCTTCGGCGGCATTTTCGGCATCATGATCTCCAGCGGCTACTTCCTGGCCATGGGCTTCGGCGGCTGGATCCTGGCCCACTTCGGCTGGATCTGGGTGTTCATCGTGCCCTCGGGCCTGATCCTGGCCATGGTCCTGGTCGACTTTTTCCTGGTCAAGGACAAGCCCGAGCAGGCGGGCTTCCCCAGGATCAACACCGACGATGCCACCTGCCACATCGGCGATGACGTCAAGGTCGGCTTCACCTACGTGCTGAAACGCGCTTTTTCCAACCCGGTGATCATCACCCTGATGGTGGCCGAGTTCTGCACCGGCTTCGTGCGCCAGGGGCTGATGCTCTGGTTCACGCCGTTCCTCAAGGAGATCCACCATATCGCCCCGGGCTCCGGGCTGCACCAGGTGGCCTCGCTGGGCATCACCGTCGGCGGCATCGTCGGCGGGCTTGTCTGCGGCTACGCGTCCGACCGCCTGTTCCAGTCGCGGCGGCCGCCCGTGGCTTTCATTTTTTACATCGGCCAGATCGTCTCGCTGCTGATCCTGGGCGCCGCGCGCGTCCCCGGGCTGGCCGCGTTCATGATCGGCTTCTGCTGCATGTGGATCTTCG
>JBGSPO010000090.1:0-3333 GCA_041738575.1 Candidatus Aminicenantia bacterium
CCGGCGGGCTGGCCTGCCGGTTCAGGTGCCCGGGGCTGCGCCGCCTGGGCCTGGACGGGCGCCTGCGGCCGGGCCACGGGCTTGGGCATGAAAAAGTATTGCCAGACAAGCAGGACAGCCACCGAGAGGACGATGGTCAGGATTAGCTTTTTTGTATCCATTTTGATTTCACCTCGGATAATTCGGGAACCGGGTCATGCCCGCCGGCATGGAAGGGGTGGCACTTGAGGAGACGGCGCAGGCCGAGAACAGCGCCCCTGGCGGCGCCGAAACGCTCCACCGCTTCGTAGGTGTAGCTGGAGCAGGTGGGCAGGAAGCGGCAGTGGCGGCCGAGCAGGGGCGAGAGCGTCAGCTTGTAGCCCCGGATCAGCAGCAACAATATCTTTTTCATTTCAGCGGGTGCGAATCCTGGCCAGCGCGTCGACGAACAGGCCCTCGACGCCGGCGGCGCTGCCGCGGTCGAAGCGCTTTTTCACGGAGATCCATACATCATGGGGCGGCTCGAGCAGAAAGCTGTTCAACCGGAACCACTCTTTCATTTTCCTCTTGATGTAATTGCGCTGGACCGAGTTGCCGATCTTGCGGTTAACGGATATGGCGAAGCGGCTGGCCGGCCGGCCGTTCTTCAAAAAGTACAAAAAAAAAATCATTCTTTATTTTCCGGGCGTTCTTCAGCAGGCAGACGAATTCGCTCTCTTTCTTGATCCGCTGAAAATCCCTGAAAGCAAAGGCCATGGATCAGGCGGTCAGCTTCTTTCTTCCCTTTCTTCTTCTGCTGTTGATGACTTCCCGGCCGCCCTTGGTCTCCATGCGCGCCCGGAAGCCATGCGTCTTCTTTCTTTTCAGGTTGTTGGGTTGAAATGTTCTTTTCACCAAAACACCTCTTTCTATATTGGAGTTAAGAGATAACTATATAGAAAAAAAGGCGATTTGTCAAGAACAGCGGCGGCTGCGGGAGGAATCACGCTCCTCCGGGCCCCGGCGTTCCCTTTTCGCCGGCCTTCGTTTATAATGGCCGCGGAGGTCCTCATGAAATATCCCGACATTCTGGAACGCTTTCTCAGCTACGTGCGCATCGACACGCAGTCCGACGACGCGTCCGCGTCCTTCCCTTCCTCCGCCAAGCAGAGGGACCTGGCAGAAAAGCTCAAGCCCGAACTCGAAGCGCTCGGCCTGCCTGACGTCCGCATCACCCCCTGGGGTTATGTTTTGGCATCTTGGCCGACCAACCAACTCCCGTCTGCGCGGGGCGGCGGTTCGGAAAAAAAAATCCCGACCATCGCCCTGATCGGCCACCTGGACACGTCGCCCGACGTCTCGGGAACGGGCGTGGAGCCCCAGTTCCATGAAAACTACGACGGGAAGGACCTGGTGATCTCGGCCGAGGAGAACATCGTGCTGAAAGTGAGCGAAAACCCGCATTTGCAGGAACAGACGGGCAAGACCATCATCACCGCCTCGGGGAAGACCCTGCTGGGGGCCGATGACAAGGCCGGCATCGCCGAGATCATGGACGCCCTCACCTTCCTGGCCAGCCACCCGGAAACCCCCCGACCGAACATCAAGGTCGTCTTCACCCCGGACGAGGAGACCGGGCGCGGGGTGGAGCACCTCACCGCCTCCGACATCGGGGCCGACTGCGGGTATACGCTCGACGGCGAGACCCTGGGGGAACTGGAGGATGAAACCTTCTGCGCCGACTCGCTGGAGATCGTCGTCTCCGGGATCAACGTCCACCCGGGCTTCGCCAAGGGCAAAATGGTCAACGCGGTGAAGATCGCCGCCCGCATCATCGAAAAGCTGCCCAAGGCGACGCTCTCCCCCGAGACCACCGAGAAGCGGGAGGGCTACGTTCATCCCACCCAGGTCAGCGGCAGCGTGGAAGCGGCGACCATCAAGTTCATCATCCGCGATTTCACCGTCAAGGCTCTGAAAAAATCGGAGAAGAAGATCGCCAAGCTCGCCGCCAGGGTGGCCGCCCAGTTCCCCGGGTCAAAGGCCGAGGTCAAGGTCAGCGAATCCTACCGCAACATGAAGGTGGTCCTGGACAAGCACCCCGAGGTGCTGGCCAAGGCGGAAAAAGCCATAACCATGGCCGGACTGAAAGTCATCCGCTCGAGCATCCGCGGCGGCACCGACGGGGCGCGGCTCAGCTTCATGGGACTGCCCACGCCCAACCTCTTTACCGGCGGCCACAATTTCCATTCCAAACAGGAGTGGGTCGCCCTCGAGGACATGAAAAAGGCCTCGGAGGTCATCGTCCACCTGATGAAGGTCTGGGCCACGGAATAATTCCCGGGTGACCCTTTCGCCCTCCCCGCGGGTTACGGGGAGTGAACGAAATGCCCGCGGAGGGGCCATCCATGAAAAAACCATGCCTTGCCCTGCTGTTGATGCTGTTCATGGCGGCCGGCTTGGGAGCGCAGACGCTCACCCAGCAACCGGCGAAACAGCCATTCTATGCCTGGGGGGGGCTGCAACTGGGTGTATTCGGCAGCGGCGGCTATGGAGAGGACGGCCTGGTCGTTCTGGGCTATAATTTATCGGTGCAGTTCGGCCGTAAATTCTATGGCTCCATTCATCACCTCGGGGGCAGCGCCTTTTTAGGAGACAATGACGCGATCCAGGAATCCGGATGCACGGTCGGCCTCTGTTCGCGGTCAAAAAAAGTCTTTGTCGGCGCCGCGATCGGCCTGGGATGGGCGAGCGGCTGGTTGGGTCCAAGTACAATAAACAAGGAAATCGGATTGCCGCTCAAACTTGACGGGGCGCTGATCATCGGCCGATACTTGGCTCTCGGCCTTCAGCTGCACGCGTTCCTTTGGAGACATCCTTACTCCGGGATGTCCCTTAGCATCCAGCTCGGAAAAATGCGCTAGGGTCCCCGTCGAAATCAGCCCGGCCTTCTGTATTTCCACCACGCTTTGCGCTACAATAGCGGCATCCCATTCTTTCGGAGGTGTTGAAGTGAAAAACAAATGGCTGGCGGTATTTTTCATTCTGTTCGCGTTCGCAACGCTGTCCTGGGCCACAGAGGCCCGGTTCATGACCTATCCCGACATATACCGGGACCAGATCGTCTTTGTCTACGAAGGGAATTTATGGCTGACCACCGATAGCGGCGGCACGGCCCCGTCTGCGCGGGGCGGTACGGCCCAGCGCCTGACCAGTTTCCCCGGCACGGCCACTGCCCCCAAGTTCTCCCCGGACGGCAAATGGATCGCCTTCAGCGCCGACTACGACGGGCAGCCCTCCATCTACCTGGTGCCCGCCGGCGGCGGCGAGCCGCGGCGCCTGACCTGGCAGCCGGGCAACCTGCAGACCGTGGCCTGG
>JBGSPO010000095.1:0-7157 GCA_041738575.1 Candidatus Aminicenantia bacterium
GTGCCGGACGATCTTCCGCGCCAACCACGCCTCCAATCCCATCGCCCTGGAAGGAGTGCTGCCGCGCGACCGCGAGCGCATCCTGGCGGAGATCCGGGCGGCCCTGGCCCGCTGCCCCGGGACGTGACCGGAACACCGCGGCCGCCGGGCTATTTTTTCCTGAACTCCTTGCTGCCGCGGATGCGCAGGATCTCGCCGAAAAAGACGCGGTGATAATCCTTCTGCGGGTACTGGGCGGCGATTTTTTCGGAGAGGAAATTCCGTTCGTCAAGGTCCTGCCAGTATATCTTCCGGCACTCGATGACCAGGTCGGCCTCCTTGAAACTGGGAGCCGCGGCCACGGCGGATCTCACCGGCGTCAGGCGGGTCAGGGCGATCTTGTCGCCGTCGCGGCCCGACTTGCTGCCGATGACGGCCAGGTCCTTGCGATATGCGGCCGGGAACGAGCACAGGGTGAATGTGGCGAACTCGTTCATGAAGCCGAAGGTGTGGCGCGTGGGCCGGACCACGACCTGGACGAAGGGCATTTCCCACATGCCGCCGACGCTGCCCCAGGCCACGGTCATGGAATTGAACTTCTCCATGTCCCCGGCGGTCAGCACGAACCAGCGCTTGAACCAGACGTCGACCGCGGGCAGGAGCAGGTCCTTGGCTTTGATGAGTCCGATCATGAGTCCACCTCCAGGCCGATTATATATCAATTCGCACGCCCGGTTAAAGCGGACGGATGCTTTGTCCAACGCCAGGAGACAGTTCTAGTATTATTGGAAATGCGCGAAGCGATTGATATTCCAGCGGGGATATGGTATCAGGAATTTTGGATCCCAGGATCAGGAGAGAATTCATGAAAATATTGAAAGCCATTTTATTTTTCGCCGTTCTGCTCATGTCTTATGGTACCGCGAGCGGGCTGCGGGCGGCTGCCGAGGTCAAGGCCGTGCCGGTTGCCGGCGGCCTCTTCCTTGTGGAGGGCCTGGAAGGGGGCAACGTGGCCTTCCTGGTCACGGACGAGGGGGTGCTGGTGGTCGATTCCGGCACCACCCCGGAAGAAGGCAGACTCGTCATGGCGGAGATCGCCAAGAAGACGGGCCAGCCCGTCAAGTACCTGGTGCTCACCCATTACCACGGCGACCACACCTTCGGCCTGCAGGCCTACCCGGCGTCGACCGTGGTCATCGCCCAGCAGAACACGGCCGACAACATCCGCCATCTGAACGAGCCGCGCATCCAGGGGCAGCTGGAGAAAAGGATGCCCGAGATGATCGCCGCCCAGAAGCTTGCGGTGGACAAGCTCCGCAAGAAGAAGGGCAAGGACCTCAAAAAGGAGGAGGAACGCCTCCAGGAGCTTGAAACCGGCCTGGCGCAACTGCGGGAACTGCGCTTCGTCTACCCGGCCATCACCTTCCAGACGAAGCTGAGCGTCTTTTTGGGCGGGCAGGAGGTCGAGGTCGTCCATCTTGGCCGGGCGCACACCGACGGCGACGCGCTGGTCCATTTCCCCGGGCTCAATGTGCTGCACACGGGAGACCTGCTTTTCGCCGCCAGCTATCCCTACATCGGCGTTGAGGCGGGCGCCGATACCGCCAACTGGATCGCCGCGATCGAAAGGGCGGCTTCCTGGGAAGTGGAGACGGTCATCCCCGGGCATGGGCGGATAACCGACAAACAGGGGTTGCTGAAGATGGCCGCCTACCTGTCCGAACTGCGCGAAGCGGTCAAGGGCGCCATTGCCGCCGGCAAGAGCCTTGCGGAAGCAAAAAAAATGGCCCCGCTGCCCTCCTGGAAGGGCTTCGATCGCGAAAGGCAGCTGCCGATGAACATCGAGGCCGTCTACAACGAACTGATCAGGAAGTAGAAAGCCGCCCGGGGCGAACCGGCATTCGCCATTCTTCAATTCAGTTATTTTCTTCGAAGAGGCGGATCGCGAAAGCCATCTGGGGATCGTTGCCAGACAGGATGTCGCTGATCGTGGACACGACCCGGTGATCGGGGGGGAAGCCGGCGGACACGTCGTGGTCCGGGACCGCCGCCTCGAACGTCGTCCTGGCGACGCGGAGGCGGAGGTCGGTATGGTCCAGGACGAACTCCGTTGAGTTGTCGTGGCAGCGGAAGGTGCCGCCGCCGGTCTCGCCGATGAATGCGGCCAGCTCATGGTGCCTGACGACGGCGCAGAAATGCCCGGAGGTGGAAAAACAGTCGCCGTCGATCAGCACATGGACGGTGCCGTTGAAATGCACGGCGTGCGGGGCCGTCGCGACGAAGAGATTGCCGTAGCTCACTCCTTTTTTAAAATATACGAACGGCTGGTCGGCCAGGTGGGAGATCAGGGCCACCGACACGTCGGGATCGCCGCCGCCGTTGCCGCGGATATCGATGATCAGGTGGGCGATGCCCAGGTCGTTCATCTGCCGGAAAGAATTCTCGAAAAAAGCTCGGTAATCGGGATTCTGCGAGGCGACGAACGACGGCACCCTGAGCACCGCCCGGCTGCCGCTGGTCGAAAAGGCCAGCCGGCCGTCCGCCGCGAACCGGGCGTTTACTTGGCGGCTGACCTCGGCGAACGGCTTGGCGGCCACCCGCAGCGTGGACTCGCTGCCATTGGCGGGATCCTTCAGTTGCAGGTCGAACCCGGGCGTTTCACCCCGGAAATAATAATAGTATCTGTAAAATTCCCGGTTCAGTTGGTGCACCTTGATGGACCGATTCAGCGCGTCTGCGGAAATCCCCGCCTGCATGCGCTCGATGATCGTGGCGATCGGTTCGTTGTCGATGGCGAGCACTTCGCGGCCCAGGGGGACCGCGGGATCGGAGCCATAATCGGCATCCACATAGGCTTTGCCGTCGGCCAGGTAAACTCCCAGGGGCATGACCAGGCCGGGCGAAGAACCGTTGGACGGGCTGATGCGGGTATGCCCGCAATGATAACGGGCGACCAGGGGCGCGACGACCCGGTAGAATTCGGCTTTGGTCATGTCATCTTGCAGGGAGGCGAACGCCGCGTCGAAAATGCCGGCCAGCGTTTCCGCGGTTTCGTAGCGGAGCCTGTCGGGATGGTTGCGCTCCAGGGCGTTCCGCATCTGGATAAAATCGGCCTGCAGCCGCTCCGGGGAGAAAGCCCCCGTGATCCCGTCCCACGGGCCATTCCCACCGGTCTGGCAGGAAGCGGAAAATACGAGAAACACGCCAAGAAAAACCAGGGCGTATGTAAAACAGGCGGATCGTCTACTTGGCATACGGTCTCCTGATCCCTGCCAGGGCTTTACGACGTGACGGCCGGGAACAAGTCATTTTTCGTCAGCTCAATCCGCAGCGGAGCTGACCATCAAGGTCGCCAACCGGGACTTGTTTTTTGCCTGGACGGTCATGCCGTTCTGGAAGTCGACCACCCAGGACTCGGATCCCGTGAAGCCGTCCCCGGTCCAGATCATGCCGAGGCCTTCCCCGAAAATGGCGTCCAGGAAAGATTTTTTACCTTCCGGGTTCTTTTGCAGCAGGGCCGCGGCTTCCTCCACCGTGGGCAGTCGCCAGGTTTTAATGCCCCCGTAGGCAACGTTATTCAGGGATGCGATCCATTCCTGGGATTTTTTCAGGTTCATCCTGACCGGATTCTGTTGCCGCGCCCAGGCAAGGTTCGTGGCGCGGTCAAAGATCAAATGCAATCCCGCGCTGTTCCTTATTTCATATTGGTGCAGGAAATCCCCCCCGGGGTTCCTTTTCGCATCGAATATGCTCTTTTCCGTCAGCATCCTGGAGATACCCGCTTCATCCAGGGACTTGTATTCCCGCCTCAGCAGCGGCGCAGCAGGTTGGACCACGGCAGGGGCCGGCTCGGCTGCAATGACCGGCGCGGCGATTTTTTTGCGGGATGCTTCAGCGGCTCTGATCTTTTTCAAAAATTCGCCGGGAAGCTGCACCGCCATGGGCGGGAGCGACCGGGGGTCGGGCCGGGGGAGGGCGGAGAACCTCGTGACCCTTGGTTCCAGGCTTCCCCAAGTTCTATCCGCTTTTTTCCCAAAGACGATAAACAGGACAACGAGCGACAAAGCGATCATCCCGATCGCGGAAAACAAATAAAGCAATTTTCTGGGAGCACGGGCGATCTTTGCCTGCTTGATCCGCTTTGGAACTGGATTTTTTCCCTTCTTTTCGGGGATTTTTTTTTCAATTTCGAGCTTGGAGCTTTCCGTCTGCGGCATGGGCTCCAGCTTGCCTTGCAAGGGCACATTCACGTTTTCGACGGCTTTGCCAGGTTTCTCCGGGACTTTTCCCCTGATTTTTTCAACGTCCATTCCGGCTGGACGCGTGTTCGCGGCTTCAGCCAGCGCCGGCGCATCTGCCTTGCCGGCAAGCGCTGGCTCGGTTTTGGATTTCGCAGGCGCGCTTTCCTCGGATTGCAGCTTCAGCAGCTCGGTTTTTGCCCGCAGGTCTCCCTCTTCGGCCGCTTTTTTGTACCAAAGGATCGCTTCCGGAATGTTTTTCTCGACGACCAATCCATCCCGGTATATGTCCCCCATGGCGCGCTTGGACGGGGTCTTGCTTTTCCTGGCCGATTTCTGAAACCATTCCAGCGCTTTTTTTGGGTCGCGCTCAACCCCCACGCCATCCTGGTACATTGCCCCGACAGAGAGCAGGGCCTCTTCATTTCCCAGCTGGGCCGAACTTTCATAAAATCCAAACCCTTTCTTCAGGTCCTTTTCCACCCCGTTTCCCTGGCAGTACATGGCGCCCAACCTCAATTGGGCCTGGGCGGCGCTTTGCGGATCCTTGTCTTGAGCGGCGGCCTTGCTGTACCAGGAGAACGCTTTGCGGGGATTTTTCTCGACAGCCAGTCCGTTCAGATAGAAGTCCCCCAGTCGGAGCTGTCCGAAGGCATTGTCCTGCTCGGCCGATCTTTTATATAACTCTGCGGCCCGGCGGATATTGCGGTTGACCCCCAGGGCTTTCTCGTACATGTGCCCCAGGTTGGCCTGCGCTTCGCCGTTGCCCTGCTGGGCTGATTTCTCATACCAGACTAACGCGACGCGGAGGTTCTGCTCAACCCCCACGCCGGCCAGATAGAGGCCTGCCAGTCTTGCCTGTCCGAGAGCGTTGCTCTGTCCGGCCGCTTTTTTATATAATTCCAGGGCTTTCTGAATATCCCCGTCGACTCCCAGGCCTTTCTCGTACATCTCGCCCAAATAAGCCTGGGCTTCGCCGTTGTCCTGTACGGCGGATTTCTGCAGCCATTCCAGTGCCGCCTGGTAGTCCTGCTCGACTCCCTCTCCAAGCAGGAACATCCTTCCCAGCTGCAGCTGGCTGAACGCGTGGCCTTTCTCGGCGGACTCGTAGTACATTTCCAGCGCTTTCTGGTAGTTTTCCCTGTTCTTCGCACCGTTCACGCCGATCTCTCCCGCAGGGGTTTTGCTGTCAACATTACACTATTTTTAACATAAAACAAAAAAATAATAAACAAGCGCGCAAAATACGGGTGTCGCGGAAGCGTGTCTGCGCCGCAAAATAAAGTGAAAAACAAATAGCGGCGCCTGAGAGAAAGTGAAAAGGGAAAATGGACAAGTGAGAGAAAACGGGTTTGCATGCAAGGGGGAGAACTCGCCAGGCAAGATGCCGGCGCATGGGCTAATCTTTAGGACTGGCGATTGATCTTCGCTTCGATTAATATTTTCGAGGGACAGCCGGCGGGCGGTGAAAGTGCCGATCTCGAGATCCTTCGGGTAAGTGAACGTGTCGCGCGCGTCGCCGGTTTGGGGAGGAGAAGTCCGGTAGATCTTGCCGGTCAACTTGTCGTCGCCGCTGATCTCCGGATCCTAATTACTGTGCGGTATAGTTCGTCAATATGAGACTGCTTACGCAATCACTCTCCGGCTGGGATCTCCTCGATGCCATACGAATAGCTTTCCGCGAGAGGCGCGCCCTGGCCGCGGGCGAGGTAGGAGCGGACGAACTGGCCGCAGTTGCTGCCGATGGCGTTCTCCTCGAACTCGCCGATCGAGACGATCACTTCGTAGCCGGCGCGGCGCAGGCCGTCCACGGTCCGCACATCCCGGCGCTCGCTGTCGAGGACCGGGCGCAGGCCGCTCTCCCGGGCGCGCAGGGTGGGATTGACCGGGGTGATCTTGACCAGGAAGCAGGCGGGGTCGAACCGGTCCAGCAGCTGTCCGGCGTCCAGGGGATAGCCTTCGGCCAGGGCGAAATTCAGCGTGACCTTGCGGTCGCCGGGGCGGAAGAAACGGCGGCCATAGTCGGCCATGGCGGCGAAGCTCCAGGTCGGGGCCGGGATGAGCTCGCGGCGTCTTTGCTCGTCGCTGCTGTGCAGGGAGAACTGGAACTGGAATCCCCCGGGCCGGAAACTGTCCCTGATCTGCAAAAGCTTTTCAAAGAATCCATCGCAGCCGGCCGGGGCGATGGTCGACAGCGAAACGATCAGCCCCGGGGCCTCCAGGCGCTTGGGCAGCGCGGCGATGGCGTCCAGCACCGCCGGGTTCAAGGCCGGCTCGCCCATGCGCGCGAACTGGATCTTGAATTTATCGCACGGGATCTTGCGGTCGGGAAAGCGGCGGTCGACAAGGTAGTCAACCTGGAACTCGATCTCCTCCCGGCTCAGGCGGCCGCGGTAGTCGCCGCCGGCGTCGCAGATGCGGCAGGCGAAGGGACAGCCGTAGAGGCAGGAGACGATCAGGACCCACTTCTTCTCCCTGGGCAGCGGCGGCTGCAGCGATTCGACGAATTCGACGTGGTTCCCGGCGGCGTTGCGGGCGATGTATACGCGGGCCAGGTCCTCCCTGCCCGTGGCGGCGACTACTTGCACGCGCTTCCTCCTGCCAGGATCTCCATGGCCGCCCGCAGGCCGTCGGCGGCGGCGATGGCCGCCTGGCGAAAGAGGCCGTTGCCCGCGTCCCCGGCCAGGAAAAGCTTTTTTTGCCTGACCAATCCCGTGAACACAGGGCGCAGGCCGCTGTCCAGGAAATCCAGCGCCGGGGCGCGGCCGATGGCAGACAGGATTCGCTGGCAGGATATCTCAGCGCAACGGCCGCTGTCCGCATCCGTGGTCACCAGGCGAACGCCCGCGTCGCCCGCGCGGAACGCGGCGTAGGCCAGGCGGCAGTTCTCGTGGATCATGATGCCGGGATGGCGGCGGCAGCGCTCGACCAGTAGCGGCA
>JBGSPO010000099.1:0-5847 GCA_041738575.1 Candidatus Aminicenantia bacterium
CTGGGGCTGCCCATCGTCGGCTTCGACCTGGCCGGCGCCGAGGCCGGCTACCCGGCCGGCGACCACGCCCAGGCCTACGCCTTGGCCCACAAGCACTTCCTCAAGAAGACCGTGCACGCCGGCGAGGCCTACGGGCCGGAAAGCATCTTCCAGGCCATCACCGACCTGCACGCCGACCGCCTGGGCCACGCCGTCTACCTTTTCGACGCCCACATGATCAAGAGCCCGGAGATCAAGGACAAGAAGGCCTACGTGGCCAACCTGGTGCAGTTCATCGCCGACCGGCGCATCACCATCGAGGTCTGCCTGACATCCAACCTGCAGACCATCCCCGCCATCCGCAACCTCTCGCAGCACTCGTTCCGCCACATGCGCAAGGCCAAGCTGTCGGCCACCTTCTGCACCGACAACCGCACCGTTTCCCAGACTACGGTGAGTGACGAGATCCTCAAGGCCGTGCAGGCCTTCCACATCTCGTCCAAGGAACTGAAGAACTTCGTCATCTACGGCTTCAAGCGCAGCTTCTTCCACGGCACGTACCACAAGAAGCGGGAGTACGTGCACCAGATCATCGAGTATTACGAGAAGATCGAAAGA
Source organism: Candidatus Aminicenantia bacterium (assembly GCA_041738575.1). Taxonomy (GTDB): domain Bacteria; phylum Acidobacteriota; class Aminicenantia; order UBA2199; family UBA2199; genus UBA2199. The sequence goes on from JBGSPO010000099.1 coordinate 598, forward strand.
GAATTCCAGTCGGTTTGAAACAGAACTCGGCGTAGGGTTCAAGGCGCAAGGCGTAAGGTAAGAACAGAAGGCAATTTCCGCTTGAATAAGTGTTTTCCCGCTGCCCTATTCATGCCGCCCAAGGCCCTTGGCCACGTGCTTTTCTGAATTCTTTATCTTACCCTACGCCTTACGCCCCGCGCCTTGCGCCGAGTTTCCTTGACTTTTGGATATGTGGCGGCTAATATGATTTTCTAAAATCCGGGTCGAACGATAGGTGACCGATGAACGCAATTTCACTGCTGAGAGGCATTCTGGGCCTGCTCCTGATCCTGGGCATCGCCATCCTTTTCTCCAACAACCGCCGGCGCATCAGCTGGCGCCTGGTCAGCATGGGCATCCTCATCCAGTTGATCTTCGCGGTTTTTATCCTTTACGCCGACAAGCTGAGCTCCTGGTTCGCGCCGCTGGGCTGGCCCAAAGTCGTCATCTCCTGGCTGGGCGGTGCCGTGGTCAGCCTGCTCGGCTTCACCACCGAGGGTTCCCAGTTCGTTTTCGGCCGCCTGGCGGTCAACTCGGGACCTGACAGCCTGGGGGTCTATTTCGCCTTCCAGGTGCTGCCGACGATCGTTTTCGTGGCCACCCTGACCTCGGTCCTCTACTACCTCGGCATCCTGCAGGCGGTGGTCAAGGGCATGGCCTGGCTCATGGCCAAGCTCCTGGGCACCTCGGGCGCCGAGTCGCTCTCCAACACGGCCAATATCTTCGTGGGCCAGACCGAAGCGCCGCTGCTGATCAAGCCCTACATCGGCACCATGACCAATTCCGAGATCCTGACCATCATGGTCGGCGGCATGGCCACCATCGCCGGCGGCGTGATGGCCGCCTATATCCAGATGCTCGGCCAGGCCCTGGCCGATGCGCAGAAGATCCCCCTGGCCGAGGCGCAACTGCGCTTCGCCGTGCAGCTGCTGGCGGCCTCCGTCATGGCCGCGCCCGCCTCGCTGGTCATCGCCAAGATCCTCTTCCCCGAGACCGGCACGCCCGCCACCAAGGGCACGGTCAACCTGAAGGTGGAGAAGAACGCCGGCAACGTCATCGAGGCGGCGGCCACCGGCGCCGGTGACGGCATGCAGCTGGCGCTGAACGTCGGCGCCATGCTCCTGGCCTTCATCGCCGGCATCGCCCTGATCAACTACCTGTTCACCGGGCTGGGCGACCTGCTGGGTGTCAACGCCTACCTCATCGCCCACTTCGGCATGCCGCTCTCCCTGCAGCTCGTGTTCGGCGTGGTGCTGCGCTACCTGGCCATCGGCATCGGCGTCCCCGCGGCCGACGCCTTCCATTTCGGCAGCCTGCTGGGGACCAAGGTGGTGCTCAACGAGTTCGTCGGCTACATCGACCTGGTCGGGCTGATCAAGCAGGGGGCCCTGACGCCCAAGGGGGTCATCATGGCCACCTACGCCCTGTGCGGCTTCGCCAACTTCTCCTCGATCGCTATCCAGATCGGCGGCATCGCGCCCATGGCGCCGCACCGCAAGAAGGACATCGCGGCGTTGGGCCTGAAAGCCGTGCTGGGCGGGTCGCTGGCCACCTTGATGACCGCCACCCTGGCCGGGATTTTGCTGGGCTGAGACCAGGTCAGGTAGGGGCGTATAAACATACGCCCGGGAATAGACAGGATCCGTAGGGGCGTATAAACATACGCCCAGACAGAGGGGAAAATCGAACAAAGAAGGGCGAATATTTATTCGTCCCTACGAAAAAAAACGAGAAATTTAATGATTTGCCGGGTGGAGATTGACGGCATGGAATTGACAATCTGAAAAAGCCATGTTATACATGTCATACGGAGGGGAAAATGATTGCAGTCAGACTCCCGGAAAGCCTGGAAAAAAGACTCGAGCTATTGGCGGCCAAAACGAACCGGACCAAAAGTTACTATGTGCGCAAGGCCATAGAGGAATACCTTGAAGACGAGGCGGATTATCTCCTTGCCTTGGAGCGCATCCAGAAGGACAACCCCAGGATCTCACTCGCCGAAATGGAGAAAAGGCTTGGCCTGGCAGATTGAATTCGATTCGGAAGCCGAAGACGATTTAAAAAAAATTGACCGCGAGATCCAGCGCCGCATTCTGCGCTATCTGGGTGAAAAGATCGCCACTAACAAGGATCCCCGGCGGTTTGGCGCGCCGTTGCGCCGGGAGCTTTCCGGGTTGTGGAAGTACCGCCTGGGCGATTATCGCATCCTCTGCCGCATCGAGGAGAAAAGAGTCATCGTCTATGTGATCCGCATCGGGCATCGCAAGGATATTTACGAGGCGAAATGATGAGATCGCCCCTGGGCGGGTCGCTGGCCACGCTGATGACCGCCACTCTGGCCGGGATTTTGTTGGGGTAACTCCGCTTCATTGCTTTTCGCCGGGCCAGTTCTTGGCTAGGGGATGATTAGGATAAGTTCTGTATTTTTATAATATGTCGTTGGAATTCCGCGATATTCACTTACCGTATCTTTTTCGCGCAGGCGTAGGCTGCATGGATGGCTCCGGGTATGCCGCCGATCTGGGTCGCCCAGCAGGAGCCGATATAGAGGTTTTTTACCGGTGTATCGACATACGTCTTCATCATGCTCTTATAAAACCTCTTTTGCGGGTTCCAGCTCCAGGCCGAGGTTGCGCCGTCGCTATTTCGAGTGTAGCGTTCAAACGTGCGCGGAGTTGCCGTATCTTTGAATTCAATGGCGTCCTTTAAACCTGGAAAGAGGGCATTGAACCGCCTGATAATCGTTTCCTGCACGCCGTTTTTCAGCTCAAGGTAGTGTGGACGATCGCCACCGCGCCAGTTGTCCATCCAGCGGTATGGCGTACCGATTTCGATCATGATCGATGACTTGCCTTCTGGGGCGAGTTTCGGGTTTTTTGCGGACAACGCATGGACGGAAAATGGAGTTTTCTCGAAGTAGTCTTTGTCGTTCGAGTCCTGTACATTGGCTTCCTGGCCTGATTCGTCGCACAGGACGAACGGCCTCGCAAGTATTTTCAAGAGCTCTTTGTTCGAGATCGAAAGCCCGAGGTATACGGCGGCAATGCCTTCCGAGACCGCGGTCTTCTGGATTTTCTCGCGCAATTCCCCGGGCACATCTCCCGCATCAAGGAATGTTAGGAGCGTCTGTTTGTAGTCGCAGGCGGAAATAACGACATCTGCGGGAATATCCTCCCCCTTGCACCGCACACCGACAGCTGCACCGCCGTGGGTCAGTATCTTTTCGACCGGCGAATGCAGGCGCAGGGTGCCGCCCTCTTTTGTGAAACGGTCCGCCAACGCGTCAGCCATGGCCTGAAATCCTTCTTTGACCGTCCAGTAGTCTTCGAAAACGCTATAGAGAGCGCCCCCGATGAACAACGCCGACATATCGGGATAGCCCAAACTGGACAGGGTGCGGTAGAGCTGGGAACCTTTCGGGAAATACCGGGCGGTAAACTCCGATATTGTCTGGCCGCGGAACTTTAGATACTGCAAGCCGAAGGAAGCCCCGGCGAGCAGTTTCCTGAGCAACGAAGCATCGCCCAAAAGCGCTCCCATGGGGCGATAGAGCCGGTCCACTTCGCGAAAATACCTGCTTAGCGCCTCTTTCTGAGACGGATAGGCCGTTGTAAGCATTTTCTTATAGTCTTCATAGGTATCAGGAGTGCCGTCAAAATCTTTTGACTTGAAGCGGTACGCATGCCGCTCGAACGTGAGCGCGTCATAGACGCCGACATCGTTGAGCGTTTTGAAAACCGTCGCTGAGGACTCAAAGGAAAGGGTGCCGCTCTCAAAGTAGAAACCCTTGCGCCAAAAGCCTGCCGTATACCCGCCCGGCAGAATGTGCGACTCGAAAATAGTGACCTTATGCCCTTTACGCGCCAGCAGATTCCCGGCGACAAGTCCGCCCAGGCCCGCGCCGATTATTATGATATTCTTCATTTTGAGCCCCTTGCTCAGTGATAAGTAATTAGTGAGTAGTGAAGTGAGAATTTAAATGACGGTTGATCGTCTTGCTGCTTTCTTTTAATCGAGCAATTTATTCTTTCTCATCACTTGTCACTCGTTACTTTTTCTTCTCGACCGGCACCAGGACCTCGGTGCGCAGCTCCTCGGGCTTGACCGCCATGGGGTTCATGTCGAGGTATTTCTCGATGCACGGCCCGACCGTCCTGTAGCCGTTCAGATCGCAGAACGCGGCGATCTTGCCATAGGCATACTCCACCTTGTCATAGGGGCCGATGTACAGATAAAACGCGACCTTGCTGAAGTTGAACTCGCTTTTCTGCAGCGGCGCGGCCATAACGGCATCGGCGGCGACCGGGAAGCCCAGGCGCCAAAGCAGCTCCTCCTCCTTGACCTGGGAGGGGGAGTTGAAGTACATGCCGAAGAAGCCGCCCACAGGCGTCAGCTTCTGCTGGAAAAACGCCCCCATGAACTCCTGGATCTTCGCCGGGATCTGCTGGTACGAGCCCTTGCATTCCATATACGCGTAAGTGAAGGGGACGGAGTCCCTGATCTCCGGCAGGCGCTGGCGCTCGCGCAGGGGCACCTGCGGAAGCTGGCCCGCAATGGTTTCTTGGCCTGGCAGCAGCGCCGCCAGCAGGATCATCATGGACATAGCCATCATCGTCTTTTTCATCTCTCCTCCTGAAGCAGGGCAAATTATCCTTATGCGGTCGGGAAATGTCAAATGCCGGACAGGTCGGGAAATTCCCTGATGGAACGGATGATGAACAGCGGGGCGAAGCCCGCGGGAACCGGGGCGCCGGCGGCGTTAAGCCAGCAGAAGTCCATGCCGGCGTTGCGTGCCGCGGCCATGTCCGAGGTGACGCTGTCGCCGACAAAGAGGACGTCGGCCGCTGCCACGCCCAGCTTTTCCAATGCCGGCCGGAAAATACGCGGGTCGGGCTTGGCCATGCCCACCGTCTCCGAGATGACGATGCTCTGGAAATACGGGGTGATGGGCGAAGCGGCGAAGCGCTGGTTCTGCACCGCGGCGATGCCGTTGGTGATGAGCGCCAGCGGAAATCTCCTGGCCAGTTCGCGGATGGTCTCCAGCGCCCCGGGGAGCAGCTGCGGCTGGCAGGCCAGGGCCTCCAGGTAGAATGAGCTGACCCGCTCCAGGGGCATGTCGTTGACCCCGAGCTCGGCGAACAGGCGGCGAAAGCGCTCGACGCGCAAGGCGGCCTGGTCGGTCTCGCCGCGCTCGAAGGCCTGCCAGACGTTGCGGTTGTGGCGCCGGTA
>JBGSPO010000104.1:0-9447 GCA_041738575.1 Candidatus Aminicenantia bacterium
CGCGGCCGGGGCGCTGCGGCCAGCGCGAACCGCCCCAGGTCCCCGGAAGGGCCCGGATTGTCGGAAAAGACCAGCGGCATGACGACCCGGCCCGATCTTTTCAGCGCCGCGGCCAGCCACTCGTCCTCGCCGCCATAGGGGCTGGGCTCGCTGAAGATCAGGTCCACGGCCACCGCATTGGCGCCGGCGGCGGTCAGGTAGTCGATGGCCCGGGCATACAGGCTGCGCGGCCAGGGCCAGGTGATGCCGAAAGGGTCCTGGCTGTAGAAATCGATGCTTCCCTGGTCGATCGCGACCAGGATGACGCCGGGCGGGGCGGGCGTGACGAACAGGCGGACTTTCTGGTCATAGATCTTCGCTTCGTACAGGTAGGACAGGAAGCCGCCCAGGGCGAAAGTGGCGGCGAAGATCAGGGCCGTGGACAGCCAGAAGCGCTTCAAGCTCAGCGGCCGGGCACGAATTTGCGGAAACGGGCGTCGCGGGAGTACCGACCGCCCTTGTCTGCGGCGGGGCCGCAGCCGCTCTTGACATAATCGATGCGCTTGGCCGCGGACGGATGGGCCGAGAAAACCTTGGCCTTCTTTTTTTCGACCGTCTCCACTTTTTGCAGCATGGTCAGCAGGGCGCGGGGATCATACCCGGTCGCCTGCAGCAGCGCCAGTGCCCCCAGGTCGGCGTCCTTTTCCTGGGTGCGGGAATAGCCTTTCTGCAGCAGGGTGCCGCTGATGTCCATGACCGAGTCCTGCAGGATGCCGACGACCTGGTTGTCCGAGCCCATGGCCTCGCCGGCGGTGAACGTGCCCAGCGCCTTCATGCGCTGGGACTTGATCGCCTTCAACGGGTCCTTGGACACGACGTGCTGGATCTCGTGGGCCAGGATTGCCGCCAGTTCGTCTTCGCTGCCGGCCATCTCGACGATGCCGCGCGTGAGCAGGACGATGCCGCCCGGAGCGGAAAAAGCGTTGGCTTCGGGCGTATCCAGCATGGCGAAATGATAGCCGCCGAAAACCTCGGGCCTCCCCGACCTCAGCACCAGGGCCTTGCCCACCAGGTTCAGGTAGCGGGTAAGGGCGGCGTTCTTCCACAGCGGGTACTGGCTCAGGATGTTGGCCGCCACCGCGCGACCGATGTAGTATTCTTCTTCTTCGGTGATCTTGTGGGTGGCGCTGGAGAGCAATTGGACGCCCTTTTTGGCCTTGTTCAGCTTGCTCAGGCTGACCGGGGGCTTCCAGGACAGCAAGAGCGCGCATACCGCGATCAGGAGCAGTTTCTTCATTTCAGCCCCCCTTCGCGAATGAACGGCACCAGAGCCGGCAGGGCCGCGTTCTGGTCCATGACCCATTCCAGGTCGGAAAAATTATAGCCCTTGCCACCGCGCAGTTTTTTTTCGTTGCCTTCGTTGAAGCCCTTGGCGGCCAGGGCCAGCTCATCCTGGCTGGCGCCTTTCGGGCCCGGGGCCATGCTGCCCAGCGTCACCCTGCTTTCGGCGACGGCCGTCTGGTGGATAAATCCTTTTTGGCCGCCGGCAGCGCGCACCAGGTACCAGTTCCCCTGGGTTTCGAGCAGCTCCAGTTTCGCCCCCTTCTGCACGGAGAGCAGGCTGGTCGAGAGGAAATCGGGCTTGGCCAGCAGGTTCGAACGCAATACCTGGACCACCAGTCCTTTCCCGGCCAGCAGCAGCGCCGCCGCGGCCAGAAAAAGCAGAAACCACGCTTTTGTTTTCATTATAATACCTCGTTGTCCGCTTGCATGTTCCCCGGAAGATTATAGTGCAAGCCACCGGGGTTTTCAACCGGGGGGCGAGTTTCAGCTATAGAACATGCGCAACTGGCGGTCCTGCTCCTTCAGCTCCCGGGCCAGGGCCTCCTTTTTCTTGAGGGCGATCTCGGTGGCGATGGCGTTCAGCAACACCGACAGCGCCGATATGGAGGTCGTGAACAGGATGTTCTCGCGCGGGATCTTCAGGATCAGGGAGGCGAACGGCGCCAGGGGGGCGAACTCGTTGTCGGTGAAGACCACGATCCTCAGAGCGCGCCGGTGGGCCAGGCGGGCGAACTCCACCGTGCTTTTCGAATAGGGGAAGAAACTGGAAAAAATGACGAGCTCGTCGCGGCGGATGGCCAGGATCTTCTCCTCCACCGGCATGTGGCCCTCGTCAAGACTGTGGGTCTCCTTCTGGATCTGGCTGAAGGTGTAGGCGATCAGGTTGGAAAAAATGGCCGAGATGCCGACCCCGAAGGTAAAGACGCGCGTTGCCCCCTCCACCCAATCGACCAGCTTCTGGAACGTCTCCTCGCTGACGGCCGACAGCAGGTGGTTGATGTTTTTTACGTCCTGGCGGGCAGCCTGGATCAGCGGCTTCTTGCCGCTCAGGTCGGTCTGCAGTGCCAGGAAGCGCTCCACCGGGTTGACGATGCGGCGGATGTGCTCGAGGCGCACCTGGTTCTTGAAGTCGTGGAAGCCCTTGCAGGCCAGCTTGCGGGTCAGGCGCGTGATGCTGGCCATGGAGACGTTGGATTTCTGGGCGATGGACTCGATGGAAAGCAGCGGGATCTCGGCCCAGTTGTCGACCAGGAAATTCGCCAGCCGCTGCTGTGTTCGCGAGAAATTCCCCATGCCCTTGCTGATCTCTTCGCGCAGGTTCCTTTTCATGCCTCTGCCTCCGGCCATGCCGCGCCGCGCCCGTCAGGCATGGCGCGAAAAAAGAAAGATCCCTTCCCGGCCCGGGGCCGGGAAGGGACCGTTGACGTTTCTCAGGCGGAAGCGCTGCGCCGGGCAGGGCTGCCGCTGGGCAACGCGCTAGAAATTGACGCGGATGCCGAACTGGAAAATGCCCGGGTTCAGCTTGCGCGTGACGCGATCAAAGGTTTCCGAGTCGAATGCCGCGTCCTTGGCCAGCGTGGTGTCGTTGTTGGTCAGGTTGTAGGCGTCGACGAAGACCGTCGCCGAGGTGCGTCCGTCGGAACCGAGTACAAACTTCTTCTCCAAGCCCAGGTTGACGGTCCAGAAAGCGCCCAGGCGGTCATCCCCGAATTTTTTGCCCGGTTCGTAGAGGAAGAAGGTGCTTCCGCCCTTGATCTTCTTCACCGATTCCTGGTAATAAGCGATGACATAGCCTTCCTGGGCGGACATGGCGGCCGAGATATTGATGCCCCAGGGCAGCTGGTACAGGCCCGACAGCTTGAACTGCCAGCGTGAGTTCAGGTAGACGTCGTCGGATTCGCGGATCGAGCGCGGGGCGTAGGGCGCGCCGTTCCAGTAGTTGAAGTTGGTCATGTTGAAGGTCTCTTCCTCGAAGCGATAATCCTTCCAGTCCTGGAAGATGAACGAAGCGTCGGCCATCCACTTGTCGGAGAACTTCTTGGTCAGGGCCAGCTGCAGCGCCAGGTAGCGGTTGTAGTTTTTCTTGTAATTGGTGAAATAGGTCCCTTCCGGCACCTGGATGCGGTTCCAGTATTCGATCGTTTGGCCGTTCACCGTCTCGGTGCCGGCATTGTACCAGTTGGCCTTGGTCTCGATCGAGCCGTCCGCCAGGATGCCGACCTCGCGCTGCAGGTTGTGCTGCTTCTTGTAGAAGCCGGTCAGCGCCAGGGCCATGTCGGCGCTCAGCTCCCTCTCGAAGCTCAGCGTCAACTCGTCCAAAATCGGCGAATTATAGTTCTTGTCATAGCGGGCGTTGATGCGGCCGGTTGAATAATCAATGTTGGTGCAGTAGTTGGCGTACGCGTAGTTGAAGCCGTAATAGGAGTCGAGCTCCGGGTAGGTCGGGATGCCGTCGCCGTCATCGTACCAATAGACGTCGATCTCGCGCGTCGGCAGCACGGGATAGGCGATGTCCATGCCCACGCGCGAACCGTAGCGGGCCGCCGAGAACTTGACCACGTTCTTGCCGTTGCCGCTGATGTCATAGGTGAGCGAGAAGCGGGGCGAGAAGGTGTTGAAAGCCGGCACGTTGAATTCCTGGATGGTCAGCGGGCCCAGGTAGTCCTCGAACATGGTGATGCCGTCGTACTGCGGATCGATCTTGTCCGACCAGGTGAAGCCGGGCAGCTCGGTCTTGTTGATGCGCGCCGCCTGGTTGTCGTAGCGCAGGCCGAGGTTCATGGTCAGTTTCTTGAAGGTGATCGTGTCTGAAGCATAGGCCGAGACACGCTTGAAGAACAGGTCGATCTTGTTGTCCGGCGTGAGCCACAGTCCGTAGGACGAGGTGAAATCGCCGTACCACTTGATGTAGCCCGTGCGCTGGTTGGGGATGAGGGTCTCGGAGACGTTGTTGGCGTTGTTGTACTCGACGCCGAAGCGGATCTCGTGGTCGCCGCCCAGCACTTTCTCCACGAAGAGGTTCCCCTCGAGCTGGGCGTCCAGCTGGGTGGTGTCGGTATACCAGTTGGTGTCCGAGCCGCTCTGGCGGATGATGTTGCGGCTGGAATAGCGCATGCGCTCGTTGCCCACTTCGTGGCCGCTGAGCGGGTCGCGCTCGGAGCCGCGCGGGTCGAGGTGGTAGGCGTTGTTGACGAAGCCGATCTTGGCGTTCAGCATCAGGTCGCCCATGACATGCTGCAGGCTGCCGAACCAGTAGTAGTTGGGGCCCGACTGGTCGCGCAGCGAGTCGCTGGTCTGCTCGGCCTGGGTGTAACGCGGGCGGCCGCTGTAGAGCTTGTTGTCGTAGGAAAGATGGAACTCGGCCGAGGTGTTGCCGAACTGGGCGTTGAGCTTGCCATAGCCATGGGTGAGCACGATGGCGGCTTCCTCGCTGTTCATGGAGCGGGCATGGATGTCCTGCATGCTCCAGGCGCCGAAGAACCAGAGCTTGTCTTTCTGGATCGGGCCGCCCAGGCTGGCGCCGTACTGGTATAGGCGGTTGATCCCCGGGGTCACGTAGTTGCTGATCGGGGGCGCCTCGGGGGCGTCCTGCTTCATTTCCCAGGCCTTGTCCTCGGCATACAGGTGGAAGTCGCCGCCCATGCGGTTGCCGCCGCGCTTGGAGACGAAATTGATCTGCACGCCGCCTGTCTGGGCGGTGATGTCGGTGGCGCCGGTGGTGACCTGCAATTCCTCGAAGTTGTTCACGTCGAGGTAGGAGGTGGAGGTGCCGACCGTGGCCAGGGAGCTGGTGTCGATGCCGTCCACGCTCCACTCGGTGTCGCCGTAGCTGCTGCCGCCCGCCTGGGGGTGCGACTGCTGGCCCGACTCGGAGCCGCCGACGTCGGCCGCGTCGTTCATGACGCCCGGGGCCATGCTGATCACGGTCCAGGGGTTGCGGGCGCTGGGCAGCGACTGCAGGGCCTCCTTGGTGACGTTCATGCCCACCGAGGTGCGCCGGGTGTCGACCACGTTGGCCTTGGCCGTGACCACGACCTCTTCCTTGATCATGGTCGTTTCCATGGGAACGGTCAGGGTGACGTTCTTGCCGGCGTAAAGGCGGATGCCCTTGCGGATGACAGTCTTGAAGCCGTCCAGCTCTAATTTCAGCTCATAGTTGCCTGGGAGCAGGCGCAGGAAGCGGAAATTGCCCTCCTCGGACGTCACCGCGGTCCTGGTGCCCAGCACGTCGGCCGTCAGGGTCACCATCACGCCGGGGATGGCCGACCCGTCCGGCAGGACCACGGTGCCGTAGATGTCGGCGGTGCCCTGCTGGGCGGAGATCATGCCGGTGAGCACGATCGTCACCGCGATCAGCGAAAGCCATTTCTTCATGAGTTCCTCCATTTAATTTTTATAAAAAGATTTTATTAAGACAATCCCGCGGCCATTCTGAAGATACATAGGAAAAGATATAGAGTATTAATTTTCAAAAGTCAATAATGAAAATTAATTTTCTCCATTTTTACCTGGGCCCCGTGGCCAGCGTTCCCCATGATCGTACGGTCAGGGCACTCGGAATGGGGAGCAGGCCCTGGGCACTTTGATTCCCGCAGGATTGGTGCTACAATTTTTCCCGGAGGCCCGCATTAAAACAAAACTGGATCCTTCCCGCAAGCTGAAGATCCTGCTCCTGTTCATCGCCGGCGGGGTGCTGTTCACGGTATCACCGCGTCCAGCGGTTGTCCCGGCCCCGGACTTGAACGTGCTCCTGATCACCATCGACACCCTGCGCTATGACCGGGTCGGCTTTCTCGACACCCGCCACGTCAGGACGCCGAACATGGATGCCCTGGCCGGGAGGTCCCTGGTTTTCACCCGCGCCTTCGCCCACAACCCGGTCACCCTGCCTTCGCACGCCAATATCCTGACCGGGACCACGCCGCTTTATCATGGCGTCAGCGACAATACCGGCTTCAAGCTGGACAAGAAATTCCTGACCATCCCGCGATTCCTGCGCGACATCGGCTACCGCACGGCGGCCTTCATCGGCGCCTTCCCCCTGGATTCGCGCTTCGGCCTGGACCAGGGGTTCGACCTGTACGACGACTACTACGGCACGCGCAACGAGCGCGAGTTCTTCTTCGTGGAAAGGCCGGCGGAAAAAGTGATCGCGCCGGCCATGGCCTGGATCGGCAGGCAGCCGGGGAAGTGGTTCGGCTGGGTGCACCTCTTCGATCCACACCAGCCCTACCTGCCGCCCTCCCCTTTCAAGGAGCGATACGCCGACGATCCCTATTCTGGCGAGGTGGCCTACGTCGACGCCCAACTGGGGAAGCTGCTTGATTTTCTGAGGGAAAAACAGCTGATGCAAAAGACCGTGGTCATCCTGACCGCAGACCATGGCGAAGCGCTGGGCGAGAAGGGCGAGGATACGCACTCGTACTTCGCCTACAACAACACGATCCATGTCCCCCTGTTCATCCATGTTCCCGGCCGCAAGCCCGGGACCAGCGCCCAGAACGCCTGTCATGCCGATATTTTCCCGACCCTGTGCGCGCTGCTCGGCCAAAAGGCGCCGCCGCACCTGCAGGGCGAATCCCTGCTGGACATCGCGGCGACCGGCCGGCGCCGGTCCGCGGAAATTTATTTCGAATCCCTGACCGCGTACCTGAATCGCGACTGGGCGCCGCTACGCGGCATGATATCCGGAAACACCAAGTTCATCGACCTGCCGCTCAAGGAGGTGTATGACCTGGAAAAGGACATGGGCGAAGAGCGCAACCTGGCCGGCAGCAGCAGGATCGGGGCGTTGAAGGACGCTCTCAACCGGCTGATGCGCAGGCTGAAAAGCCCGCTGGCCGCCGGCCGCCAGGAGCGCCTGGACCCGGAGTCGCAGAAGCGGCTGCGATCGCTCGGCTACATTTCCGAGAGCGGGCCGGCAGGGCGGAAAAAGCAATACACGGAGCAGGATGACCTGAAGACCCTGCTGCCGCTGCAGAGCCGGCTGCTCGACGGCGTCGGCCAATTCCAATCCGGCGACCTCCCCGCAGCTGAGAAAACGATCCGGGCCGTGATCGCGGCCAGCCCGGGCTTCATCCTGGCCTACACGCACCTGGCCACGATGTACAAGGAAAAAGGGCAGGTGCCGGCGGCGATCCAGGTCCTGGAGCAGGGATTGCAGAAGAACCCGGGACAGGTTTCGCTGCTGGCCAAGCTGGGGATCATCCTCGCCGACAGCGGCGACTGGCGTCGGGCGATCCCCCTCCTAGAGAGCAGCATCGCCCAGGAAAGCTTTGACCCGGAAAAATTCAACTTTCTCGGCATCGCCTATTACCAGGGCGGCGACCTGGAGAAAGCGCGGCAAAATTACGCCCGCGCCCTGGAGCTCGACCACAACAACGCGGCCGTCTACAGCAACATCGGCGGCGTGCACCTGGCGCTTTTCCAGCGCGACCGCAAGGCGCAGGAGCTGGCCCTGGCCGAGCGCGCATTCAAACAGGCCCTGGCGATCGACCCCAAGCTGTTCTCCGCCTGCAACGGCCTGGCGATCGTGCATAAAAAGGGCGGCCGCCCGGAGGAGGCCATCGCCTGGTGGCGGCAGGCCCTGGCCATCAAGCCCGATTACGACCTGGCGCTGATCAACCTGGGCATCACCCTGCTCGAGGAAGGCCGCGCCGGCGAGGCCCTGGACTGTTTCCTGGATTATCGTGAAAAATTTTTTCCCCGGCTCCCCGCGGGCGAGCGCGCGCGCGTCGAGCGCCTGATCGACGAGGCCAGGGCCAAGCTCGCGCCCCATGAAAAATAAATGGGATGAGCATCCCGTCCGACGATGAAACCCGCCTCGCGTCCCGGATGGTGATTCGTGGCCCGCATTACGAGCCCAGCACTCGCAAAAATCCGCGAAATGGCGCGAACCTTAGCGCTGGCGCATGACCCGGCTGGGGAAAACCCCAGTAAATACGATGCTTGGAATTGGCATCCTTCATGCTTTCATAAAAGTGAAAGCAAAAAGGAGGTCACAATGAAAAACTTTGGTTTGGTCATTCTGGTGTTGTTGGCGATCGCCGGCACGACGTTCGCCTTTGCTGCCGGGGGACGGGACGAGGCGCCCTCCCAGCCGCTCACGCGTCCTGAAGTGCTTCAGCGCTTCGGCTTCGTCGACGAGGACGGGGACGGCATCAACGACCTGGCCCGTGATTCCGACAATGACGGCATTCCCAACTGCCTGGACAGCGACTGGGTCCGCCCGCGCGACGGCAAGGGCTTCCAGTCAATGTACGGCTACAACCACCAGAACGTCAACAAGCAGGGCGGCGGGCCGTTCAATTACAATTACAATCACACCTGGAACAACAACTGGGCCGACAGCAGCAACCCCAACTTCTGCAACCAGACGGATCCGAACGTCAGCCAGAACCGCAACCGGAGATCCAACCGCAAACACTGATGCGCGTCCAGCAGAATAGGCATGAGGTCACGGGGAGAGCGCGGCTCTCCCTGTGGCTCGTTTTTTTCCTCTGGGCGTCGAGCGTCGCCGCGGAGAGCAAGCTGACCCTTTCCCCCTACCTGGACCTCGGTTATTCCGATAATATTTTCTGGGACATGACGCGCGTGGGCGATGCGACATTTTCACCGGGGCTGGGGCTCGATCTGCAAACGGGTTCCTGCAATTTCTTCCTGGATGCCGACGGCAAGGTCTATCAAAACAACGATTATTTGAATTCCTCCATGGTCGCGGGCGGCTTCAGCTTGTTCAAAGTGTTCTCTCCGCGCACGTCGCTTTACATCCTGCCGGACATCAGCCTGATCCGCTTCCAGGGCGACCTGTCCTATCTGGACTCAACGGCCCCGGGCGTGGCCATCGGCATCAAGCACGCCCTGTCCGATCACGTGTTCGGCCGTCTCGTTCTCGGTTTGCGGCACAGCAATTACCTCAACGAGGATTCCTACGACCGGATCCGGCTGGCATCCTCACTGGAGTTGAGCGCCTTTTTCAAAACGCAAACCACGGTGCGCTTCACCCTGGGAATGAACTACCTCTTATTCCCGCATATCGTTACCCAGGTCCCGTCCATGGCCGTCAACGCCGCTGCGGATGGTCCCGCGTGGACCGCAGCGAACTCCGATCCCGGCGCCCGCCGC
>JBGSPO010000126.1:0-8698 GCA_041738575.1 Candidatus Aminicenantia bacterium
GGCCGCGTCTGCGCGCGGCGGTACGGCCGCGCCTCTGCTCGCGGCAACGGCCGAGGAAAAATAGAATGATTTTTTCGCGCGGCCGTCAGTTCAATTCAATGAATTTTCCAGGCTATTTTGGAGACCGGGCAAGGTTATTCCGAGTGGCTCGCGCGCAAATTCCCGATAACAGCAGGTATTTGTATTGGCAGAAATAATGCTTGTAAAAATGTTCAACTCTATTTCAGGAGGCTGCAAATGAAAAAAATTACGCTGTCCATCTTATTCCTGCTGCTGACCCTGGCTGGCTCCGCCCTGCTGCCTGCCCAGGCCGCGCCTATCAAGCCCGCTAACCTCGGGGACCTGTTCCCGGAGTTCACCCTCCCCGCCATTCAGGGCGGCGAGATTTCCTTGGCCACGCTGAAGGGCAAGAATGTCATGATCGTCTTCCCGCGCGGCCGCGTCGCCGACCACTGGTGCCAGATCTGCCACTACCAGTACGCCGAGCTGGCCGAGATGGAAAAGGTCATGCAGTTCCGTAAAAAATACAACCTGGAAGTCCTCTTCGTCCTGCCCTATGACCAGGCCACGGTGCGGCACTGGGTCGACATCTTCCCCGAGCAGATGGCAGTGATCGACAAATGGAAGAACCCCACCGCCGAGGAGCTGAAGAACCGGCGCGCCAAAGCCTGGATGGAGCAGGCACGGCTTCTCCTGCCGAAGAGCATCCTCGTGAGCAAAGAGAACATCCCGCTCCCCTTCCCCATCCTGGTCGACGGCGAGCGCAAGCTCTCCCAGGGGCTGCAGCTCTTCACCATGTCCTGGGACGACAGCTACGTCGAGCAGAACGTATCCACCGTCTTCCTTCTGGACGGCGAGGGCAAGGTGCGCTTCAAGTACTACAGCCAAAGCACCACCGACCGACCCGGCGCCGACTTTCTGCTGAAGTTCATCGAGCGCATGCTGTAGACGCCCCTGGGAGTCGTGGCATTCGTCGCATAGAGCCCAAATGGAAATGACCCGCATGAACGAGGACCTGGAGGCGATCGAGACGCTGCACCGGGCCGATATGACCGCGGCCAGGATCCATGACATCAAGACCCTGATCACCCTGTGGACCGATGACGGCATCCTGTTTTTGCCGGGGCAGGAACCCATCCGCGGTAAGGCCGCCATCTGGAACCACATGCAGGCCCAGCTTCCCGAGTCGCTAAAATACGAAATCACCGAATATCTTCACCGCTTCGAGGAGATCCAGGTCAGCGGTGACTGGGCCTACGAGTGCGGAACATATACCGGCATGTACCGTCTAAAGAGCGGCGGCCCCGACCTGCACGAGCGGGCGCGGCTGTTTCGCGTCCTGCGCCGGCAGCCGGACGGCTCCTGGAAGTGCCACCGCGCCTTCGTCCAGGACCCGCCCATGATCGATACCGACAAGTAGCCCTCTGAGTGCCCATGGAAAAATCCAAATCCCAAGCACCAATGATCAAATGAGCCAAACGAAGAAGAAGAGAATCTCTGATCGGAGTGTTTGATATTTTCTTTCCATACTTTTCCCTTTTTACTTTTGCCTTTTGCCTTGGCACGCGCAGCGTGCCCCTCGTCACGCGTTACGTGTCACGCGTCACTTTAGTCCGTTTCAGCCTTCCAGTCGATTGCACACAGCATCGGCCTGGGTTACAATAGCGGGCGAGCGAAATCCATGCAGCTGAACAGCGAATTGATCAATACCATGCTGGCCATTCTGCTGCCTATTGTTTTCGGCTGGCTGTTGAAAAAAGCCCGCGTCTTCCGCGAGAACGAGGTCGCCGCCCTGCGCAAGTTCGTCGTGCGCGTAGCCCTGCCCTTCCTGGTCTTCCAGAACCTCTACCGCGCCGATGTCGAGAGCCTGCGCCAGGCGCTGCCCGTCATCGCCGGTTTTGTTGTCATGACCGCCCTCTACACTGCGGCCTCCCTGCTGGTCTCGCCGCTGGTGAAGGCCGACGACGAGCAAAAACTGACCTTCGCCTTCGCGGTGTTCGCCGGCAATTACGCCTTCCTGGGCTGGGGGGTGATCGCCTCGTTTTTCGGCCCCGCGGCCCTCACCCGGGCCGTGTTTTTCTCCATGTTCTTCTGGCCGGTGTTCCTGACCTGCGGCTTCCTGCTGCGCCGCCGCTTTTGCCTGGTCTGCGAACGCGACCCGCGGGGAAGCGAGGGATTCTTTAAGGTGCTGCTGCGCCACGCCGGAGTGCCCATCGGCACGGCCGCCGTTGCCCTGGCGCTGAACATCGCCGGGGTGCGCCTGCCGGTGCCGCTGAACGACTTCATCAACCAGTTCGCCGCCCTGGCCATTCCCCTGATCCTGTTCGCCATCGGCCAAAACCTGGTCCTGCTCATGCCGGCCGCCCGGCTGCGCCTGGTGCTGGCCGCCTCCTTCTTCCGCCTGGTCGGCGGCTTCGCCCTGGGGCTGGCGACCGTGGCCGCAATCTGCCTGCTGTTCGAGGTCGACGCCATGAGCCGCCGCGTGATCCTGCTGCAGGCGGTCATGCCCACGGCCACCATGGCCACTTTTTTCGGGGAGTACGTCCCTCTCGACGAACAACTCCTTTCAGGTATCATCGCCGTTTCCACCCTGCTCTCCTTCGTCACCCTGCCGCTCTGGGTCATGGTCATCCGGGTTCTGGTCGGCTAGGACGCCGCCGGCAGGGAAATGCGATCTGTGCTATAATGGCTGCATGCAGGCATCCTGCTGGGGGAGGAAACCATGAAGATCAGCGCCAGGAACGTGTTCAAGGGCAAGGTGGCCGAGGTGCGGCCGGGCAGGGTCAATACCGAGGTCATCATCGACGTCCCCGGCGGCTTGCAGGTGGTCGCCATGATCTCCAAGGAGTCGGCGGATCACCTGGGGCTCAAGAAAGGCAAGGCCGCCTATGCGATCATCAAGGCCTCCTCGGTCATGGTGGCCATAGACTAGAAACCACAATCCTACGTGACGCGTAACGCGTGACGCGTGACGGTTGCCCCATCTTTTTCAAATATCGTTGACATTCTAATTTATTTTTGCTATATTTTCTGCCTGACTCCGAGCCGCCCGGGCTAAAGTCCCCAGGGACCATGCCCAACGGCCGACAGGGTATGGCGGGAAACGGCCATGCCTTCCGTCTTTGAGAAGGAGGTCCTTATGGCAGACTGCATTTTTTCAGTTACACACCCATCGGCCTCCATTGCCACGATCAAAATATGGAGGTCAAAATAAAATGAAAAAGTTTTTTGTCCTGGTAATGTGCCTGTCCCTGCTCGGTTTTTTCCTCCCGGCCGAGGAGGAAAAGCCTGAAAAAAAAGACAAGGAGAAGGAAGTCGCCCTGCCCATGATCACCGAGTCGGTGACCGTCGAGGCCAAGGTCCCGCGTGAGCTCCCCTACGCCGCCACCACGGAGCTGAAGTCCGAGAAGATCGAGCTCCTCAAGCCCAAGGACCTCACCGACATCCTGTCCTTCGCCCCGGGCACCTATGTCTCTACCGGCGCCAAGAGCGAATGGGGCGTCAAGCTGCGCGGCCTGGGCACCAATCGCATCACCCTGCTCTACGACGGCATCCCCATCTACGAGCCCTACTACAACTCCTTCGACCTCAAGGCCATCGCCGCCGACCAGGTCGACTCGGTCAAGGTGGTCAAGGGCGCCTCGTCGGTCCTCTACGGCCCCAACGCCATGGGCGGTATCGTCGACGTGCTCAGCAAGCGGCCGGCCAGAGACCAGTTCACCTTGCGCCTGGACTACGGGACGCGAAAGACCTACGGCGTCTACGCCAGCGGCGCCCTGCGCGGCCGCAACATCCTGTTCACCGGCTCGGCGTCCCGCGAGGCGTCCGACGGCTTCAACTGGGTGAACGGAGGCGACACCGAGCTGCGTCTGAATAGCGACTACGAGCGCACCAACCTGGGCGGCAAGCTGTATTACTATCCCGGCAACGGCGCCGAGGTCATGGCCGAGGTCAGCTACTACCAGGCCGAATACGGCGTCCCTACGGCCACGGCGTATTACAAGCAGCAGTACTGGCGCTTCAAGGACTGGCAGCGGCTGCTGGCCAACCTGGGCGGCAGCTTCCCCGTGCTCGATGGCGGCTATGTCAAGGCCCGCCTGTATTACGTCAAGCACTACAACGTGCTGGACGCCTACAAGAACAGCCAGTTCGCCAACCTGACCTGGGAATCGACCTACGACAACTACGCCATGGGCGCTTTCGTCCTGGGCATGGTGCCCCTGGGCGAAAGCAACCAGCTGCACGCCAGCGCCTCCTACCGCGACGACGACGTCAGTACCCAGTCCGCCCTCAGCGCGCCCTGGGAGCATTACGAGCACAAGCTGCTCTCGCTGGGCCTGGAGGATCGCTTCCGCGTCAGCGACAAGGTCGAGTTCATGGCCGGGGCCAGCATTGACCACCTGAACAAGCAGGACGGCGAGAACAAGACCACCCTCAACCCCATCTTGGGCGTGAAGTTCAATCCCAGCGCCTGGGTGGACCTGCACCTGACCCTCTCGCAGAAATCGCGCTTCCCTTCGATGAAGAACCTCTATAGCCTGCCGGAGAACGGCGGCAACCCCGACCTGCGCGACGAGATCGGCACCAACTACGAGTTCGGCTTCACCTACGACCGCGGCGGGTTCGTCAGCGGCGCCGTCTTCCAGAACCGCATCCGCGACATGATCGAGAGCCGCATCAACGCCGATTTCATCAAGCAAAACATCAACGTCGCCCGCGCCCGCATCACCGGCTTCGAGCTGGAGGCACGCAAGGTCTTCGGCCCCTTTTCTGTCGCGGCCAGCTATACCTGGCTGGACACCGAGAACGAGGAGACCGGCGAGCGCCTGGACCTGATCCCCTCCTCGCAGCTGAATGCCTCGCTGCGCTTCCATCGCGCCGATCTCTTTTCCCTGATCCTGTGGGGCATCTATGCTTCCGACTCCATCTATCACGCCAACACGGGCATCGTGGACGTCGATCCCTACGCCGTGCTCAATGCTGCCCTGGAGCGCTCGTTCGGCAAGTTCAGTCTTTTCCTGAAGGTCGACAACCTGCTGAACAATGAATACTGGAGCGAGCCCGGCTGGCCGATGAAGGGCCGCACCTTCACCGTGGGCGCGCGCTTTTTCCTCGAAGGCAAGAAGTAAGGCCGGCGGATGCCTCTCGGCCAGCTGTATATCCCGGTGGCGGCGGCATATGCCGTCACACTTTTCTTGTCGCTGCGAAAGAAGCGGCGCTCCCCTCTGCGGGGACCGTGTCCGGGCGCGGCAGGACGGTTTTCAGGGCCCCCTCTGCGGGGACCTTCAGGGCCGGCTTTCTGGGCATTGCTGGCCTCTTTCGTGCTGCATGCCGCGTTCCTGGCCATGCGCTCCTTGCACTTAGGCTTCTTTAACAGCGGCGCCGTTTTCGAGGGACAGGTGTTCCTGCCCTTCTGCCTGGCCGGGATCGGGCTCTGGCTCTGGGCCTCGGGATGGGACGAGGAGGCCGCAGCCCTGGCCGCCGCCGCCGCCGTCATTGCCCTGCTCTCCCTGCCCATCGACAAGGGGGTGATCCCGCCATCGCCCAAGAGCGGTTCTCCGCTCGTGCCGTTGTTCTTCTCCTGTGAGATCGCCGCCCATGCCCTGTTCATTTCGGCCGCAATCCTCGCCTGCCGGCAGCGGGGGGAAGGGCCCTCTTTTCCCCTGGCGCACCGCCTCGCCGTGTGGGGTTTCGTCATCTTCAGCGCCGCCCAGGTCAGCGGCGCCGCCTGGTGCTACCTGGGCTGGTCGGTTCCTTTCCAGTGGGGATTCCGCCACCTGCACTCGGCGGCCATCTGGTGCTTTTACGCCAACTACATCCATCTGCGCTTCCTGCCCTGGTGGAGCGACCGCCGCAAGGCGGGTTACCTGGCAGCCGGGGCTCTGCTCCTGGTCGTCTACCTGGCCGTCCTGCAGTTCATCGAGGCGGGCCAGGTGCGGATCGGAGGTTGAACATGCTCAATCGCGCATGGAAGATCATCGCTTCGGTACAGACCACATTCTGGCTGCTGGCGCTGGCTACCCTGTTCTTCGTCATCGGTACGGCCTATTTCCGCTTTGAGAAGCAGGTCCTGCCGCAGTTGAATTTTCACATGGTCCAGGACTGGGTGCAACGGCTTGGGTTGGGGCACCCGGGGCTCTCCTGGTGGTTCTTCGCCCTGCTTTTCATCCTGTTGCTGCTGGGCATCAATACCGTCGCCTGCAGCAGCGAACGCCTGCTGCGGCTGCTGGCCCAATACAAGAGAACGGCGAAACTCGAGTTCGCTGTCACCCTCACGCCCACGCTGGTCCACCTGGTTTTCATCCTGGTCCTCGGCGGCCATCTGCTCAGCTCTTTTGCCGGCAGCGTGGAACTTGTATCCTGCTCCCCCGGGCAGATCGTCACCCTGCCTGGCGATCGCTCCCTGCAGGTGCTCGCTGTCCGCTATGACACGCACGCCTCGCCAGCCAGCATTGCCGGCAAGTTGAAGGGGATGAGCGCTGACTTGCGCTTCCGCGCACCCGGGTTCGACGGCGAATTCACGGCCGCCATGCTCTCCCCGGCGTACCGCGCCGGCTACGGTTTTTTCCTCGACTCGGTCGACAAGTACGCCCGTACCAGGGAGCTGCGCCTGGTCATCCGCCGCGACCCGGGAGTCCGGCTGATCCTCCCCGGTCTCATCATCATTATTTTGCTCATGGCCTGGTACTTCCCGGCCCTCATGGTCCTGAAAAATAAATCATTTTCCAAGGAGAAATGAACCAATGAAAAAAAGAATCTTTTTGTTCGCCGCGCTCCTCTGCCTCGCCCTGGCCGGATTCGGCCAGGAGAACAACGACTTCTACGACAACACGCCTGAGAAAACCCTGCCCGGCGCCCTGAAGATCGAAATCGCCGGCGAAGTGGCCAACCCCGGCATGGTCGACCTCGGCGCTTTTCCCCGTCGTTCGCTCATCGTTCGCGAGGCGCGGCTGGAAAAAGGCGCGATGGCCTTCATCGGCTCCTACCGCTATGACGGCTACTCCCTTTTTGACATCTTGAAGGAAAAGATCGTCGCCAAGAAAAACCAGGAGGATTTCCGCTCGATCATCGACCTGCTGGTGGCCGTGGAAAATGCGCAAGGCGAAAAAATCATCCTGAGCTGGGGGGAGATCTACTACCCGTCGGCGTTGCACCGCATACTCATCGCCGACCGCGTCGCCCCGATCATTCCCAGCGAGACCAAGGAAAACTGGCCCTGGCCCGAGACCATGAAGCTGGTCTGCGGCAACGACATGGTCAGCGAGCGCAACATCGGTTCACCGACCCGCATCACCGTGTTCTCGGCGCCGCTGAGCTTCCCGGGCAAGAAAGGCCAGAAGCCGCTCTATGCGCCGGGCTTCCAGGTGGTCCGCCCCGGCAGTCCGCCCGTGGCGTTCGACCCGGCCGCCTTGACCGGGGAACCCCGCATTTACCCCGCCGTGTTCTACGGGCGCGGCAAGGGCTTCCACGGCATCCAGTATTTCAACGGCCGCCCGCTCAAGGATGCGCTCAAGAGCTTCTGCACCCTGGACAGCGCCACGCTGCAGCGCGGCTACCTGGTCGCCGCCTCCATCGACGGCTACCGCGTCGCCATGAGCTGCAGCGAGCTGTTCAACCGTAACGACCAGTGCGAGTTCCTGCTGGTCGACCGCGGCGCGGACGCCGATGGCGGGCGTTTTACCATCTTCCCGGCCCCGGACTTCTTCTCCGACCGCGCCCTCAAGGCGGTCAGCTCCATCCATATCCTCGCGTACTAGTCCCCGGAAAAAAAGAAACCCGCCGCGGCCGGAGCCGGGCGGGTTTCAGCTTAAAAGAGAGAGATGATTTTCTCGACTATTCCTGTTTCTGAGCCTCGGTTTTTTTCTTGGCGCCAGGCGGGGGGGGCGGAGGCGGCAAAATGCGCTTGCCGATCTTCTTCTTGAGCTCTTCGCGCTTCTGGTGCGTGTCAAGGTAGATCTTCATCTGCACGAACTCCTCCTCCATGGCCGCCGCCATCTTGGCGATGGAGTCCTTGTCCTCCCACTTCCAGGTCTCATAGGTGGTATCCCAGATAAACTCCTCGAACGCTTTCATGAAAAGGCTCTTCAACATCTCGTTGCGGATGATCGGCATGGTGACCAGCTTGTATATCGTCAGCATCCGCTCGTAGCGATTGTAGAAGATCTTGTCGATCACGCCTGCCTTCAGGGCGAGTTGGGCGTCCTTGGCAAGCTGGGATAAGCGGCTGTCTACCAGGGCAAATCCACTGAGAGAAACTTTCTGTTCACCCGTTTCATTCTTTTTTTCCGGAAGCAGGTTATCGAACAGGGTGAGCAGCGAATCGAGCAGGGCGTTGCCGTCCTTGATCACGGCCGTCTCTCCGGCAGGAGCGGCGACCTCGGCGGACAGGGCAACGTCCACCTCAAGGGCAGCCGGTTCGCCGGCGTACAATCCGGTAGCCAGCAGCGCGACCCACACTACCAATACTCTCCGTATCATTTTATGCCTCCTTGTTATGAATTTCGCGAAATTGCGTCAACAGGCGCTCCAGCGCGTTCTCGCGGATCACCCGGCTCAGCTTTCGCCGCACTTGCACCGGGTCTCCGCGTTCGACCGGGGACAGGGGATCCACCGCTTGCGCTGCGGCGGCGGTGCGCCCAAGGCCCGCCTCGGCCCAGGCGGTAAAGTACGGGTTGGCGGCAGGCGCCGGAATGGTTGC
>JBGSPO010000157.1:0-3967 GCA_041738575.1 Candidatus Aminicenantia bacterium
TGCGCTCCTTGAGGCCGACGCTGGCCAGGGCCTGCTCGGCCTTCTGGCGGCGCTCGGCGGCGGGGACGCCGGCGTAGATCAGGGGCAGTTCGACGTTGTGAAAGGAAGTAGCGCGGGGCAGGAGGTTGAAGGTCTGGAAGACGAAGCCGATCTCGCGGTTGCGCACCTCGGCCAGCTCGTTGTCGCTCATGTCGCTGACGTCGGTCCCCTTCAGGATGTACGAGCCGCTCGTCGGCGTGTCCAGGCAGCCCACGATGTTCATCAGCGTCGATTTTCCCGAGCCCGAAGGCCCCATGATGGCCACGTACTCGTTGCGGTCGATCTTCAGCGACACGTCGTCGAGGGCGTGGACCTCCTCGTCCCCGACCTGGTATACCCGGGAAATGTTTTGCAGATTAATGATGTTCATGTTGTCTCGGCTTGCGGCCTCAGTTCTTTTTCCCGCCCTTCCCGTCCTTGCCCTTGCTTTCCAGCTGCACCTTGGCCTTGTCCTGCAGCTCGCTGGAGATGGCCCGGTAGGGGCCGCTGACCACTTCCTCGCCCTGCTTCAGGCCCGAGATGATCTCGATGTATTCGTTGTCGCTGATGCCGATCTTCACTTCTTTCATGGCCACGGCGCCCTTGTCCACCACGAAGACGACCTCCTTGGGCTTGGACTGCTTTTTCTTGCTGGTCTTGCCGGCGATCAGCTCGCGGCTGGAGTCCGGCGTTGCGCCGGAGGCGGCTTCCTCCGGGGAGCGGGCGGTGACGCTCTGGATCGGGACCGTCAGCACGTTGTCCTTGGTCTCGACCTCGATGTCGGCGTTGCAGGACATGCCCGGGCGCACCTGGGGGTTGAAGTCGCTGAGAGCGATCTTGATGGCGAAATTGACCACTTCTTCCTGGGTGCCCATGGCGGTGGTCTTGGCCGAGTTGGCGATCTGGGTGACCTTGCCGTTGTAGGTGATGTTCTTGAAGGCGTCGAGCTCGATCTTGGCCGTGTCGCCGATGGACACCAGCACCACGTCGTTCTCGTCCACGTCCACGATGGCCTCCATTTTGCCCAGGTCGGCCACGGTCATCAGGTCGGTGCCCTGGCTGAAGCCGCTGCCCAGCACGCGTTCGCCCAGCTCGACGTTGAGCTTGCTGACCGTGCCGTCCATGGGCGAGTAGATGGCCGTCTTGCTCAGGCTCTCGCCGGACTCCTTCAGGGCCGCCTGCGCCTGCTGGACATAGCCCTGCTGGGCTTCCAGCTGGGCGCGGCTGGAATCCAGGTCGGCCTTCATCTTGTCCAGCTCCTGCTGGTTGGTGAAGCCGCTGCGGAAGAGCTCCTGGGTGCGCCGGTAGTTGGCCTCGATGAAGTTCTTCTCGACCTTTTTCATCTCCAGGGTGGCCTGGGCCGATTCCAGGTTGGCCTTGGCGCGGTCGCGCTGGGCGGTGTAGGAGTCGGGCTTGATGCGGATCAACAACTGGTTCTTCTTCACCCGGTCGCCTTCCTTGACTGGCAGCTCGACGATCTCGCCCGTCACTTCCGGGGTGATGGCCACCTGGTAGACGGGGTTGATGATGCCGGTGGCCGACACGAGCTGCGTGATGTCGCGCTGGGCGGCCTTCTCGGTCTGCACCATGACGCCGGGATCCTTTTTCCCGCAGACGGTGAATTTCAGTATGAGCAGCAAAAGAACGCTCCCGACCACGATCCAGATGACCTTCTTGCGCGACTTCACTTTTTTTCCATTGGCCATGTGCCTGACTCCTTGCAGAATTTGCTCAGTTCAACTCCAGTGGAATAACGGTCGGTTGAGCGGAATCCGCCTCCCTCCCGTTTTCTCACTGTATTACTATACGAAGCCAGGGGGGCATTTGTTCCAAAATTGAAAAAGTGATCAGTAATTAGTGACAGCAAGAAGCGCAAGCGAACTAGAAGTGTTAGTGTTAGTGATAGTGTTAGTAACCGCAAATCACCGAAATACTATTTCGCTACTTTGCGGCGACTAACACTAACACTGAGATTTATCTCGGTTTATTGCTTAGCTCGACACTAACACTTTCTTGGCTTTCCTAACCCTAACACTTTCCTGGCTTTGCTGACATTGACTCTGTATTTCAGGTTTTAAGGGCAAGGGCCACAACGGCGATCAACGCCGCGACCGCCAGGGCCGTGGCCAGCAGCAGTCTCTTGGAAACGATGCGCAGGGCGGTCGAGAGCTCTCCGATCTGCCGGGCCATGTTGCGGACCAGCTCCGCCTGCTGGACCTCGTTGCTTTCCAGGCGCTCGACCCGCCTGTCCAGGTCGGCCAGTGAGTGTTCCCCTTTTCCCGCGCCTCTGGAAACGGCATTCCCCTTCAGCCCCAGCGTTTTCTTCACGTTGTCATATATCTTCTGTGCCACGTCGATGATCTCCGGCGCAAAGCCGATGACATGCCGCCACGGTATCTTGGCGAACAAATGGACATAACTCATTCTGCCCCTCCTCTGGTCAAGCTGTCCCGATCATACCATCATGGCGCGGTTTAATGAAATTCCCGGGCCCGACCTCCAGGCCGAATGCCAGGAAGTGTTAGTGTTAACAACCGCAATTCACCGAAATACTATTTCGCTACTTTGCGGCTACTAACACTAACACTGAGATTTATCTCGGTTTATTATTTAGCTCGACACTAACACTTTCTTGGCTTTACTAACACTAACACTTAGATTTTTCTCGTTTTATTGCTTAGTTCGACACTGACACTTTCTTCTCTGACTTTTGCCTTTTTACTTTTGCCTTATTCTTGTCGTCTACCGTCTACCGTCTGCCGTGTACCGAGTTCAAATATTCATAAACAGTTCTACTACGACACTATTTGTCATACCCCCGATACTATCATTGTGCCAGGAGGCAACAAATGCTGAAGCAAAGAGTGTTTTTCTTCGCGGCCAAGGTGGAAGGGAGCGACAAAATAGCCGACCTGGACGACCTGCGGCGCATGGCGGCGAACTACGTGGACCTCTACGGCGAGTCGTGCCTGAACGACCCCGAGACGCCTTCGTTCGTCAGAAGCATGATCGGGCGGAACGCGGACGCCAATATGCCCATTGCCGGATAAAGGTTCGCGGTTTGGGAAGACTGAGTTCCGGGTGTTTCGCGGCGCTACCTGCGGATGAAGACGACACCCTTCTCGTCCTGATTCGGATCGAGCACCACCGCCGCCGCCGACCAGCCTGTGCCCGGCGGGTACCAGGAGGTCGTACCGCTGACGATGCGTGTGCCGCTGTTGGCCAGGAATCCCCAATATGTCCCATCGATCCCTGCACGGTAGAAGGTGATCTTGTTCGTCGTCTTGTGCCAGGATTTCAACTCTACGCTGAACGTGACCACGGTGCCGTTGGTGTGCCTGGCCTTGCAGTCGAAGATGTTGGTGTTGGGGCGGCGCCACCAGGTATCCACCCAGCCGCAGCATTCGGTCACGTTCCAGATGCTGCTCAGCCTGAGCAGCTCGGCTGTGGTAGCCCAGTTGGTGATAAATGAGCCCACCGGGCCCTTGTCGTCCTGGGCGCCTGCCGCAGCCGGGACCAGGAACAGGAAGGCGCAGAGAAGCAAGCCGGTGATGAGCAGCGAACGACGGTTTTTTATGATATTCATGGTAACTCCTCCTTATATGACAGGTTGAGAAAATGGTCTGCGCTGCGCCCAAGCCTAAAGGAGAATAGATCCAGCATGCGCGCAGAGTGTAATGAATCGAATTTACAATGTCAACTTATTTCTTGCTGGCAGCGCTAGGCCGCGATCTTCGCGTAGCGCCGGGCGGCGATGCGGCCCAGGAAAAAGAGCGATCCCGCGGCGGCCAGCACGGCGGCGGCGAACATGGCCATGAGCAGTTGCCTGCCGTCCAGGCCGGCCCGGCGCAGGACCAGGAAGAGCCGGTAAAACACGTAGACTGAGCCGGCGTCCAGGGCCATGGCCAGCAGGACGTTCAGGTTCTGCTTGATGGCCCGCTGCGGGTTG
>JBGSPO010000187.1:0-3681 GCA_041738575.1 Candidatus Aminicenantia bacterium
CGACCTGGCCGAGCACCGGCCCGGCCGCCTGGCACTGGAAAAGCTGGGCATCGCCTCGCCGTTGCGCGACGCCGGCTTCACGGCGGAGGAGATCGCCGGCGAGCTGGCGCGCTCGGGCATCGACAAGTTCTATTTGTCCCCCTCGACCTGCCTGGCCACCCGCTTCCCTTACGGCCATCGCCTCGACCCGGATGAGATGCTGCGCATCGGACAGGTGGAAGGCTTCCTGTCCGCCCGAGGCATCACTCCGCTGCGGGTGCGCTACATCCCGGACGGCGTGCGGGTGGAGGCTGCAGCGGGCCATTTCAAGCAGGTGCTGGACCTGAGGGACGACCTGCTGGCATTCTGCCGGGCGCGCGGCTTCCTGTTCGTCACCCTGGACCTGGGCGGGATCAAGATCGGGCCGTGGGATGAGGCGCTTTCTGGGCCCAAGGCAAAAGGCGAAAGTAAAAAGGCAAAAGTGAAGAAAAGGCAAATGACCCTAACGAGAAGGGCAAGCACTACGTGATGCGTAATCCGTGATGCGTTATGCGAAAGAAAAGGATAGTGCCCCTTTCCTTCTCATCAGAAAAGAGTTCATTGAGTTTTTTCCCACTTTCTCTTCCCTTTGTCTTCCCTCTCTCTTCCCTCATTCTTCCCTTTCTCTTCCCTGGTTTTGAAAAAGCATTGACAGATCGACGGATTTTGTGTATGATATTTTCGATTCTGGAGGAATTCAATGGCAAATCATGATTCGGCAGTAAAGAAGCACCGGCAGGACGAAAAGAAGAGAATGGTCAACCGCATCAACCGCTCCAAGATGAAAAATAAAATCAAGGCCCTGAAAAAGAAAGTCGACGTCGGCCAGCGTGACGAGGCCGTCAAGATGCTGCCCCAGGCCATTTCCATCATCGACATGACCGTGCGCAAGGGCACGATCCACAAGAACACCGGCTCACGCTACAAATCCAGACTGCTCGGCCTGATCAACAAAAGCGTAAAATAGTCCCTGTGGATGGTCCTCCCCCGCGGCTATATCTCCCATAGCCAGATTCGCGCCTACGGCGAATGCCCGCGCAAATACCGTTTTGCCTACATCGATGGCATTCAGCCGCCCGTCAACGAGAAGGTTTTCCTGGGCGAGGCCTTCCACGCCGCCATCGAGCACTATTTCAAGGGACGGATCAGCGGCACGCCGCCCGCGGAAGCTGCCATGGAGGCCTTTTTCCGCGCCACTTTCGACGATCTCGCCCCCGGCCGCAAGATCTCCTGGCAGATCCCCAGGCGCGAGACCCTGGAACGGGGACTGGCTTTCCTGCGCACTTTCATGAAGAACGTCGCCCCGGGGGCGCGGCCGCTGATGGTGGAGAAAGAATTGTCCGCGGAGCTTCCCGGCAGCGGCGTGCTGCTGAAGGGGGTCCTCGACCTGGTCGAGGAGGATTTCTGCATCACCGACTTCAAGACCACGACCGGCAGGTGGAGCGAGAGCCGGGTGCGCCATTCCCCGCAAATGATCATCTACAAGTACCTGTTCGACCGCAGCTTCGGCCCGGTGCCGTCCAGCATGAAGTACGAGGTCTTCTACGGCAGGAAAGCGGGCAGCGCCCGCCACCAGACGCTGCGCGTGGTGCCCGGCGACGAAGCCGTGGACAACTTGCTGGCCATGATCGACCAGGTGGTGGAACATATCGCCGCCGGCGCTTTTGAGCCTAAAGTCACCCCTTTCTGCCGCCATTGCGAATTCCGTGCCTGGTGCCGGGAACCGTCGCCGTCCTGAAGATCGCAAAAACCTGATTGAAATTTTCTTAAATTTAGAGCATATTTTATTCATCAGCCTTGATAACCGGGGGACCGATGGAAAAGCGACGCGACCAGCGGCTGAAGAAAAAACTGCCGTTGCGATTCTATTTTGAAGGCCATGGGTTTCTTTCATTCACCGGTGACCTGTCGCGCCGGGGCATTTTCATTCAGACCCCCCACCCCTGCCCGCCCGGCCGCGGCATCAACATCGAGATCGAAGACCGGGGCGAAAGGATCAGCATGGCCGGCTATGTCATCTGGAGCCAGGATGATCTGGGACGCCCCTGGATGCTGTTTCCCGGCGGCATGGGCGTACAACTGCTGAATTACCAGAAAGACACATACCAGGACCTGCTCGGGGAATAAGCGAGAAAGACGAAGTAAGTGTTAGTGTTGGGCTAAGCGATAAATGAATTTGATCTAAGTGTTAGTGTTAGCAAGAGTTAACCGAAATCTGTAAGAAGTCGTTTTAGTGTCTTCACTAACACTATCACTAACACTAACACTTGCCTTTTTCTTCGAGTTCCTCAAGGAAATCCACGGCCCGGCGCAGGTGCGGGATGATGATCGATCCGCCCACGATCAGGGCGATATGAAAGGTCTCGAAAAGCTCCTCGCGGCTCACCCCCTGCTCCTTGGCCTGGATCAGGTGGTACGAGATGCAGTCATCGCAGCGCAGCACCAGCGAGGCGACCAGCCCGAGCAGTTCCTTGGTCCGGCCGTCGAGGGCTCCGGAATGGTACGCCTGCTCATCCAGCGCGAAAAAACGCTTGATCCCCAGGTTGCCCTGCTGCAGGATCTTTCCGTTCATCTCCTGGCGGAAGCGGGTGAATTCATCGAATTTGCCCATCCGTTGTTTCCCCCCTGTTTCTAGCGGATCGTCACGTGGAATACATGGGTCCGGGTCGGCGCCGCCTCTTTTTCCCAGGGCCGCACGTAGTTCATGGCGATGTCCGCCTTGCCGGCGGCCAGGGCGCGGAAGGTCCAGACAGCGGTCTCGCGCCCGCCCAGCAGCCCGCTGCCGGGTTGCTCCATATTTTCGGCGACGAATTCCAGCAGCTTTTTGTCGGGCTCCGCGGCGAGCGCCCAGCCATAACCGGTTCCGGGGCTCGTCTGGAAACGGATGGCGAACGGCTTGCCGGCCTCGACCTGGATGCAGGTTTCATCCTTTTCCGACATCATGAACACGGCCATCTCCTCCTCCCCTTCGCCCATGGCGGGAACTGCGAAGGCGCCGGCTGCCGCCAATACGGCGCAAAAGATCGATATAAGCGTTCTTTTCATTTATTCCTCACCCGATCAATGATACGCGTTGAGGAGTATAAAAGCAAGTGATAGTGATAGTGGTAGTGGTAGTAACCGCATTAGAGTGAACTTAAGAAAGTGTTAGTGTTAGTGAAGACACTAAAACGATTTCTTAAAGATTTCGGTTTATTTCTTGCTAACACTAACAGCTAGATTTTTCTCGTTTTATTACCTAGTTTGACCACTAACACTTTCTTTGTATGAGTCATTGGTTAATTGGTGCTAGGAACTTGGTGCTTTGCTTTTTCTTTACTTTCGCCCTTTGCCTTTTCCTCACCGTCTACCGTCTACCGTGTACCGTGAACCGAGCCTGTATAAAGCTCCTCCAGCCAGGCGACCGCCTCCATGGCGAGGCCAACGGGAGGCCATACGTGCTGGCCGGGAAACACCTTCAGCTTGCAGGGGCTGCCCAGCCGCAGGAGTTCCTTTTCCAGTTCTTTCATCTCCCGCAGGTTGAAATCGCCAAAGCCCGCCGTCCCGAACCAGGGGATCCCCGCCAGGTCGGCGGGAGCGAGCCATTCGGGAAGCCCGGCGCCGCAGCCGATCACCCCGGCCGGCTGGATATTGAGCAGGCGGGCCAGGCCGCAGGCCACGCGC
>JBGSPO010000193.1:0-8898 GCA_041738575.1 Candidatus Aminicenantia bacterium
CGACCTGGATGTCGCCGAAGAGCGTCTTGTTGACCAGGGCGCTCTTGATGGTCAGGAACTTGTGGCTGTCGGCATGCTTCTTGTAGAACTTGAAGACGTCGCGGACCTGCACGGCTTCCATGTCAGACCTCTTCCACGAACGTGTCGCGCAGCTTGTCGAAGAGCAGGTAGCCCAGGTAGAAGAACAGCAGCCCGACCAGGATGGTGATGGCGAAGCGCTTGTAGTGCGGCAGCGAGCCCATGAAGAAGGAATAATGGTACGACTCGATGATGTGGGTCATGGGGTTGAAGTTGAGGACGACCTGCAGTGCCCGCGGCACCGACTCATAGGGGTAGATGATCGGGGTGGCGAAGAACCACAGCGTGATCAGGTTGGCGAGGATATCCTTGATGTCCTTGAAGTGCACGGTCAGCGCCGAGACCAGGAAGCAGAGCCCCAGGGTGAAAATGTACTGCACGATCAGACTGATCGGCAGGAACAGGACCCAAGGGGTGAGCGGCTTGCCGAAGAGAAGGAAAAATGCGATCAGCACGGGCAGCCCGAGGATGAAATGGACCATGTTGGTGGTCACGACCATGATCGGCAGCACCTCGACCGGGAACTTGATCTTCTTGATCAGCGCCCCCTGCACCGACAGGACGTTGGCCGACTCGAGCAGCGAAGAGGAGAACCAGGTCCAGGGCAGGATGCCATTGAACAGGAACAGGGCGTACATCCACTTGTTGCCCTCGAAGCCGGGGGCGCGGGCGCCACCAATGATGAAGCCGAAGACCACGGTGTAGACCGCCATCAGCAGCAGCGGGTTGATCAGGCTCCAGAAGAAGCCGAGCACCGTGCCGCGGTAGCGCGCCTTCAGCTCCCGGGAGACCAGGGTGAAGATCAGCTCGCGGTGGCGGATGATTTCTTTCAATTTTTCGATCATGCGTATTTGCGAAGTGCTATTATACCGCAAAAGCAGCCTTTGCCGAAGTGTATTCTGTATAATTATTCAGTCATGGACGCCAGCGGGCATTTCGCTGCGCGCACCAACACTTTCTCATCCAGTCGAGCGGTCGCTCAGCATGTGCAATTGCCAAAGCTCCCGGGCGCTGGCATGCAGCAGCGGCGCCAGCAGCCGCCAGCCGAGGCGGCCGATGCTTTTATGCAGGAATTTGAGCTCGCGGAATTTCTCCTGCACCTCGGGGTCGGCCGGTACCGGGAAGCCCTGCTCCTGCAGCATCAGGACGGCCTTGGCCTTGATCGAGAGCTCCACGTGCAGCCGCAGGGCGCATAGCATGTCGGCCAGGACCGGGCCGGACAGCCGCTCCTTCAGCGACTGCAGGTAGCGGCCGATGTTGGAGCGCAGCAGCGTGCCGCTGCGGATCATCTCCAGCAGCTCGGCGTCGCTGCCGAAGCCCGATTCCAGCCAGTGGCGCAGCGACTTCTCGCTGCGGTTGTACACCAGGGCGATGGTTAGCGGCAGGCCGACCAGGAACAGGACCGAGGCCAGGAATTGCCCGCGCAGGGAAAAGTGGTTGTACAGGGAATGGATCAGGATGGCGGCCGCCAGGCCGGGCAGGATATCGGCGGCCCTTTCCCCCTGACGTCCTTCCGGCCTGCTCTTGGCAATGATCCCGACCAGAGCGACAGTGCCGCCGTGCATGATCGCCGTGCCGAAGCCGCGGATGAGCCAGAGCAGGGGGCTGTGGCCGGGAAGGGAATTCAGGAAATAGAGATTCTCCAGCAGGGCGAAGCCGGCGCCGATGGCGAAGCCCACGATGGCCGCATCCACCAGGAAGCCCAGCCGGTTACGGCGCAAAAGCAGGAAAAGATAGGCGACCTTGGCCGTCTCCTCGACCAACGGGGCAAGATAGCGGGCGTAGGACGGGGCGCTCAGTCCCGATAGGGCCAGCAGCGAGCGGTTCAGCAGCAGGCAGAGCAGGCCGGCGGCGGCGCCGGCCAGCAGGGCATCGCGC
Source organism: Candidatus Aminicenantia bacterium (assembly GCA_041738575.1). Lineage (GTDB taxonomy): Bacteria > Acidobacteriota > Aminicenantia > UBA2199 > UBA2199 > UBA2199. The sequence continues at coordinate 1,957 of JBGSPO010000193.1, forward strand.
ACGATGCGGAACTTGACCAGCCGGAAATTGTCGAACGCATAGAGGACCGCCCAGAACGTCAGCACCGGCAGGAAGCCCAGGCCGACGCGCAGCATGAGACCGCCCATGGCTCAGATCTTGAGCGAGGCCATCCACTCGTCGGACGCGTCATGCCCAGCCGCAAAGGCCCGGGCATAGCCCAGCGACAGGGTCAGCTGGTGGTGGGAGAGAGCGATCAGGCGGATATCCACCTGCAGTCCGACGTCGGCCCAGCGGCGACGCGCCGGTTTCTGGTCGAGGTCGGTGACCAGGCCGCCGGCGAACAGCGAAGGGCTGATCCAGTTGGCGTAAAAGAAGGGGAAGCCCAGCCGGCGGAAAAAGATAGGCGGCAGGTTGCATTCCAGCGTCAATTTGGCGAAATTCCGCCCACCCGCCTCGTTCAGCTCGAGGCCAGGGAACCCGTAATAGTCGCGGTAGCGCTTGCTGTCCTGGTGGTCGATCCAGTTGTTGCCGAAGCCGCCGAAATAGAAGCTGGCGAAGGGGTCGTCGCGATCGCCGAAGGCGGTCCCGGCGGCACCGCGCAGCCAGGCGGATGAATGGCCCACCGGCAGGGGGAGGCCGAGATCGAGGCAGCCGTAGACGCGCGGGTAAAGGCCGCGGTTGACGTAGGCGTTCGCCAGCACCAGCCGGTACTGCCAGCCTTTCTCGTCCTCCACCGCGGCCAGGGACCGGCGCAGGTACTTGTAGTTCAGGCTGGCGTCCAGGGTGAAGAAGCGCCCATGGTCGATGCCGATATTCTGGTAATCGGGCAGCCGCTCCATGCCGAAGTAGCCGGCGGCTTTCACGGAATAGTCCAGGAAGCGGTTCGGCTCGTCATAGATCAGGTTCCTGCTGTAGCGCAGCTGCAGCGACTGCCCCTTGCGGCTGGTCCGGGTGGGACCGAACAGGTCGTAAAAATCCGCCGCATTGTGGGTGGCGGTGACCTCCCAGTTGCGCAGCGCCGCGTGCAGCCGCAAATGGAGCCGCTCCCCCTCGGGAAGGCGGTTGTCCGGGGAAAAGGTGGCGGTGAGGCCGACGCGCTCCAGGCTGACCTTGTCGGCCAGATGGAAATGCAGGCCGACAGCCAGGGAATCCTTGTAGCCCTCGGCCACCGGGTAGAGCGATTTGAGACCGATCTGCCTTCGCGGCGCATAGCTCCCGCTGGCGCGGATCAACGGCTGGGGATCGATGAGCCCGGGGCGTTCGGCCACCCAGTCACGCACCTGCGGATGGCGCTCGCTGAGCTGCTGGCCCAGCATGGTGACGGCCCGCACCTGGAGCCCCTCCGGCCTCTGGCTGGAGATGACGGCAGGCCGGAAGCCGGCGGCGCTGTAGCGGAAGACGAGCAGCGACCCGTCGTCGAGCGGGACCGGCCGGAAGAAGCCGCCATCGGTGTTGGTCAGGATGTCGACCTGGCCGGAGGCCAGGTCGCAGCCATAAATATTGGCCACGCCGGAATAATAAGACGAACCATACAGCGATCGCCCATCGCGGGAAAAGACGAAGCTCGCCGGCGAGCTGTTCTCGAAATCGGACAGGGTCTCATAAGCGGCCTCACCGGCGGCGAGCTTTGCCAGGTCGATCTTGATCAGCGACTGCCGGCCGCTGATCTCGGTCAACGCCGCCGCCATCCAGGCGCCATCAGGCGAGATGGCGATGTCGTAGACGTCCTGGCCATAAGGCCAGGAGTAGACCTGCCGCCATTCCCGGTAAGGGGCGGCGATACGGACGATGGTGGAAATGCCATTGTAGTGGCGCACACCCCACAGCGAGCGGTCGGCGCGATTGAAGGCCAGGTCGCCGATGCGGCCATCCTTGATGAGCAGGCGCGAGCGGCCGCTGTCGACCTCCAGCCGGCGCAGGTCGCGCCAGGCGTTGTTGTCGGTCGTGTAAAAAAGGACCCCCTGCTCCTCGTCGTAAGCCAGAGAACAGACGCTGTAGATGGCCGGTCCCTTGATATCGCGCAGCTTGCGCAGGGCGCCGCTGCGGATATCCAGCGCCGCCAGGTGGGCCACCTGGCCCGGGTAGTTGATCCCCAGGAATATCTTTCCCCGGCGCGCGTCGTAGAACGCCGGCGACACCGATCCCAATGCCCTGGCGGAAATGTCACGGAAGGCAGTGAGCGGACTGGAGCGGATGGCCTCCAGGTTCGCGGCCTGGAAATCCCTTTCCCAAACGATCCACTCCGCCCAGGCCCGGCCGAGCGGCTTGCCGAACACCTTGCGGAACTGGGAGGCGAAATAAGCCCGGCTGCCGTCGCCGCGGGCCACCCACTGCAGGAGACGCTCCGGCCCGTATTGCAGCCCCAGGTAGCCGAAAAAGCGCGTGCCGTAGAGATAGGAGTTGACCCCGACCTGGAAGTCGAGGCGCGTGCCCGCCGACTCCAGGGCGACCAGGTCGTAGATGCGGTTCTTCTCGCTGATCAGGGAGCGGAAGACCATTTCATCGTAGCAGCCGAGCAGCCGGCCATATCCCCCGGAGAGCCAGGTCTCCATGAACACCGCGATCCCCTCCATGAACCATCGTGGGGCATAGAGCCGGGGAGTGGTCAGGTAGCCATAGACCATGGTCAGCGGGTTGTCGTCGGTCGGGGTGACCTTGCCGAAGAAGAGGGTGCGGAAAAAGCGGTCGGAGCGGGACGCCTTGTCGCTGGTCAGGACGTGGACCAGCTCGTGCTGCATCAGGGCATTGATGCGCTCGGTAGCCGGCATGGTCTCGAACACGTAACTGAACGGCGCGATGCCGGCAATGATCGTGTTTTGGGGCACGGCCCCGGCGGCGCCATTGGCAAAATCCCCAAAATCGTGGAGCAGGATGGTGACCTTCTCGCTGGGATGGTAATCGAACAACTTTTGATGCATGTGGAAGGCGCTGACAAAGCTGGAGATCGCGTGGGAAGTCAGGAACGACTCAACGGGGAAATAGAGCAATCTCAGGTTATCGGTTTCCAGCTTCTGCAACTGCGCCGGCAGCGGGAAGCGGAGCGCCATCAGGACAAGGAGGAACGCTGCGGCGCGAACGGCTTTCTTGGTTCTGATCATATCACCCTCTGCCGGGGGGTGAGGCCCGGTCCAGGATAGACGACGGGGTGCCATCCCGCCCATGGGAATGGCACCCCTTTATCCCCCCCACCCTCATCAAGATCCCTGGGTCATTCGCTGGCGGCCAGCGCTTCCTGGAAGCGATTGCTGGCCATCAGGCCGGCGAAGCTCTTGTCGGCCATCAGCGCCGCGAAGTCGGGGTTGGCGCGCAGCCCGGCAAAAGCCTTGTCGGCCATCAGCGCCGCGAAATCCGGGTTGGCCCGCAATCCGGCATACGCCTTGTCGGCCATCAGCGCGGCGAAATCCGGGTTGGCCCGCAATCCGGCATATGCCTTGTCGGCCATCAGCGCCGCGAAATCCCGGTTGGCCCGCAAGCCGGCGAAGCTCTTCTCGGCCATCAAGCCAGTGAATGCTTTTTCCGCCATCATATCGGCAAAGGCTTGGTTGGCCATTAAGCCGGGAAACGCCTTGTCCGCCATCAGATCGGCAAAGCGCTGGTCGGCCATCAAGCGGCCAAGACGGCGGTCATCCCGGAGCCAGGCAAAACGCTGGTCGGCCATCAGGCCGGCAAAGCGCTGGTCGGCCATCAAGCGGCCAAGACGGTGATCATCCCGAAGCCCGGCAAAGCGCTGGTCAGCCATCAGCCCGGCATAGCGCTGATCCGCCATCAATGCCGCGAAATCCGGGTTGGCCCGCAGCCCGGCAAAGCGTTGGTCGGCCATCAGGGCGGAGAAATCCGGGTTGGCGCGCAATCCGGCATACGTCTTGTCGGCCATCAGCACCGCAAAGTCCGGGTTGGCGCGCAAGCCGGCAAAACGCTGGTCGGCCATCAGTGCCGCGAAGTCCGGGTTGGCCCGCAAGCCGGCGTAGCGCTGGTCGGCCATGAAATCGGCATAGCGTTTGTCGGCCATCAGCCCGGAGAAACGGCGGTCGGCCATCAGCCCGGCGAAGGCCCGGTCCTGCATCGCCCGCTTGAACGCCTTGTTGGCGATCAGGCTCTGGACCTGGTCGTTCTGCAGCAGCTGCTGGAGCTGGTCGTCGCTCAACACCACATCCTCAGCGGCGATCTGCTCGACCCTTTGGCGATTGACCTTCTCGACGCCGCCGATCGTGCCCACGGTGGCGGAATTGTCACCGCCCGCCGGCCAGGGATAGAAGAACGCGAAATAGCCGATCAGGCAAAAGGCGACCGCGAGCCCGAAGGCTCCCCACATCAACCGTTGTGTCTTTTTTTCCATAATACCCTCCCCCTTTTTATATATTTTACTTTCATAATACTTCTTCAATTCACGCTCGATTTTCATTGCGTCTCCTCATCCGCCAATATAGACGACGGTTTTCGGGAAATGTTTGAAACAAATCAGCGATTCAACCGGAGTTGCAGGTCGATCTTCAGTGAGTGGATCCTGGATTTTACCGCGGCGATGTCCAGGCCGACGATGTCGCCGATCTCCCGGTATTTCAGATTTTCATAGAAGCGCAGATAACAGATCTCCCGCTCCAGGGGGGGCAGCTGGCCCACGAAACTGTCGATGCGCTCCAGCAGCTCCTGGCGCATGAACAGCCGCTCGGGGTCAGCACCGCTTCCGCTGCTGACGATATCGGGATCTCCCCGGCTCAGCTTGCGCTGCTTCTCCTCCCTGCTCTTGACCAGGTCCAGGCACTGGTGGCGAGCGATCTTGAAAACCCAGGCCTTGAAGGAGTGGCGGGGATTGAAGGTGTCGAGATGGTTGTAGATCTTGATCATGACTTCCTGGCAAACGTCCTGGTAGTAGTCATGGCCCGGGGGAATGACCTGGCTGACGTAGTAGGCGATGCGCTGCCGGTAATTTTTGCAGATGTATTCGTAAAGTTCCGCTTTTTGCCCTGGAGCGAACGACGAGCGGATGAACAACAAGAACTTTTCCGAGAGCGGATTCATGATGGGCAGGCTGCTGCCGCAGCGGAATTTTTTTCCGGCAATCGCATCGCATCCCGGGAATACAGCACGTCTCTCTCCGACCTAATGGGTTGATTATAGAAATTCCGCCTGGCGAATGTCAAGTGCGCCCGCTATGGCTTGCTATCGGCAGGATTATCGTTATAATGATTGGCGGGTGATGGAGAGATGAAAGCGGACGAGACCTTGGTCCTGAAGCTGGACAACTCGCTGGCGGCCCTGGCGCAATTGCACGCCGCTGTCGGGGAATTCTGCCGGCGCCGGGCCATCCACCCCGATATCGAGTTCAAGATTGACCTGGCGCTGGAAGAGGTCTTCACCAACATCGTCCGCCATGGCTATGACGACAGCGATCCCCATGAGATCGTGGTCCGGCTCCACGGCAGCCGGGAACGGATCCGCATCCGTATCGAGGATGACGGCCGCCACTTCAACCCGCTCCTGGCCCCGGCGGTCGACCTCAACGCCGCCCTGTCCGAGCGCCGCGTCGGGGGGCTGGGCGTCCACCTGGTGCGACGGCTCATGGACCAAGTCCGCTACCGGCGACAAGCGGACGGCAATCAGCTGACCCTGGTCAAGCGCCTGGCCGGCAAGGAGAAACTGACATGAAGATCCGCGAAGACAAGATCGATGAGTTCGCCCTGCTGGAAGTCAGCGGCCGGGTCGATTCCGAGAACGCCGAAACCCTCAGGAAATACCTGATGGAGCTCGGCGGGCGCGAACAGCGGATCCTGATCGACTGTACCGGCATGGATTACATCAGCAGCACCGGGCTGGGCGCCCTGCTGATGCTGCTCAAATTGATACAAAAAAAGGGGGGGACGCTGAAGCTTTTCGGCCTGTCCCCACGCATCGCCGAAGTGTTCGGAATTTCCGGTTTCGACAAGTTTTTCCCGATATTCCCCGACCTGGACGCCGCGCGCCGGGCAGACGCGTAGGGGCAGACCTTCAGCCACCGCTTACCCGGGCGCCCAGGGAGCTGTTTCCCGACGGGTCCCGCTTGACATTGATAAAACCGGAAAGTTGCAAATAATATAAATAATCATTAAAATTGTTGGCAAAGGATAGGGAACGGGGGGATCAGAAGATGGCGCCACAAGACCCGCAACAAAAAGGTCCGGACCTGCAGCAGGAAAACCTGCGCCTCCGGGGGGAGAACCGCCGCCTGCAGCGCGCGGTCGAGGAGCTGGGCATCCTCAACGAGATCGCCACGGCCATCAACTCCACCCTGGCCCTGGAAAGGATCCTCGACCTGATCACCCAGCGCTGCGTGCACCACCTGGCCGCGGAGCAGGGGGCGGTGCTGCTGCTGGAGGAGCAGAAATCGGAACGGCCGTTCCAGACGATCTGCCGCGTCGGCGACACCAGCCACAAGCGCCTTCCCTTCCGCCTCGACGACCAGCTGGCCGGATGGATGATGAAATACCGCGCCCCGCTGCTGATCAACGACCTGGCCAGCGATCCGCGCTTCGCCACCGGCGTCGGCGACATTTTCCCGGTGCACTCGCTGCTGTGCGTGCCCATGGTCTGCAAGGGCAAGATGACCGGCCTGCTGGCCGTCTTCAACAAGAAGGCGGATGCGGGGTTCAGCGCCGACGACCAGCGGCTGCTGGCCATCATCGCCAGCGAATCGGGCCAGGTCATCGACAATGCCCGCCTGGCCGAGAAGGAAAAAACGCTGCTGCACGTGCAGGAGGAGCTGCGCCTGGCGCAGGAGATGCAGAACAACCTGCTGCCCAAGGAGGCTCCGCGCCTGGCCGGCTACGATATCGCCGGGAAAAGCATCCCGGCCAAGGAGGTCGGGGGGGATTATTTCGACTTCCTGGCCATCGATGAACGGCGGCTGGCGTTCTGCCTGGGCGACGTCTCGGGCAAGGGGCTGCCGGCGGCGCTGCTCATAGCCAACCTGCAGGCGGCCGTGCGCAGCCAGACCATGGCCGGGAC
>JBGSPO010000199.1:0-6883 GCA_041738575.1 Candidatus Aminicenantia bacterium
GTATCTGCCAGGCTCCAGGTCCCTGATGGGGATTTCCACGCTGCCTTTGGTGGCGATCTCCACATCCCCCGCCAGAACCTGAGGTTTCTCGTCTTCTCGTGCTGCGGACAATGTCACCCTGACCAGGCCGGAGCGCTGCTCTCCCTGGCCGATCATATAGATGTCTTCCAGCTCCAAACGCACCTTGCCGGGGGCCGTTTCGATCCGGGCAAGCCTGACATGAGGCAGGTTCTCCATCTCCACGCGCCGGCCGTGGATGACCTTGACGCCCGCGCCCTTGACGCGGATGTCGACCCGCCGCTCGCGGCGTTTGCCCTGATCCGGGGCATAGGTCAGCACGTAATAAACATCTTCCCTGTTGGCCACTTCGGCCAGCGCTTCCTTCATGCGGTTGCCGTCCATGATCTCTCCGCCCGTGGCCTTGGTGATCTGGCGAAACGTTTCTTCCCAGTTTGAAAACACCGGAAACGGGTTTACCACCGCAAACTGGGAAGTGGAATCCATGGTAACTTGGGCCTGGCGGCTGTCCAGGAGCAGCAGGTGGAACTGGGTGTTGGCCTGGATAAAGCCGGTACGCAGGGAATCGGCAATGCGATCGGCAGCCAATGGAAAAAGGAGATCGCGGTTCACCTTTTCGATCTCATTGATATATAAGTTCAATTCTAAGTAGTAATTTTCCAACTTCAACTTTTCGACATCAAACATCGGCAGCAGATCATGCTGAAAAAAAACCAGCGCCCACTTGTCCGCTTCTATGGCTTCCAGTGCCTGGGTCATGGCCTCAAGCCGCTCGAAATTGGGCTTTTGGTTCTGCAGCAGGTATTCCTTCAACAGTTGCGTATACTTGACGAGCATTACTTCGAAAGCGCGTTTCGTGTCGCAGGGCGGGATGAATTTTTTACGTTCCAGGCAATCAAGATATTCACGCAAATAAGATTCGATTTCCAACTTGATCTTTTCACGGGCGAAGCGCGCATCCCGGCTCAGCGCCGCCACGCCGGCCTTGAACTCAGTAACTCTCGTTTCCCTTTCGCTCGCGTCATTGACCTCAAGGGAGCGGCGCTGATCGGCCAGGATCACCCGGTCGCCTTCGCGGTAGATGTCCTTGAAAAAATAGTCCAGCGCTTCATCGACTTTGATCGAGGATTCGCTGATCCAGAAAAAGAGCAGGAACAGGCGGCCGGGGCGCTGCTTTTGTTCGGCCGGCGGCTTTTCCTTGGTCTCTGCGGGAGCGATGCTGCGGTGCACTTCAACAAAACCGTTGATGTCCTGCTTGCGTCCGTTCTCGAGCAGGGTGAAATCGCCTTTCTTCAAGCCGGCCAGCGGCCAGCCATCTTTCATCACCCGCACCAGCATCTCGATGTTCAGGACCTGGACGTATTCGCGCTCGACGGTCTGTTGAGATAACAGGAAGACCGCCAGGGAAAAGATCGCCATGCAAAGGGATATGCCGCGGATCGATTTCTTCATTGCCCCTCCCAACCCGATCATGATAATAGCCTGCTATAAACTTGTAAAGTTCCACTAATCTGCAAGCATATTTTTTTCCGCAATGATCGGGCTTTTTTGTACTAGAAACAGGACATCCGGATTGTTGGAAACGGAAAAAAGGGACAGCAACCTAAAAAACAAGCTATTGAACAGGCTCGATCTTGTAGAATTTCCTCTTGCCGATCTTCAACAGATAGGAGCGGCCTTTTTTCAGGACCAACGCGATCTCCGCCGGGCGCTCGTTATCCAGGTAGATGCCGCCCTGGGCATGGACACGCTTCACCTCGCCGCGCGAGGAGAGGACGTTGTGGCGCACGAGAAAATCGACCAGCGGCTCGTTCTCCCCCAGGGCCAGGACTTCGGCGTCGTCGGGAGTCTCCTTGTTGCGGAAGACCTTTATGAACTCGGCCTCGGCCGCCTCGGCCGCGGCCTGGGAATGGAAGTCGGCGATGATGGACTTGGCCAGGCCGATCTTGACCGCCATGGGGTTGAGGCTGCCGGCCACGATCTCCTGCTTGAGACGGGCGATCTCCTTTGCCGGCGTGTCGGTCAGCAGGTCGTAGTAGCGGAACATCAGCTCGTCGTTGACCGACATGACCTTGCCGAAGATCTCCCCGGGCGACTCGTGGATGCCGATGTAGTTGCCCAGGCTCTTGCTCATCTTCTGCACGCCGTCGAGCCCTTCGAGCAGGGGCATGGTGATGATCACCTGCGGCTCCTGGCCGTAGTTGCGCTGCAGCTCGCGGCCGACCAGCAGGTTGAACTTCTGGTCGCTGCCGCCCAGCTCGACATCGGCATGCAGCGCTACCGAGTCGTAGCCCTGCATCAGCGGGTAGAGCAGTTCGTGGACCGAGATGGGCTCGCCGTTCTTGTAGCGCTTGGAAAAGTCGTCGCGCTCCAGGATCTGTGCCACGGTGTAGGCGGCGGTGAGCTGGATGATCTCCACCGGCGTCAGCTTGCCGAGCCAGCGCGAGTTGAAGTCGATCACGGTTTTTATCGGGTCCAGGAGCTTGAAGATCTGCTCCTTGTAGGTCTCGGCGTTGCGGGCGATCTCCTCCGGGCTCAGCGCCGGCCGCGTCTTGTTGCGGCCGCTGGGATCGCCGATCAGGCCGGTGAAGTCGCCGATCAAAAAGACCACTGTATGCCCCAGGTCCTGGAAGTGCTTCATCTTGCGGATGAGCACGGTATGCCCCAGGTGGATGTCCGGGGCGGTGGGGTCGAACCCCGCCTTGACCAGAAGGGGCTTGTTTGTCTTCAGCGAGCGGGCGAGCTTTTTCTCGAGGTCCTCTTCGCTGATGACCTCCAGCGCCCCTTTCCTGAGCAGGTCGAGTTGTTCGGCTACGGCGGGGAAACCCATGCTACTTGATCAGGTTCATCCCGACCTCGATGGCCTTGATGTTCATCTCCACCGTGCCCTTGGGGGCCCAGTGCTTGATGTGCGCCAGCATGTGCTCGTAGGTGATGATGTTGGTCAGTTTCTGGGTGACGGCCAGGCTGACCACCGAGGTCAGCACCACGTTCCCCGCCCCCACCTTGGTCTCGTTGATGATCGGCACCTGGTACACTTTCCAGTGCCGGGTGTCGCCGAGCTCGCGCACCAGGTGCGAGTCCACGACCACGATGGCGTCATCCTTGAGGGACTGCTTGTAGATGTCGTAGGGCCGCTGGTCGGTGCAGAGGAAAAAGTCGATGGCCGTGGCATGCGGGAAGTCGATCTTCTCGTCGGCGATGATGACGTCGACCTTGGTCGGGCCGCCGCGCACGGCCGCGGTGTAGGTGGGGCTTTCGATGGCGAACTTGTTCTCCATCTCCACGGCGATGTCCACCAGCAGGGCGCCGGCGGTGATGATGCCCTGGCCGCCGACGGCTCCGTAGCGTATCTCATATTTCTTCATTTTTCCCCCTTGGCGCCCGCCTGCTGGGCCACGGGAACGATGTGGTTGTAGTAAAGGTCGGTGTATTCCAGCCGCTCCGTGTCCTGCACGAAGATGCCCAGCGGGTATTTCGGCGCCTGCTCCTCGGGGCTGAGCTTTTCGAAGTCGGCCATGTTCATGGTGATGTCGCGGATGTACTTGGTCATCACCAGCGGGCTCTTCATCTTGTTGCGCCGGCCCAGGTTGACGTGGCAGTTGCTCATCACTTCCACCACCGAAAAGCCCTTGTGCTGGAACGATTTCTTGATCACCTGCTTCAGCTGCATCAGGCGGTTGACCGTCTCGCGGGCCACGAAGGTGGCCTCGGCCGCGGTGAGCAGCTTGCGGATGTTGAAGTGCGGCTCGATGTTGCCGTAGGGCGTGGTCTCGGTGAAGAACTTGGGCGGCGTCAGCGGCGACACCTGGCCGCCGGTCATGCCGTAGATGCCGTTGTTGATCAGGATCATCTTGATGCCGATGTTGCGCCGGGCGGCGTGGATCAGGTGGTTGCCGCCGATGGCCGTGGCGTCGCCGTCGCCGGAAATGACCACCACCAGCTTTTCGGGCTTGGCCAGCTTGATGCCGGTGGCAAACGTCAGGGCGCGGCCGTGGGTGGTGTGCAGGGTGTTGGTGTTGAAGTAGGTGGGCATGCGGCCGGAGCAGCCGATGCCGGCGACCACCACGATGTCGTCGGGGTCGAGGTTCAGCTCGGCGAAGGCCATGGCGATGGACTTGAGGATGACGCCGTCGCCGCAGCCGGGGCACCAGGGGGTGGGAAACGTGCGGTAGCGGATGTATTTTTCGTAGTCTCTCATTTGGCGAACTCCTTGATGGCGTCCAGGACCTCGGCGGGGGAGAAGGGCATGCCGTTGGCGCGCAGCAGCGTCTGCTTCTCCACGTCGCAGGGCGCGATGCGCTCGACCTCGTACTTCATCTGCCCCATGTTCATCTCCACGGTCAGGACCTTCTTGGTTTTCTTGAAGCGCTCCTGCAGGGCGGCGCGGGGGAAGGGCCAGATGGTCAGGGCCTGGAACAACCCGGCCTTGATGCCCTGCTCGCGGGCCGTCTTGACCGCGGCCAGCGCGCCGCGCGCCGAGATGCCGAAGCTGAAGACCATGACCTCGGCGTCGTCCATGAAGTATTCCTTGTACTTGATGATGTCGTCCAGGTTCTGGTAGATCTTCTGCATGCGCAGATTCTGCATCTTGTCGACCGTCTTGGCATCGAACGACGGCCAGCCGTGGGCGTCGTGCTCCAGGCTGTCGATATGGATGGGGTAGCCGTGGAAGAAATCGATGCGCGGCGGGTTCTCGCCGAGCTTGCGGTCGTAGATGTTCAGGTCCTTGATCTCGTGCGTCTTTTCCCAGAACACCTCGTAGCTGCCGGGCTCGGGGATCTCCACGTCCATGTGCGCCTTGCCCAGGACCTCGTCCAGGAGCAGGATCACCGGGTTCCAGTATTTTTCGGCCAGGTTGAAGGCGCGCACGGTCTCGCTGAAGATCTCGTCGGAAAAAGCCGGGTACAGGGCGATGATCGGGTGATCGCCGTGGGTGCCCCAGCGCGCCTGCATCATGTCGGCCTGGGCCGGCTTGGTGGGCATGCCGGTGGAGGGGCCGCCGCGCATGACGTTGACGATCACCACCGGCACCTCGGCCATGACCGCCATGCCAACGTGCTCCTGCATCAGGGAGAAGCCCGGGCCGGAGGTCGCGGTCAGCGGCTTTCTCCCGGCCAGCGACGCGCCGATGCAGGCGCCCAGCGAGGCGATCTCGTCCTCCATCTGGATGAAGGTGCGCTCCATTTTCGGCATCTCCTTGGACATGTACTGGGCGATCTCCGAGGAGGGGGTGATGGGGTAGCCGGCGAAGAAATCGCAGCCGGCCGCCAGCGCCGCCTTGGCCACGATGATGTTGCCCTGCAGTACCTTGCGCTGGCTCATTTGCCACCTTCCTTCTTCTCTTCCTCGTAGTTGACGAATATGGCGAAATCCGGGCACTGCAGCTCGCACATCTTGCAGCCAATGCAGTATTCCTGGGCGTCGATCTTCACCGACGTGCCGAACTTGTTCTTGGGGTCATCGTAGAGCTGCAGGGTGCCGGTGGGACAGACCTCCACGCACAGGCCGCAGCCCTTGCAATACAGCGGCACCAGGGTCAGCTTGTTCTGCTTGGGCGACGGCTTTTTCTTGGCGCGCCGCTCCAGGGCGTCCTGGTTGGCCTTGGTTTCTTCCTTCTCCATGCTTCACCTCGGGTAATAGGGGGATCCGGTCTTCAAGATACTGAATTCTACCACATTCGTCGGCGCTTGAAAACTCAGGAGCGTTTTCCAATCGGCGGGAGAACGCTCAGGTCCTGATCTTGAAGAACAGGAAAATGGAAATCAGGGTGAAGACGACCAGCGGCGCGAAAGCGGCGAGCAGGGGCGACAGGACGCCGGTGGCGCCCACCGAGCTGAAGATGCCCAGCGCCCCCCAGTAGACCATGGAGACGCCCACGGCGATGCCCACGCCGAACAGGGCGCCGCGGTTGCCCATCAGGAAGGAGAAGGGGATGGCAATGAAGACCATGACCAGCGAGGAAAAGGGGAAGGCGTAATTGTTGTAGAGCTGGGCCTGGTAGCGCAGCGGGTCGCTGCGCTTCTCCTGCAGGTAGCGGATGTACTCGCGCAGTTCTCGGCTGTTCATGGCGCCGGAGAACTTCACTTTTTCGGAAAAGAACTTCTGATCCTCGGCGATCGGCAGCCGCAGCTCGAGAAAGGGCTGGCGGGCGGCGGGAAGGTTGTCGTGGAAGTCCCGGGTGAAGCCGTCGCGCAGCAGCAGCACCTTGTCCTCCTGCCAGGTGGCGCTGCGGGCCAGGATGCGCTGCCGCAGGCGGAACTCCGGGTCCAGGCGCAGGATATTGAAGCCCACGAAGCGCCGGCGCTGCTTTTCGTAGAAGTCATAAAAATAGATCTGGTTGTCCCTGCCCAGCACCCAGTTGCGGGCGAATTCCATCTCGGCGACCGACTGGCGCTTGTGGATCACATCCAGCGTGCTGGCCGACCGGCGGTTGGCCTCGGGCAGCACGTTCTCCTGGATGAAAAAAACGCCCAGCGACAGCAGCAGGCCCAGGAACACGGCCGGCAGGGCCAGGCGCAGCAGGCTGACGCCGCTGACCTGAACGGCGGTCACCTCGTTGTTCTTGCTCATCAGCGAGAAGGTGAGCAGCACAGCGGTCAGGATGGAGGCGGGCAGGATGATGGTGACGATCTCCGGCGTGGCGTAAAAGTCGTATTTCAGGAGATAGAAAAAGGGGACCTTGTTCTCGATGACGCTGTCGATCAGCTCCAGGATGTTGACGAGGTAGAAAACCAGCAGCAGCGAGGAGAACACCAGGGAAAAGACCAGGAACATGCGCCGCAGCACGTAGCGGTCGAGTATCTTGACCGGCGACCAGCGCCGGCTCGCGGGCTTGCCAGAAACCGCGGCAGCCGCCGCGGCC
>JBGSPO010000233.1:0-11618 GCA_041738575.1 Candidatus Aminicenantia bacterium
GAGATGGTCATGCCGGGCGACAACGCCAACCTGAACATCGAGCTGATCATGCCCATCGCCATGGAGAAGGGGCTGAAGTTCGCCATCCGCGAAGGCGGCCGCACCATCGGTGCCGGCAGCGTCACGGACATCGTCGAGTAAGCCATGGCCAAGAGCGACAAACGGGTCAAGGTCGGGATGAAGTGCTCCGACTGCTCCGAAAAAAACTATTCGACCATGAAGAACAAGCAGAACACGGCCGACAAGATGAACATGAATAAATATTGCCCGCGTTGCCGCAAGCATACCCCGCACAAGGAGGTCAAATAGGTCAGTAGCTCAATGGTAGAGCACCGGTCTCCAAAACCGGGGGTTGGGGGTTCGAGTCCCTTCTGACCTGCATGGATAACATGGAAAAGGAAAAAAATATATTCAAGCGCATGAAGGCGTACCTGCGGGATGTCCGGGGCGAAATGAAGAAGGTCACTTGGCCGACCAAGAACGACCTGATCAAGACCACCGTTGCCGTCATCATCATCTCGCTGTTCTTCGGCATTTACCTGTTCGGGGTCGACTTCGTCTTCGCCCGCATCTTCCAGCGCATCGGCGGAATTTTTCAGTAACGGGACCGCACGCTCATGGACTGGTACATCATACATGTTTTTTCCGGGGCCGAGGAATTCGTGGTCAAGGCCTTGAACGAGAAGATCAACAAGTATTCCATGCAGGCCCAGATCAACGAGATCGTCATCCCCAAGGAGAACGTCATCGAGATCCGTGACGGCAAGAAGGTCGTCAGCGAGAAGCGTTCCTTCCCCGGCTATATCTTGGTGAACATGGAGATGAACGACAAGAACTGGTACTTCGTGCGCAACACGCCCAAGGTGACCGGTTTTGTCGGGGCGGGCAAGAAGCCCAAGCCGCTCTCGGCCAAGGAAGTGGCCACCATCCTGAAGCACATCGAGACCACCCTGGAAACGCCCAAGCCCAAGTACCATTTCGACGTCGGCGAGGGGGTCAAGATCATCGACGGCCCCTTCATCAATTTCAACGGCGTGGTCGACGCGGTCAACGAGGAAAAGAGCCAATTGAAGGTGACCGTGACCATATTCGGCCGCGCCACCCCGGTCGACCTGAACTATCTGCAGGTTGAGAAAATATAGGAGAAATAGTCATGGCAAGTCCAAAGATCAAGGCGGTCATCAAGACCTTCCGGCTGCAGCTCCCCGCCGGCAAGGCCACGCCTGCCCCCCCGGTCGGCCCGGCCCTGAGCCAGCACGGCCTGAACATCATGGAGTTCGTGAACACGTTCAACAAGCTGACCTCGAAGCTGGAAGACGATATGATCATCCCCGTGGACATCATGGTCCACGCCGACAAGACCTTCACCCTGAAGATGAAGACCCCGCCGGCCGCCTACTTCCTGAAGAAGGCCGCCGGCATCATGAAGGGGTCCGGCGAGCCCAACAAGAACAAGGTGGGCAAGCTGACCCATAAGCAGGTGGAGGATATCGCCAGGGCCAAGATGGAGGACCTGAACACCAAGGACCTGCAGCAGGCCATCCGCATCATCGAGGGCTCGGCCCGCAGCATGGGCCTGGAGATAAAATAATGTCCAAACGCGGCAAAGCATACGTCAAGGCCAAGGAAAAGATCGAGGAGCGCGCCTACCCCATCAGCGAGGCCGCGGCCCTGCTGCGCGAGGTCAAGACCTCCAAGTTCGACGAGTCGGTGGACATGTCGGTGCGGCTGGCGGTCGACCCCAAGTATCCCGAGCAGATGGTGCGCGGCACCGTGGTCCTGCCTTTCGGCACCGGCAAGGTCAAGCGCGTGCTGGTCATTGCCGCCGGCGAGAAGCAGAAGGAAGCCTCCGAGGCCGGGGCCGACTTCGTGGGCGGCGAGGAGATCGTCGAGAAGATCCAGAAAGAGAACTGGTTCGAATACGACGTGGTCATCTCCACCCCCGACATGATGAAGAGCGTCGGCCGGCTCGGCAAGGCCCTGGGCACCAAGGGGTTGATGCCCAGCCCCAAGGCGGGCACGGTGACCTTCAACGTCAGGGATACGGTGGCCGAGATCAAGAAGGGCCGGGTGGAGTTCCGCGTCGACAAGGCCGGCATCATCCACTCCAGCATCGCCAAGACCTCCTTTGAGGTCGAAAAGATCGCCGAGAACGCCAAGGCCTTCATCGGCGCCATTCTCAAGGCGCGGCCGGTGACCCTCAAGGGCAAGTACGTCAAGAGCGTCTTCATCTCTTCGACCATGAGCCCCTCGATCAAGCTCGATATTTCGGAACTGGAAAGCTAGGCACAGGAGATCATCATGGGAAGCGCAAAGAGTCTGGAAAAAAAGAAGAAGACGGTGGACGCCCTGGCCGAGATCTTTCGCAGCAACGGCGTGTACCTCTTCGATTACCGCGGATTGAAGGTCTCCGAGATGAGCAACCTGCGCAACCGCGTCAAGGCCCTGGGGGCCGATGTCAAGGTGGTCAAGAACCGCCTGGCCATCAAGTTTTTTGAGAAGGAAAAGCTGGCCGTCGGCCGCGAGCTCTTCCACGGCCCGATCGCCGTGGCCTACAGCAACGACAAGTTCGTCGAGACCGCCAAGGTCCTGGTCGACTTCGAGAAAGAGAGCAAGAAGATCAAGATCAAGTCGGGGTTCATCGAAAGGAAGCTGGTCAGCGACAAGCAGGTCGTGGAAGTGGCCAAGCTGCCCGGCAAGGAGCAGCTCCTGGCCCAGCTGGTCTATGCCATCGGCATGCCGCTGCGCCGCTTCGGTTCGGCGCTGTCGTCGCCGCTGAGCCACATGCTGGTACTGATGAAAAATTTGCAAGATAAAAAAGTCAAAGGAGGACAACTATAATGGCCGAGATCAAGAAGGAAGATTTTTTCAAGCATTTGGATAATCTGACGGTCCTGGACCTTGCTGATTATATCAAAGAGTTTGAAAGCCGGTATGGCATCAAGGCGGAAATGGCCGCCGTGGCCGCCAGCGGTGCCGCCCCTGCCGCAGCCGCCGTGGCCGACCAGGCGGAAGAGAAGACCGAGTTCGAGGTCGTCCTGAAGAACGTTGGCGACAAGAAGATCAACGTCATCAAGGTGGTCCGCGAAGTCACGGACTTGGGCCTGAAAGAAGCCAAGGACGTCGTGGACAAGGCCCCGGCTTCCGTCAAGAAGGGCGTCTCCAAGGAAGAAGCCGAGACCATCAAGAAGAAGTTCGCTGAAGTAGGAGCCGAAATCGAGATCAAGTAATCGATGCTTTTTTTTATTGCCTTGCGAAAAATAAAAAAATTGAAGGACTGGTATGCAAACAACTAACAAGTATGTGCAAAGGATAAGTTTTTCCCGTATTTTTAGTCCCGTCGAAGTACCAGACCTGCTCGAAATCCAGAAGCGGTCCTATAAGACATTCCTGCAGATCGACCAGCTCCCGGAAAGCCGCAAGAACATCGGCATCCAGGCGGCGTTCAAGTCGATCTTCCCCATTTCCGACTTCAAGGAGACCGCGATCCTGGATTTCGTTTCCTACTCCCTGGGCGACTGGGTTTGCAAGTGCGGCGCCCTGCAGTGCATCGAGAACTCGATGCCGCTGTGCCGCCGCTGCGGCGCCGTGCTGCCGGCCGACAGCGAGACCGGCCGCGATTCGGTCTGCGCCGAGTGCCACGAAAAGGGCACGGTCATTTACAAGACCTGCGAACTCTGCGGCGACCGCGTGCGGCTCAAGATGCACAACACTCCCGAGGAGTGCCTGGACAAGGGGTTCGACTATTCGATCCCGCTGAAGGTCAAGCTGCGCCTGGCCCTGTTCGGCGAGAACAAGAAGGGCGAGAAGGTCATCCGCGACGTCAAGGAGCAGGAGATCTTTTTCGGCGAGATCCCCTACATGACCGACAAGGGCACGTTCATCATCAACGGCACCGAGCGCGTGGTCGTATCCCAGCTGCAGCGCTCGCCGGGCGTTTATTTCATGCCCGGAAAGTCGCGCGGCGAGTACACGGCCAAGATCATACCCGCCCGCGGCGCCTGGATCGAGCTGGAAGAGAAGCTGAACCTGCTGCAGGTGCGCCTGGACAAGAAGACCAAGCGCATCAACATCACCACCTTCCTGAAGGCCATGGGCCTGACCGACGAGTCCGAGATCCTGAAGCGGTTTTATACCATCGTCCCGGCCAAGGTCCAGAACGGCATCTTCTATTTCCAGAATTGCCGCTTCCTGAAGGACAACAAGCTGACCGCCCCGGTCCTGGACGCCAAGGGCAACGAGGTGCTCCCCGCCGGCACCAAGCTGACGCTGAAGCACATCAAGGACCTGGAGAAGCTCGGCGTCGACTACGTGCCGCTGGACATCGAGCTGTTCGAGGACATCTATGCCGCCGCCGACCTGGACGGCGTCCTCAAGCTCAACGAGGGCCTCGGCACCGCCCAGATCAAGAAGCTGCGCAAGCTGGACTGCGAGTTCAAGGTCTTCTTTCCCGAGAGCGAGGAAGAAGAGTTCGGCTCCATGCTGGCCTACACCCTGCGCAAGGACAAGAAGCGCAAGGACGCCGAGAGCGCGGAGAAGATGGCCGGCAAGCCCGAGCCGGAGGCCGAGGACAAGGTGGCCAAGAACCAGGGCGACGCCTACATCGAGGTGTTCAAGAAGCTGCGCCCCGGCGAGCCGGTGACCCTGGAGGGCTCGCGCAAGTTCTTCGAGAACATGATCTTCGACACCAAGCGCTACGACCTTTCATCGGTCGGGCGCATGAAGCTGAACATCAAGCTGGGCTTCAAGCAGGACTTCAACCAGGACATTTTTACCCTGACCCTGGAGGACATGGTGCAGATTGTGCGCTACTTCCTCAAGCTCAAGTACGACCGCACCGGAAGCATGCGCGTCGATGACATCGACCATCTGGCCAACCGCCGCATCCGCGCCGTCGGCGAGCTGGTGGAGAACGCCTTCCGCATCGGCCTGATGCGCCTGGAAAAGATCATCCGTGAGCGCATCACCAATTCTCCCGACATCAGCGTGGTGCTGCCGCGCGAGCTGCTCAACACCAAGCCGGTGTTCGCCGCGCTCAAGGAATTCTTCGGCACGTCGCAGCTGTCGCAGTTCATGGACCAGACCAACGCCCTGGCCGAGACCACCCACAAGCGCCGCATCTCGGCCCTGGGCCCCGGCGGCCTGAACCGTGAGCGCGCCGGCTTCGAGGTGCGCGACGTGCACTCCTCGCACTACGGCCGCATCTGCCCGATCGAGACGCCGGAAGGACCGAACATCGGCCTGATCTCGTCCCTGACCACCTACGCCCGCGTCAATGATTACGGCTTCATCGAAACCCCCTACCGCAAGGTGGAGAACGGCCAGGTGGCGGACTACTTCCGCGTCGAGTATGCCGGCGACTCCAAGTTCGCCTATCGCGAGATCGTGCGCGAGAGCGATGCCAAGAGCGAGGTCGCCCGCCTGCAGAAGGCCGGCAAGCGGCTGCCGCTGCTGGTATACCACCCCTTCTACCTGACTGCCTGGGAGGAGGAGGAGTATACCATCGCCCAGGCCAACACCGAGCTGGACGACAAGGGGCGCCTGGTCGCCAAGAAGGTCGATGCCCGCAAGGCCGGCGGCGAAACCCTGCAGGTCGATCCCATGGAGGTCAACTTCATGGACATCTCGCCCAAGCAGATCGTCTCCATATCTGCGGCGCTGATCCCCTTCCTGGAGAACGACGACGCCAACCGCGCCCTGATGGGCTCCAACATGCAGCGCCAGGCCGTGCCGCTGATCAACCCCGAGGCGGCCATCGTGGCCACCGGCATGGAGCACCGCCTGATCAAGGATTCCGGCATGGTGGTCGTCTGCCGCCGCTCGGGCGTGGTGATGAACGCCGACGCCGAGCGCATCATCGTCAAGGTCGATGCCGACAACGCAGACGAGAACAACTTCTCCGAGGCCCAGGCCGACCTCTACGAGCTGCAGAAGTTCCGCCGCTCCAACCAGAATACCATCATCAACCAGCGGCCGCTGGTCAAGGTCGGCGAGCGCGTGGAGCGCGGCCAGATCCTCTGCGACGGCCCGGCTTCGAACAAGGGCGAGCTGGCCATGGGCCGCAACAGCCTGGCGGCATTCGTCCCCTGGCGCGGCTACAACTACGAGGACGCCATCATCCTCAGTGAGCGCCTGGTCAAGAATTCCGCCTTCAATTCGATCTATATCGTCGAGGAGACCATCGAAGCCCGCGAGACCAAGCTGGGCCCCGAGGAGATCACCCGCGACATCCCCAGCGTCTCCGAGACGGCCCTGAAGAACCTCGATGAGAGCGGCGTCGTGCGCATCGGCGCCAAGGTCAAGCCCGGCGAGATCCTGGTCGGCAAGGTTTCGCCCAAGGGCGAGACGCAGCTGTCCCCCGAGGAGAAGCTCCTGCGGGCCATCTTCGGCGAGCAGGCCTCGGAGATCAAGGACTCCTCCCTCTATTGCCCCCCGGGCGTGGAAGGGACGGTGATCGACGTCAAGGTCTTCACCCGCCGCGGCCAGAAAAAGGACAAGCGCGCCGAGGAGATCGACCACATCGAGACCGCCAAGATGGAGCGCAACTTCGCCGATGAGAAGAAGATCCTGCTCGCCGAGAAATACCAGAAGATCGCCCGGCTGCTGCGCAAGGAGAAGCTGGCCAAGACGCTCAGCTACAACAAGAAGAAATTCGAGAAGGGCAAGCTCATCCCGGCCAAGGAGCTGGAGGCGATGGACGACTCCTTCCTGAAGGAAATAAAGAAGCACATCGAGGAGGACAGCAAGGCCCTGATCAGCGAAGTGGAGAAAAAAGTCCGCCTGCACATCGACGCCCTCAAGCTGGAGATCCAGGAAAAGATCGACCAGATGAAGAGGGGCGACGAGTTCGCCCCCGGCATCATCAAGATCGTCAAGGTGCTGATCGCCGTCAACCGCAAGATCTCGGTGGGTGACAAGATGGCCGGCCGCCACGGCAACAAGGGCGTGGTCGCCCGCATCCTGCCCGTCGAGGACATGCCGTTCCTTTCCGATGGCCGCCACGTCGACGTGGTGCTCAATCCCCTGGGCGTCCCTTCGCGCATGAACGTCGGCCAGGTCTTTGAAATGATCCTGGCCTGGGCCGGCAAGGAACTGGGCTGCTACTTCGAGACGCCGGTCTTCGACGGCGCTTCCGAGCAGGACGTCATTGACCAGATGAAGAAGGCCAATCTGCCCGAGGACGGAAAAGTCGTCCTCTACGACGGCATCTCCGGCGATGCGTTCAAGAGCAAGGTTACCGTCGGCTACATGTACCTCATGAAGCTGGAGCACATGGTCGACGACAAGATCCACGCCCGCTCCACGGGCCCGTACTCGCTGATCACCCAGCAGCCGCTGGGCGGCAAGGCGCAGTTCGGCGGCCAGCGCGTCGGCGAAATGGAAGTCTGGGCCTTAGAGGCTTACGGCGCCGCCTACATCCTGCAGGAGATGCTGACCATCAAGTCCGACAACATCAGCGGCCGCAACGAGATCTACTCGGCGATCGTCAAGGGCACCATGGACTTCAACCCGGGGCTGCCCGAGTCGTTCAACGTGCTGATCAAGGAACTGAAGAGCCTGGTGCTCAACGTGGAAATGATCAAGAAGGAAAAACAGAGCGAAGAGAGCCTGGCCCAGGAAAACCTCTCCAACATTTCGTAAGGAGCGAGGATGCGCAAATTAAAGAAAGACGGCAAAGAAGCCAAGATCATGGATTACAGCAAGGTGAAGATCAGCATCGCCTCGCCGGAGATCATCCGCAGCTGGTCCTACGGGGAGGTCACCAAGCCGGAAACCATCAATTACCGCACCTTCAAGCCGGAGCGCGACGGGCTGTTCTGCGCCAAGATCTTCGGACCCACGCAGGACTTTCGCTGCCTGTGCGGCAAGTACAAGGGGCTGAAATACAAGGGCATCGTCTTCGAGAAGTGCGGCGTCGAGGTCACCCTCTCCTCGGTGCGCCGCGAGCGCATGGGCCATATCGAGCTGAACTCCAAGGTGGCCCATATCTGGTTTTTCCGCGGCATCCCCTCGCGCATCGGTGTGCTGCTGGAGATCAGCTCCAAGGAGCTGGAGCACATCGTCTATTTTGAAAGTTACATCGTTCTCGACTCCAAGAACGTCCCGACCCTGAAATACAAGCAGGTGCTCTCCGAGGAGGAATACCTGGAGAACCTCGCCAAGTACGGCGAAGGCTCCTTCCGCGCCGGCATGGGCGCCGAGGCCCTGCACGAGCTCCTGGCGGCACTGGACCTGGACGAGGAAGTGACCAGCCTGAAGTCGCGCATCCGCGTGGAGAAGTCCTTCCAGCGCAAGAAGAACATGGCGCGGCGCCTGAAGCTGATGGAGGACTTCCTGAAGTCGGGCAACCACCCGGAGTGGATGGTCCTGGGCGTGCTGCCGGTGATGCCGCCCGACCTGCGGCCGCTGGTGCGCCTGGACGGGGGGCGCTTCGCCTCGTCGGACCTCAACGATCTCTACCGCCGGGTCATCAACCGCAACAACCGCCTGAAGCGCTTGCTGGACCTGAAGGCGCCCGAGCTGATCATCAAGAACGAAAAGCGCATGCTGCAGGAATCGGCCGACGCCCTCTTCGACAACCAGAAGCGCAGCCGCAGCTACATGAGTTCGCAGAAGCGGCCGTTGAAGTCGCTTTCCGACTCCCTGAAGGGCAAGCAGGGCCGCTTCCGCCAGAACCTGCTCGGCAAGCGCGTCGACTACTCGGGCCGCTCGGTGATCGTGGTCAACCCGCACCTGAAGCTGGACGAATGCGGCATCCCCAAGAAAATGGCCCTGGAGCTGTTCAAGCCCTTCATCTATAACAAGCTGGAGAAAAAGGGCATGGTGACCACGCTCAAGGTGGCCCGCACCTGGGTCGAGGAGAACCGCGACGAGATCTGGGATGCCCTGGACGAAGTCATCAAGGACCATACCGTCATGCTCAACCGTGCCCCGACGCTGCACCGCCTGGGCATCCAGGCCTTCCGGCCGCACCTGGTCGAGGGCAACGCCATCACCCTGCACCCCCTGGTCTGCCCGGCCTTCAACGCCGACTTCGACGGCGACCAGATGGCCGTGCATATCCCGCTGTCGCTGGAGGCCCAGGCCGAGGCCAAGATCCTGATGCTTTCCTCCAACAACATCCTGTCGCCGGCCAACGGCAAGCCCCTGGCCGTTCCCACCCAGGACATGATCCTCGGTTTCTATTACATGACCTTCACCAAGCGCAACCTGAAAGGCGAGAACATGATCTTCGCCCAGTTCAAGGACGTGATGCAGGCGTACGAGGAGGGCAAGGTGGACCTGAACGCCCGCATCCGCGTCAAGTATCTCGGCACCATCAAGAACCAGGAAGCGTACCTGCTGGATCCCCAGGACATCGTCAACTGCCCGATCACCGAGATCAAGCGCGAGGACAACCAACTGCTGGTCACCACCCCGGGACGGGTGATCTTCAACCAGCTCCTGCCCCAGGGCATCCCGTTCATCAATGGTTTGATGAAGAAGAAGGGCGTGCAGAACCTGATCTATTACATCTACCTCAACCACGGCTTCGGGCCCACGGTCTTGACCCTGGACAAGATGAAGGAGGCCGGGTTCGAGTACGCCACCCGCGCCGGTTTCACCATCAGCATTTCCGACCTGCTGGTACCGCCGGAGAAGCAAGAGATCATCGCCGCGACCGAAAAGCTGCTGGAGACTCTCGACAAAAGCTACAAGAACGGCCACCTGACCGCCGGCGAGCGCCACAACAAGATCATCGAGCTCTGGAGCAAGGCCACCGACGACATCCGCGAGAAGATGTTCGACCAGATGCGCAGGATGAGCTACGAGGGAGAGGGGATGAATCCCATCTTCGTCATGTCCGACTCGGGCGCCCGCGGCAGCAAGGACCAGCTGAAGCAGCTGGCCGGCATGCGCGGCCTGATGGCCAAGCCGTCGGGAGACATCCTCGAGACCCCGATCACGGCCAATTTCAAGGAAGGCCTCTCGGTCCTGCAGTACTTCATCTCCACCCACGGCGCCCGCAAGGGCCTGGCCGACACGGCGCTCAAGACCGCCGACGCCGGCTACCTGACCCGCAAGCTGGTCGACGCCGCCAACGAGGTGATCGTCAAGGAAGAGGACTGCCATACCATGAGCGGCATCGAGGTCTCGGCCATCATCGAGAACGGCAAGGAGATCGAGCCGCTGGTCGACCGCCTGATCGGCCGCTTTGCCCTGGACGACATCTACTCGCCCGACGACCCGGAGAAGATCATCGTCGCCGCCGGCACGGAGATCGACGAGTACAAGGGCAAGGAGATCGTGGACTCTGGCATCATGAAGGCCAAGATCCGCTCGGTCCTGACCTGCGAGACCCGCAGCGGCGTCTGCACCAAGTGCTACGGGCGCAACCTCTCCACCGGCAAGATCATCGAGCTGGGCGAGGCCGTGGGCATCATTGCTGCCCAATCCATCGGCGAGCCGGGCACGCAGCTGACCATGCGCACCTTCCACATCGGCGGCATCGGCCGCCACGAGGGCCAGACGCGCCTGCAGTCCGGCTACGAGGGCATCGTCAAATACAACAACCTGGAGATCATCGAGAACAAGAACAACGAGTTCATCGCCATGAATCGCATCGGGTCGCTGCAGCTGCTCGATTCCAAGAAGCGCGAGAAGGCCATGTACCCCGTGGCCTACGGCTCCAAGATCCTGGTCAAGGACAACCAGGCGGTGAAGAAGGGCGACATGCTGCTGGAATGGGATCCCTTCGCCAATTCGCTGCTGACCAACGACGAAGGCATCGTCGAGCTGAAGGACCTGGAGGAGAACATCTCCTTCGTCAACGCCCGCGACGAGGAGACCGGCAAGATCACCCAGCTGGTCATCGACATCAAGAACGAGAAGCTGCGCGACGAGCTGTTGCCCCATATTGCCATCCGCGACAAGGCCACCAACAAGATCAAGCGCAAGTACTACCTGCCGGTCAACGCCCACATCTCGGTCAAGGAGGGCGACGAGGTCAAGGGCGGCGACGTCCTGTCCAAGATTCCCTCGGAGTTCGCCAAGACCAAAGACATCACCGGCGGCCTGCCGCGCGTCACCGAGCTGTTCGAGGCGCGCAAGCCGAAGTTCCCGGCCAAAATGGCCCAGATCGACGGCACCGTGGAGTACGGCAAGGTGCAGCACGGCGCCCGCAAGATCACCATCCGCTCCTTCGACAAGAACGTCAAGCCCGACGAGCACAGCATCCCCCGCGGCGCCCACATCATCGTCGACGACGGCGGCAAGATCACGGCCGGCACGCCGCTGATGGACGGCCCGCTCAACCCGGTCGATATCCTCACCGTCCTGGGCGAGCAGAAGCTCGCCGAATACCTGCTGAAGGAGATCCAGGACGTTTACCGCCTGCAGGGGGTGGAGATCAACGACAAGCACATCGAGATCATCATCCGCCAGATGATCAAGTGGCGCCGCATCGAGGAGACCGGCGCCACGTCGTTCATTCCGGACCAGATCATCGAAAAGTGGAAGTTCGAGGAGGAGAACGCCCGCGTCGAGGCCGATGGCGGCCGCCCGGCCAAGGCGAAGCCCGCCCTGCTGCCCATCTCGCGCGCGGCGCTGGCCAACGACAGCTTCCTCTCCGCCGCCGC
>JBGSPO010000234.1:0-14570 GCA_041738575.1 Candidatus Aminicenantia bacterium
GGCATTGGCCACGTCGAGTCCGGTCAGCATGGCCATCATGGTCTGGTATTCGAACATCGCCTGCAGGCTGCCCTGGCTGACCTCGGGCTGGTAGGGAGTGTAGGGCGTGAGGAACTCGCCCTTGCCGCTGAGATAGTTGACGACCTCGGGGATGAAGTGGGTATAAGCGCCGGCGCCCAGGAAACTGAGCTGGCCGGAGTAGGCGTTGCGACTGGCAAAACCCTGGAATGCGGCGACCAGCTCCGGCTCGCTTAAGGCCGCCGGCAGCCGGCCCAGGGGCGGGCGGCATTTCCCGGACGGAAGACAGGAGAAAAGCTCTTGGACGTCGGCGACGCCGATGACCTGCTTCATCTCCTCCCGTTCCGCGTCGGTCAGGGGCAGGTATCTCATCACTTACTCCCCGGCGATGCCTTTCAGGTATTCTTCGTATTTCTTCAGGTCCATCAGCTCATCGAGCTCGGAGGCCTGGGTGATGCTCATCTTGAAGATCCAGCCTTCGCCGAAAGGGTCCTGGTTGACCAGCTCGGGATTGGCGCCCAGCTTCGCGTTCACTGCGGTGATCTTGCCGGTCACCGGGGCATAGACGTCGGAAACGGCCTTGACCGATTCGATATTGGCTGCCGGATCGCCTTTCTTCAGTTCCTTTCCTGCCGCCGGCAGGTCAACGAACACCACGTCGCCCAACTCATGCTGGGCATAGTCGGTGACGCCGACCGTTGCCGTGCCCCCGGCGCTGAGCACCCATTCGTGTTCCTTGCTGTACAGAAGATTTTCCTTTGCCATCTCAGTTCCTCCTACTTGTTTCTTTTATAAAACGGAGTTTCCACAACCTTGGCGGTGACCGTTTTCTCGCGGATGCCGATCTGGAATTCGCTGCCCACGGCGGCATTCTCCAGCGGCAGGTAGGCCAGGCCGATCGATCTTTTCAGGAAGGGGGCGAAGGTGCCGGAAGTGACGGCGGCGAATCCCCTGCCCTGGACGGTGATGGGATAACCGTGGCGGGCGATGCCCTTGTCGACCAGCTCGAATCCCACCAGTTTGCGGCGGATCCCCGCCTCCTTCTGCCGGGCCAGGGCCTCCTGGCCGATGAACGGCTCCTCTTTCTTCAGCTTGAGGATCCAGCCCAGGTCGGCTTCCAGAACGGTATGGCTGTCATCGATGTCGTTCCCGTACAGGGCCATCTTGGCCTCCAGGCGCAATGTATCGCGCGCGCCCAGGCCGGCAGGCAGGGCGTCGTACTTTGCCCCTTTGTCGGCCAGGTCCAGGAACAGCTTGCTGGCGGCAGCGGCATCCGACTTGAAATAGATCTCGAAGCCGTCCTCGCCGGTGTAGCCGGTGCGGGAGAGGATGGCGTCGATGTCCTGCACCCGGCCCTGGGCGAAATGGTAATAGCCCATGGGCTTGAGGTCGATGTCGGTGAACTCCTGCACCAGCTTCTCGGCGATCGGCCCCTGCACGGCGATCTGCGAGTACTCTTCGCTGCGGTTCTCGACCTGCACGTCGAAGCGGGCGGTGTGCTTCTTTATCCACTGGAAATCCTTGTCGATGTTGGCGGCGTTGACCACCAGCAGGTATTCGTTCTCCTTCATCATGTACACCAGCAGGTCATCGACGAAGCAGCCGCTCTCGGTCAGCAGCCCGGCATACTGGATCCTTCCCGGCTGCAGCTTGGCGGCGTCGTTGGAAATGATGTGCTGCACGGCCTTCAGCGCCTCGCGGCCGCGGAACCATACCTCGCCCATATGGCTGACGTCGAAAATACCGCCGGTGGTGCGCACGGCCATGTGCTCGGTGTTCAGGCCGGAGTACTGGACCGGCAGGTCCCAGCCGCAGAACTCGACCATTTTTCCCTTTAGAATATAATGGGCTTCATTAATTTTGGTTTTTTTCATTTGCTGACTCCCAAAAGTAAGAAAATAAAATAGCACAGACCCCGACAAAAAGCAAGGAGAATCAGGATTTGACAAGCTTTTCCTGGCGATATATAGTTGTCTTTCGCACGCCACCAACCATGCGCCCACGCCACCATGAGGAATTCCTGGTCGAGATCGCCCGAGCCCTGCAGGCTGCCCGCAGCGCCAGGGACTTTCTGCCCGCCTTTCCCGGCATGCTGCGCGGCCGCTTTGCCGTGGAATGCTGCATCCTTTATTACAAGGAAGCCGAGGGCAACGCTTTCCGGCCCTACGACCATGCCGGCAGTTCAGGCCCCCTGCCGCTCCTGCGTGAGGAGTCCTGCCTGGTGGAGAGCTTCACCGGGCGCACGGAGATCATGACCGCCGGTCCCCGCACGCAGATGTACTTCGATCTTTTCGATCGCGAGGGCGGCGGGCTCTTTGCCCGCAACGGCTTCAACCTGGTCGTTCCCCTGCACGCCCGCCATTATTTCCGCGGCCTGCTGCTGCTGCGGGCGGACACGCATGACCGCACGGCCATGGGCGCCCTGGCGGGCGCGGCGCAGGCGGCGGCCACCATGTTCATTCCCCTGGTCGAGGCCGAGCGCATGGAATTCGAGAATGACAAGAACTATTACCGCTTGTTCAAGTTCGACCGCCTGGTGCTCCTGGGCCAGATGGCGGCCTCCCTGGCCCATGAATTGCGCACGCCGCTGACCACGGTGCTTTTCGAGGCCGCCGCCATCAAGGGCAGGCTGGGCAGCGACCAGACGATCCTGGCCGCCTACGAGAAGATCAACCGCGAGGTCGGCCGCGCCAACCAGCTGATCGAATCGCTGCTGGTTTTCTCGAAATTCAAGGACCTGAACCTCTCCCGCTTTCGCCTGCGCGAGTTCATCGAGCGCACCCTGGGGGAGATCCCGGCCAAGAAGGTCCCGGCCCAGGTGCGGATCCGCGTACAGGCGGAAAAGGAGATCCAGGTCTCCAGCGACGGCGACCGGCTGAAGCAAGTTTTCATCAACGTGCTGTTCAACGCCCTGGAAGCCATGACCGGCCAGGAAAGCGGGAGGATCGAGATCCGCATCTACAGCCAATACGACGGGCTGCCCAAGAACCTGCACCACGTCATCGCCGTCTGCGACTCGGGCCCGGGCATCCCCGCTGCCATAAAAGACCGCGTGCTGGAGCCTTTCTTCACCACCAAGAAGGAGGGCACCGGCCTCGGCCTTTATATATCCTACAGCATCATGAAAACGCTGAAGGGCGATCTGGAAATCCACAGCTCCAGCCAGGGCACCCAGGTCAACCTGATCCTGCCGGCGAGGTGAACATGGAGACGAGAACACGCATCCTGCTGGTCGAGGACGACGCCCCCCTGCGCGAATCGGTAGCCAGGTTCCTCGGCCAGAACGGTTTCATGGTCACGGAAAGCGTCGACCTGGCGGATGCCACCCGCCGCCTGCAACGCGACGCCTTCGACCTGGTCCTGCTCGACCTGACCCTTCCCGACGGCGACGGCATGGACATCCTGGAGCGCTTTGCCCGCCACTATCCCCAGCGCATCGTGGTGCTGACCGGGACCGGCTCCATCGAGGCCGCCGTCCTGGCCATGAAAAAAGGGGCCCACGACTTCCTGCAGAAGCCGGTCAACCCCGACATGCTGCTCATCGCCCTGCAGCGGGCCCTGGCCTACCTCCAGGCCCGTGACGAGTGCCGGGATCTCAAGCGCGAGATCGGCGACGCCGCCGGCTTCGATAAATTCGTCTTCCGCAGCACGGCCATGGCCGAGGTGCTCAGCACCGCCCGGGAGTATGCCGCCTCCCCGCACACCGTGCTCATCAGCGGCGAGACCGGCACCGGCAAGGAGCTCATGGCCCAGGCCATCCATGCCGGCTCCAGCCGCCGGCTCCAGCCGCTGGTCTCGGTCAACTGCGCCTCCATCCCCGAGAACCTCGCCGAGTCGGAGCTTTTCGGCTACAAGAAGGGCGCCTTCACCGGCGCCTACGCGGATTCTCCCGGCAAATTCCTCCTGGCCGATCACGGCACGATCCTGCTCGACGAGATCGGCGAATTGCCCCTCAGCCTCCAGGCCAAGCTGCTGCGCGTCCTGGAAAACGGCGAGATCACGCCGCTGAAGAGCAAGAGCCCGGTCCAGGTCGACATCCGCATTCTGGCCGCCACGAACAAGGACCTGGAGGAGGAGGTCCAGCAGAAGCGCTTCCGCGCCGACCTCTACTACCGCATCGAACAGCTGAAGATCCTGGTGCCGCCGCTGCGCGAGCGCCGGGAGGACATCCTGCCGCTGGCCGACCACTTCCTGGGCATCGCCAACCTGGTCAACCCCAGGCGCATCACCGGCATCAGCGCCGAGGCGCGGCGCCTGCTGACCAGCTATGACTGGCCGGGCAACGTGCGCGAATTAAGGAACACCATCTTCAGGATCTCCGCCTCCGGCAGCCCGGGCCAGATCGGCCCCGAACACCTGCCGCTCAAGCTGTTGCACCCGAAAAAGGCCGGCCAATCCGGGCGGCAGCCCAGCCTGGCCGAGATATCCAACCACCACATGCAGGACGTCCTGAGCCAAACGAATTACAAATATGCCCAGGCGGCGAAGATCCTGGGCATCTCGCGCACCTCGCTGTACCGCAAGATGGCCGAACTGCGCATCAGGAAAAAGTGAGGCCCCGGATCAATTGAGGAATTTCAGGTAGAGGTCCTTGATGTCCATTTCTTTCAAGTCGGTGGCATCGGCCTCGAACAGCAGGCGGCCGTTCTTGACGAAACCCACCCGGTCGGCGATATCCGAGGCGTAAAAGATATCGCTGCCCAGGTAGAGGATCGCGCAGCCCTGGGCTTTCTTCTTCAGCAGCAGCTTGTTGAACTTCAACTCGAAGCCCTTGTCGGCCCTGTGGATGAAATCGTTGATGATGAGGTTGCGCCGGTCATCAGCCAGGCTGACGGCCAGGTACACCTGCATGAACACGTCCGGGGCCACGTCGCGGACCCTGCGCTTCAGATGGCTCTCGTGAAAATTGCAGACCAGCAGGGTTCTGAAGATGCTGGCCCGGTCGAGGCCGCCGGCCGCGCACAAAAAATCGATCCAATCACCGAGCCTGGCCTCGGTCTCGAAATCAGCGACCTCGGCCAAGCGGTCGATACAGGCAACGATCCCGGCGCTCCCTCTCCCGGGGGCGGTGCCGCCGTCGAAGCGGACTTCGCCCGCGTCCGCCTGCCGCAGGCCATCCAGCACGTGGAACAGGAAATCGAGGCCGAAGCGGTTGAGCAGGAAATAGATCTCGCCGTCGTCTATTTTCAGGCTCAGGGAATCAAGCTGATCAGCCCCGCGGTTCAGGTTAAGATCCTGGATGGCGATCATGCCAGGGAGATCTGGCGCCGCAGGCGCCACAAGGTCAGGTAGGCAATGCCCATCCCGTACATCACCGTCGTCAACACCCCCCACCAGTAGTTTCTCGGCAGCCGGCTATGGGAACGGAATACGTTTTCGTTCCCTTTCACGAATGATTCCATCGGCGGCTCGCCTTCTTCATAACGCTTTCGCAAGTAAAACTGGATGAAGCGGCTGCGCAACTTCATGATGTAATCCATGAAGTCCAGATAGCCGTGATACCCCTTCCCCGAAGCCTCGCCGGTCAAAAACTGGTAGAACATCGTGGGGAATACGGCCGACTGGCGCTCATGCCCGAAGATCACCCCCTCCACTTCACGGAGATACTTGGTCTCCAGGCCGGTATTCAAAAGGTAGCTGCTGTTGATGAACTGGACAGCGAATTTTTTCTGCATCAACTTGATCTGGTCACGAGGAGCGGCCGGATTCACCTTGATCAATTCACGGAATTGCCTTTCCATGCTCATCAGGTTACGGAACTTCTCCAAGTTGACCTTTTCAGCCGATTCCAGGGCACGCGAACTATTGAATACGCTGACGCGGTTCATCTCCGGCAGCAGGAAGACACAGACGAACCAGACGACGAAAAACCACAGGAAGAAGACCTTGCGGAAACGGAGCAGTACCGTGGTCAGCTGGCCCAGCAGGTAGAAGAAGTCAAGCACCAGAAGGAGGAACAGAAGGAAAAGGAGAAAGGTTCTCAGCTCGGAGTCAGAAAAAACGACCCCCGCCATCCGGATCAAAAGATACGAACCAAGGGCCAGCGCCGCGAAAAAGAGATCCAGCCAGAAGAGGCGGGCAACGGTAGTCAGGCAGCAATAGCGATTCAAGGACATGCGTCTTGACATGAAACGGAGATAGGCCTGGCTGGCCAGGGCGGCGTGCCCGAGGTAAAGCATGAGCAGCGAGCCGAAAACAAACAGGATGCCCGCGAAGTCCTTGAAATATCCCCGCTTTAAAAACAGCTTGTTGCCCTTGAACGAGCTTTCGATGCGAATGGCCTCGAAATTATCGATATTGCTTTCCAGGTCCTGCAGGACGCTGCTGTTGACGAAGAACAGGTTGAGCGGCGAGGATTCGTAAAGCAGGCGGAACCCGAAGGCCCCGTATTGGGCGTAGTTGGTGATCTGGCTTGTTTTTTCCTTTTCTAGGTTGAGAAAAATCCTTTTTTCCTCTAGAAAACTCCTGAACTCGTGCAACCCCGACCAGGCGAAATACGCCGATGACAGGGCGATGAAGGCGAAAAAGATCAGGTTCTTTTTTTCTCCAAAAATCCTCCGCCTTTCAAACTGCAAAAATGCGAGCATGATGCATCATATCAGATCGCCATGGGAAAAAACAGCGGCGGTGCCGGTCCGCCTGAGCTCCCGGTTTCAGATCTTGTAGAACACCATCGACGCGTAGTTGCCGAAGATCATGGTATTGCTATACTGCTGAAGCAGCGACCACAGCACGCGATTTTCCGAGAGCTTTCCCTGCAGCAGGTCGGCGCGGATACTCTGCAGGGTGCCCAGCAGGTTCTGCAGATTGAGGGCATGGCGCCGGTAGAACCCCAGCACATTGCCGCGCCCCAAGTAGGCGGAGACCTTGCTCATCTCCTCGGTACTCAGGCCGTTCTCCCGGGCGAATTGGTCATAGGAGAAACTCTGGAGCTTGGCCAGGCGGTTCTTTTCATAGCCGGCCTCCCTGCCGGAGACGATGATCTCGCGAAAAAGGTTGAGCGCCTGCTGGACCCGGGCCGTGGCCATGTCGACCCGCTGCAAGGCGGCGTTGACATTCAGTCCGTTGCGGCCGGCGATCTCCACTTCGTTGAGAAAGAGAAACGCCTCGGCCGCCGACTGCAGCAGCTCGGAAGCGCTGTCGGTGATCATGTCCCCGATCTGGATGGAGGTCTTGCCCACGAAGGGAGCGTCCGGATCGTTCAACACCATGACCGCATTCAGACCCACGATGGTTACCGCGATCAGGACCACGCCCAGCATCAATTTGACCAATCTTTTTTTCATTTCTTCCTCCTTTAATTTTATCCGTGTATTTCCCGGGGTATCCGAGAAATTTCGTATCCGGTGCTCATGATCTCCCCCACGGTGCGCACCAGTTCCCGGCTGTCGCCGGTCTTGTTCAGGATGCGGAACGGGCGCGTAAGCCGGGCCCGTTGCATGGTATCCGCATCGGAGAAGGCGGTGATGAACACGACAGGGATGTCGTAGCGCTCATGGATGATCTCGGCCAGCATGATGCCGTCGCGCTTCCCCTGCAGCTTGATGTCCAGCAGGATCAGCTTGGGCAGGGAACGATCGATCGCTGCCAGGGCGGCTTCGACGCTGGAAACGCATACCATCTCCAGATCTCCGAGCTTGCGCAAGCTTTGCATATAGACCATGGCCAGGATCGCCTCGTCCTCAACGATCAGGATATCCAGGTTGCTCCTCCCTGCCAATGGCGTTTTTCAGCGCACGCTTCAAGGACAACCAGCGATTCCTGCGGATAATGATCTCGCGGTCCAGGGCCAGGAGGGTCTTCTCCTCCCGGCCCAGGCCGTTGAAGTCAACGCTGATGCGCAGGGCGAGGCGGATCAGGCCCTGGCCGAAGGCCTGGGGAAAAACCTCCCAGCTCCATTCGAGAAAGCGGGCACCACCGACCTCCAGCCGC
Source organism: Candidatus Aminicenantia bacterium (assembly GCA_041738575.1). Lineage (GTDB taxonomy): Bacteria > Acidobacteriota > Aminicenantia > UBA2199 > UBA2199 > UBA2199. The sequence goes on from JBGSPO010000234.1 coordinate 7,951, forward strand.
GGCAGGCTCCTGGGCAGCACGCGGCAGCCTGCGGCCTGCAAGTCGGCGGTCAGGGCCACCGCGACCTGGCCGCTGTCGAATATCCCGATGGCATTCTCGCGCAGGCGGCGCATGATGGTTTCCTTCAGGTTTTGGAAGACGCCGAACTCGATGCGCAGGCAGCGGCCGACCTTGGCCGCCGGGGGCGGGTTGAACAACGCCCTGTCCAGGCGCAAGCCGCCGATCACATCGCGCAACTGCCGGGCCAACTGCGTCAACTCCGGGACATCTTTTTTTTCCGGCTCGTCAATGATATATTCCAGTGACAGCGCCCGCAGCTTGAGGCTGCGGGAATCCTCCAGAATATCCATCTTCAGGTCCAGGCCGGTGATGGCGTGCTCCTGGACCGCGATCCCCCGCTGCACCAACTTGCCGAAGCCGGCGCAGGCGACCTCCAGGGTGTAGACGCCTGGCGGGATGCGGTTGAACATGAAATAACCCTCGCTGCCGGTCCGGGTGGCGATTTTCTGGGCCAGCTTGGAACCGGACAACACCACGCGGGCAGACGCCACCGGGGAATCCTGCGGGTCGCCGATCTTGCCGCGGATCGCCTCCTGCAGGCGGATTCGCGCCAAGCCCAGATCCATGACATGAGCACTTTCGTTGGTCACGCGAATTTCCATGCAAATTCCGTGCCAACCATAAGGAAAGGGCAGAAAACGCAGTGCAGAATGGGATCTTCAGTGATCCGTTCCCCGGCGCAACTTGAACTTCGCGGCAGGACTGTCTCAAAATGGGACAACCCGGCCGGAAAATCATCACAAAATGCCCGTGGTTAGGCAATTTTCCCCGATTGCCTGTTTTGTTCCAATTTGGGACATTTGAGGAGCTGAAATTGGAGAACGTTGTCCAATAAGCTTTTCTGGGGGTTTCCTTGTCCCAATTTGGGACAATTTTCTGCGGGGCGGCCGGCAAGGCCCGCGGGGTCCTGGCAACGAACGGCCAACGGCCGGAGGCGATCGCGCAGCTTCTGGACAAAGCCCTGGCCCATGATCTCGCCGCCGTTGGCTTACTTGACCAGCTTGACCAGGTGACCGCTGCCGGGAACGGATTCCAGCTTGATGGAATTGAAAACCGACAGCTGCTTCCACAGCTTCTGGTCGACTCCGGAGTCGTTCAAGAGTTTCTGGAAGGTCCGGCGGCCGTCGGGACGGGCCAGCGCCAGGCGCTGCGGCCCGCGGTTCAGGTACCTGGATTCGCTCAGCCCCCGGAAGGAGTGGATAGCGCGATCCATGACCGGCTGGTAAGTGTCGGCGGTGCCGTAGGCGCTCATGGCAACGAATGAGTAAACCATCTTGTCCTTGCGGATGCAGGAAAGGCGGATGGCCAGCGGCTCACCCTGCTCCTGGGGAACCTGGTAATAAGCATGGCGGGCCGCCAGGCGGTTCACGGGATCGCTGGTCGATTTCAGCAGCTTGGCCTGGCCGAAGCCCTTGGCCTTGGCTTGCAGGTACGGGTCGAGGTCCTGGCTGCTGCTCTCGGCCTGCAGCAGCAGTGCCGCCTTGCCTTCCTTCTCGCCGATGACGACCTGCATGGGGGTATTGTCCACCCCCCAGTTGGCCGGGACGGAGAATTGGAAGGCCATTTCCGGATGGTAAAAAACGCCGCTCTCGACGAAGCCCTGCCGGGGGTTCTCGCCATAGACCATGCCGTCGACCCGGCGCAGGTATTCATCCTTCCTGATCTCCAGGCGGACATCCTGGCTCGAAACCAGCTCCTTGACCTTGGCGATGCGGTCGCTGGTCATGGGGTGGGTGGAGAGGAACGTGGGGATCTTGTGGCTGCTCGCTTCGGCGCTCATGTTCTCCAGGGCGGAAAAGAAGCGCAGCATCTCTCCCGGCGAGTACCTGGCCTGGCGCGCGTAGCGGATGCCCAGCGCATCCGCCTGGTACTCGTCGCTGCGGCTGAACTTGAGGAACAGGAGCTGCATGCCGATGCTGGCCAGGCCGGCGAACTTGCGGATATCCTTGCTCACGATGCTGCCGACCACCAGGCCGATCTGCGCCAGCATCTGGCCGCTCATGCGCTTCAGCGAATGGCGGGCGGCGACGTGCCCCATCTCATGGCCCAGGACCGCGGCCAGCTCGGCCTCGCTGTTCATCAGCGCCAGGATGCCGCGCGTCACGTAGATATAGCCGCCGGGGGCGGCGAAGGCGTTGACCACCGGCGTGTCCAGCACGGCGAAATGGTGCTTCAGGGTCGGGCGGTGCGAGTTCGGGACCATGCTTTGGCCGATGCGGTCGACGTACTCGTTCAGGGCCTTGTCCGGATAGATGCCGTATTGCTGGCGGATCGCCTGGTCGGTCTCCTGGCCCATGGCGATCTCCTGCTGCTCGGAGAAGAACATCAACTCCTTATGGCCGCTGACGGGGTTGACGGCGCAGGAGACGACGGACAGGATCAAAGCCAGTATCGCCAGAGCGGCCGTAGGCCGTTTGTGCTTTTTCATGGTTTCTCCCTCCATTCTCGCTTTGGGAACAGTATATTTTGTAACACAAATTATTTTTATTTTCCATGCCCGCGCCAGGGGCGGTTGCCGCGGGAAAAGGGACATCGTATAATACCTGCCATGCCGTGGAGGAAAAATGAAAAAATGCCTGCTGCTGTGCCTGGGATCGCTGTTCCTGCAGTCGCCGGGGGCTGACCGCTTGACCGGCCGCATGTTCGCCGGCCGCTCCGAGGTGATCGCCGGCCACGGCATGGTGGCGGCCAGCCAGCCCCTGGCGGCGCAGGTCGGCATCGACATCCTCAAAAAAGGCGGCAGCGCCGTCGATGCCGCCATCGCGGTCAATGCCGCGCTGGGGCTGATGGAGCCCTCGGGCTCGGGCATCGGCGGCGACCTTTTCGCCATCGTCTGGGACGCCAAGGCCGGAAAACTCTTTGGCCTGAACGCCAGCGGCCCGGCCCCGGCTTCCCTCTCGCTCGACTATTTCCGCGAAAAAGGGATCACGCGCATGCCGGAAAAAGGGCCCCTGCCCTGGACCGTGCCGGGCTGCGTGGCCGGCTGGTTCGCCCTGCATGAACGGTTCGGCCGCCTGGGCATGAGCGACGTCCTGGCTCCGGCCATCGCCTATGCCGAGGAGGGGTTCCCGCTGTCGGAGCTGATCGCCTTCTATTGGCAGCGCGCGCTGAAGAGCTTCATCGGCTATGAAAATTTCCAGAAGCTCTATGCACCGGCCGGCAGAGCGCCGCAAAAAGGCGACGTGTTCCGCAACCCCGAGCTCGCCGCCACCTACCGTATCCTGGCGCGCCGGGGCCGCGACGCATTCTACCGCGGCGAACTGGCGGCCCGCATCGTCGCCTATTCCAAAAAGGTCGGCGGCTTTTTCGCCCTGGAGGACTTCAGCGCCTACCGACCCGAGTGGGTGGAGCCCATGAGCATCAACTACCGCGGCTACGACGTCTGGGAACTGCCCCCCAACGGCCAGGGGCTGGCGGTCCTGCAGATGCTGCAAATGCTCGCCCGCTTCGACCTCAAGGCCCTGGGCCACAATTCGGCCGCCTACCTGCACGCCCTCATCGAGATCAAGAAGATCGTCTACGAGGACCGGGCATGCTTCTATGCCGACCCGCGCTTCAGCCACTGGGACTATGCCGCCCTGATCTCCCCCGCCTATGCCGCCAGGCGCCTGGAGCTCTTCGACCCTGAAAGGGCCAGCCGCGCCATCCCGCCCGGCGACCCGCGCCTGGCCGGGGGCGACACGGTCTACCTGACCGTGGTCGACAAGGACTTCAATGCCGTCTCGCTGATCCAGAGCAACTATGTCGGCTTCGGCTCGGGCATGGTCCCTGACGGTTTGGGGTTCTGCCTGCAGGACCGCGGCGCCCTCTTCAACCTGCAGCCGGGCCATGCCAACAGCATCGCTCCCGGCAAACGCCCCTTCCACACCATCATCCCCGGCTTCGTCACCCGCGCCGGACGGCCGGTTTTCTCCTTCGGCGTCATGGGCGGCGACATGCAGCCGCAGGGGCACGTGCAGGTACTTTGCAACATCATCGACTTCGGCATGAACCTGCAGGAGGCGGGCGATGCCCCGCGCTTCCGCCACGCGGGCTCCTCGGAACCCGACGGCTCGGCGATGCAGGACGGCGGCACGGTCTTTCTGGAAAGCGGCATCAGCGCCGAGGCGATCCGCGACCTGCTGCGGCTCGGACACAAGGTCAGCAAGAGCGCCAGCGAATTCGGCGGCTACCAGGGCATCTGGCTCGACCTGGAGCGGCGCGTGCTGATCGGGGCGAGCGAATCCAGAAAGGACGGCTGCGCGATAGGATATTAAACGACCTTTCGTGACGAGTGACGCGTGACGAGTGACGGGTAGCTGCATTGACATAGAACTATAAATTCCAAGCACCAAATTCCAATGTCAAAAACTAAGATGTAGATGGGTAGAAGAGTAAATGGGTAGATGGGTTAGGAAAACTTCAAGAATTCGTTGCCAGTGCAATTGCCTCATCAACTCATCTACTCATCAACAAGTGCCCGTTTCTTTGTTTTGGACATTGGGTCATTGGTGCTTGTTTGGGATTGGGTGCTTGGGATTTGGAATTTCATTCGTGCTGCTTCACGTCACGCGTTACGCGTTACACGTCACGATTGTTTGTTGACATATATGACCTTATTTGTTACTATTGAATTTCTGAATATTCAACAATCTCCATGGAGGGGTAAATGATCAAGGGGAAATATCTATTCACGTCGGAATCGGTTTGCGCCGGGCACCCGGACAAGGTCTGTGACCAGATCTCGGACAGCATCCTCGACGCCTGCCTGGAGCAGGACCCGGATTCGCGCGTCGCCATCGAGGCGCTGACCAAGACCGGCATGGTGCTGGTTGCCGGGGAACTGACCACCAAGGCCTACGTCAATATCCCGACCATCGTGCGCCAGACCCTCAAGGAGATCGGCTACACCGAGTCGCGCTACGGCATCGAATACGAGACCTGCGCCGTGCTGGTGCACATCGAGGAACAGTCCCCCGACATCGCCCAGGGCGTGGACGCCTCCCGGAGCCATGAGCAGGGCGCCGGCGACCAGGGCATGATGTTCGGCTACGCCACCAGCGAAACCGCGAACTACATGCCCCTGCCCATTGCCATGGCCCACAAGCTGACGGCACGGCTGGCCCAGGTGCGCAGGAACAGGACCATCCCCTACCTCGGCCCCGACGGCAAGGCCCAGGTGACCGTGGAATACGAGAACGGCAGGCCCCGGCGCATTACCGCCGTGGTGGTCTCCAACCAGCACGACGACAAGATCAGCCATGCCCGCATCGAGAAAGACATCATCCGGCACGTGGTCAAGCCGGTCTGCGGCAAGTGGCTCACCCCCGACACGAAGTTCTACATCAACCCCACCGGCAAGTTCGTCGTCGGCGGTCCTTATGCCGACGCGGGATTGACCGGGCGCAAGATCATCGTCGACACCTACGGCGGCATGGGCCGGCACGGCGGCGGCGCTTTTTCCGGCAAGGATCCCAGCAAGGTCGACCGTTCCGGCGCCTACGTGGCCCGCTACATCGCCAAGAACATCGTGGCCGCCGGCCTGGCAAAGAAATGCGAGGTGCAGCTGGCCTACGCCATCGGCGTGGCCGAGCCGGTCTCGATCAACGTCAACCTGTTCGGCACCGGCACCATGAGCGAGGAAAAGATCACGGCCATGATCCGCAAGGTGTTCCCGCTCAAACCCGGCGACATCCTGAGGGAACTCAAGCTGAAAAGACCGATCTACAAGCAGACGGCATCCAACGGCCACTTCGGCCGCAGCGAGTTCCCATGGGAAAAGCTGGACAAGGTCAAAGAGCTTAAATCCTTAGCTAAGAAATAGCTGAGGTTCGATGTTCGACGCTGCGCTTCACGTCCCCTTGGGGGATTCGACGTTCGAGGTTGGAGGAGAACAAGGCAATCGTTTCAGGCCTTTTCTTGCTGACACTGACACTGTCACTGACACTTGATTTCATGCGGAACATATAGGATAAATGAGAAAACTGGAGAGAAAATGAAAACAACTGACACCGATCGCAAACTCCCCTATAAAATAGCCGACCTCTCGCTGGCCGACTGGGGACGCAAGGAAATGGACCTGGCCCGAGCCGAGATGCCCGGGCTGATGGCCATGCGCGGAAAATACGGCCCGCTCAAGCCACTGAAGGGGCTGCGGGTGACCGGCAGCCTGCACATGACCATCCAGACGGCCATGCTCATCGAGACCCTGGTCGAGCTGGGCGCCGACGTGCGCTGGGCCTCCTGCAACATCTTTTCCACCCAGGACCACGCCGCCGCCGCCATCGCCAAGGCTGGCAACGCCGCGGTTTTCGCCTGGAAAGGCGAGTCGCTGGAGGAGTACTGGTGGTGCACCGAGCAGGCACTGACCTGGCCCGACGGCTCCGGCCCCGACCTGATCGTCGACGACGGCGGCGACGCCACCCTGCTGGTCCACCAGGGCGTGAAGATCGAGAAGGACCCCTCCCTGCTGAAAAACATGCCGGAGAACAAGGAGATGGCCGTGGTCTGGCAGCGCCTGCGTGCGTCATTCGCGTGCGACCCGCAGCGCTGGACCCGCGCCGGCGCCCGCATCCGCGGCG
>JBGSPO010000009.1:0-14221 GCA_041738575.1 Candidatus Aminicenantia bacterium
CGATGTCGGCGCCTTCGCGCAGCACGGGCGCTTTTCCCAGCTCGAAGCGGTGCTCCGGGCCGAACAGGGTCTGCAGGTTGTTGCGCGTCAGGCGGATGAAGAACGGGCCCGGGGTGGCGGCGGCGAATTCCACGGCCAGCGCCGTCTCGACGGCATCGGCCGGGACGATGACGGTCAGCCCGGGCAGGGCGCGCGCCAGGGCGACGTCCTCCAGCGCCTGGTGGGTGGCCCCGTCCTCGCCGACCCCCAAGCCGGAGTGGGTGCCGACCAGCTTGACATTGGCCCGGTTGTAGCAGACCGACTGCCGCACCTGGTCGAAGACGCGTCCGATGAGGAAGGCGCAGAACGAACTGGCGAACACGGTCTTGCCGGTGAGGGCGATGCCGGCCGCCGTGGAGACCATGTCCTGCTCGGAGAGGCCCATGTCGATGAAGCGCCCGGGGAATTCCCTGGCGAAGACCTGGGTCTGGGTGGACTTGGCCAGGTCGGCGTCGAGCACGACCAGGTCGGGGTGCTCCTGCCCCAGCTTCAGCAGGGTGCGGCCGTAGGCGCCGCGCAGGCTCTCAGAGGCCATGGCCGAGCTCCGCCAGCGCCGTCGCCGTTTCCTGGGCGCTGGGCGCCTGGCCGTGGAAATTGACGTTGTCCTCCATGAAAGATACCCCTTTGCCCTTGACGGTGCGGGCGATGACCAGGGTCGGCTTTTCGTGCTCGCCGTTGAAGGCGGCCAGGGCGCCGGCGATCTGGTCAAAATCATGGCCGTCGATCTCTTCGACCCGCCAGCCGAAGGACTGCCACTTGTCGCGCAGCGGGGCGACGTCCTTGATGGCGCTCACCCGGCCGTCGATCTGCAGGTCGTTGTAATCAAGGAAAACGCAGAGGTTGGACAGCCGGTGGAAACCGGCGGTCATGGCCGCTTCCCAGATCTGTCCCTCCTGGGATTCGCCGTCGCCGATCAGGGCGTAGACCCGGGCCGCGCTCCCCGAGAGCCGCAGGCCCATGGCCATGCCGCCGGCCATGGACAGGCCCTGGCCCAGCGAGCCGGTGGAAGCCTCCACTCCGGGCGTGTCCAGGCGGTGGGGATGCCCCTGCAGGCTGGAATCGGCCCGGCGCAGGGTTTCGAGCATCTCCAGGGGAAAATAGCCGCGCTCGGCCAGGGCGGCATACAGCACCGGGGCGGCGTGCCCCTTGGAAAGGACGAAACGGTCGCGGTCGGGGAGGTCGGGGTGGCGCGGGTCGATGCGCATTTCACGGAAGTACAGGCTGGCCAGGATCTCCACCGCGGACAGGGAGCCGCCGGGGTGTCCCGATGCGGCACGGCTGATCATGCGGATGATGTGCAGGCGCATGCGGCGGGCGGTCTCGCTCAGCGCGGTCCGTTCTCGATCGATCATGCGCGGGCTCCCCGGCGGAAAACGGACTTAGGCTTCCGCCTCGTCGACGATCTTCTTGTAGAGGATCCGGCCGCAGCTCTCGCAGATCATCACGTCGCTGGACAGGATCAGCTCGCTCAGGACCTGGGGGCGGATCTTGATGTTGCAAACGCCGCAGAAATCGGTATGCACGTAGGAAACGACCTTGCCGGCTTTCTTGGCATAGAGGTTGTCGTAGGCCTTTATAAGTTTGGGGTCGACCCGCGAGCGGAGCTCCTTCTTGTTGCGGTTCTCCTCGGCCAGCTTGTTCTTGTGGTATTCCAGGTTGCTGAGCATGTCCTTGATCTGCAGGTTGTAGGCGTCGGCGATCTTCAAGAACTCGCTCTCGGCGTCGCGGATATTACCCATGATCTCGTCGGATTCGATCATTTTTTCGATGATTTTTTCTTCCACGCCGACAATGTTCGCTTCCTCGAACTTGATCTCGTTGCTGAAGCCCTGGAACTCCTTGTTGGTGGTCACCTTCTTCATCTGTTCCTTGTACTTGACGATCTTGTCGCGGATGGCGACGATCTCGCGCTCCAGCTTTTTCCTGTCCTCGCTGTTGCCGTGCAGCTTTTTCTTGGCCTTTTCGATCATGTCGGAGCGGGAATCGCGCTCGTCCTCAAGTTCCTTGATCTTGAGCGGGATCTCCTTGATGATGGCCTCGATCTCCTTGAGCTGGTCGTCCTTTTGCTGCAGCGCGAATAAAATGTCAAGTCCTTCTTTCAAGAAAGCTCCTTATCTGGCCGCATGTACTGGGCCTACCAGGATTCGAACCTGGAACCAACCGGTTATGAGCCGGTAGCTCTAGCCGTTGAGCTATAGACCCCTGCCAGAAGCAAGAGTAGCAAAAACAGGCCCGCATGTCAAGACCGCGACCCGGTTTTATGCTGGCCGGCACTCGCCCCGTGCGGCGTTGTGTTGACAATTTTTGTTATTTTGATGTATAAGTTTAGAAATGAAAAAATTCATGCTCCTGGCGGCGATCTTGGCGTTGACCGCGCCCTGTTTTTCTTTCTTCCCTTTTTTTTACGGCGCCCGCTCCCTGGCCCTGGGGTATTCTTCCCTGGCCTTCAACTACGACGTCAACGCCCTGTACCTGAACCCCGCCCTGCTGGGCTCGCTGACCGTGCCGCTGGGGGGCTACCAGTACGCGAGCAGCAGCCTCGATTTCCGCGACATCAGCGGCCGGCTGGCGGCGGCGCGCGCGTACGGCCTGGATAATTTCCAGGGCCTGGCCGAGAAAAGCCGCGAAGCCGCACTGGCCGAGCTGAGCGCCGCCTTCAACGCCGACTCCTCCGTCAGCGGCTTCCGCATGCACGGCCCCGGCTATGCCGGCAAGGGCTATGCGTTTTCCATCGCCACGGTGGACGCGGCGGTCATCCGCCCCCTGGCCAACCCGGTCCTGGCCAAGCCCGTCGCTGATATCACCAACGCCGATGTCGCCTCGCTGCGCGTGCGCTTCACCGGCTTCCATTATTCCGATTATGCCCTGGCGATCGCCTTTCCCGTATCGCAGGGGCTGGCGATCGGCGCCACGCTGCACTACCTGAAGGGCAAGAACACCGTGTTCGACGCCGCCCTCAACGCCGCGCCGTTCGCCCCCGGCGCTGACGCCGGCGAGCTCCTGGAAGCCGCCTGGTCCGATCCCGGCAACGGCTTCACCCGGTTCAACTTCGACCTCGGGGCCGGCATCGAGCTCGGCCAGCATTTCAAGGCCGGCTTGGTGGTGAAGAACGCCGGCGACCCGGTCATCGCCACGGAGGCGGGCGAGCTGCGCCTGGCCCGGCGCCTGGTGGCCGGCCTGATCTTCCGCCCCGACGACCAGCTGGGGATCTACCTGGATGTCGACCTGGCCAAGGGCGACCTGTTCCACGACGGCGAGGAGGAGCAGCCCTTCTCGCTCGGGGTGGAGAAGGGCCTTTTCCAGAACAAGCTTTTCGTGCGCGCCGGGCTGTTGAGCGACCTGGCCGCCAAGTATTTCGTGGGCCGCAAGGCCAACGTGCTGTACGGCTTCGGCTGCGGTTTCAACCTGGGGAACTTCCTGGTCGATCTCGCCCTGGGCCTCGACCCGCAGGGCCGGGTGAAAAATCTCGGGGTTTCGGGATTTTACGCGATCCGATGAAAAAATTGACAATTCATTTTTCATCCTCTACAATATAGACAATGGCTATGAGATTAGGAGATTTTCTGCTTAAGGAAAGGAAGATCACGGAGGAGAAGCTCCAGCACGCCCTGGAAGTGCAGAAAAAGGAGCCGGGAAAGCTGGGCAGCGTCCTGATCCGCCTGGGGCACGTGACCGAGGAGGACATCGCCCAGGTGCTGAGCAAGCAGTTCGGCTACCCCTCGATCAACCTCTCCAAGTTCGAGATCGACGAGAAGGTGATCGAGCTGATCAAGCCCGACATCGCCCGCAAGCACGTGGTCATCCCCATCCACCGCATCGGTTCCAACCTGACGCTGGCCATGGCCGACCCGTCCAATCTGTTCGTGCAGGAGGAGATCCGCTTCTCGACCAACCTGCGCATCCAGGCGGTCATCGCACCCGAGTCGTCGATCCTGGAGGCCATCGACAAGTACTACGGCTCCTCCACCGGCATCGAGGCCCAGAAATTCCTCGACGAGATCGAGCTGAGCGAGGATTCCAACGTCGAGGTCCTGGAGATGACGGATGAGGATGTATCGGGGGATGGGGATATCGACGAGGATGCCCCGGCCATCAAGCTGGTCAACCTCATCTTCAACGACGCCATCATCAAGGGGGCTTCGGATATCCATTTCGATCCCTACGAGAAGGAGTTCAGCGTGCGCCTGCGCATCGACGGCGTGCTGCACGAATACATGAAGCCGCCGATGAACCTGAAGAACAAGGTCACCTCCAGGCTCAAGCTCATCGCCGGCATCGACATCGCCGAGAAGCGCCTGCCCCAGGACGGACGCATCAAGACCAAGATCGACACCAGCACCGCCAAGAAGGTCGTCGACATGCGCGTCTCCTCGCTGCCGACCATCCACGGCGAGAAGATCGTCATCCGCATCCTGGACAAGGACCAGCTGAAGCTCGACCTGACCCAGCTGGGTTTCGAGCCCAGCTCGCTGCAGAAGTTCGAGCGCAACATCAAGGAGCCCTGGGGCATCATCCTGGTCACCGGCCCCACCGGGTCGGGCAAGACCAACACGCTCTATTCCGCCGTCTCCAAGCTGAACGATGACGAGGTGAACATCCTGACCGCGGAAAACCCCGTGGAATTCAATATCTTCGGCATCAACCAGGTCAACATCAAGGAGCAGATCGGCCTGACTTTTCCGGCCGCCTTGCGCACCTTCATGCGCCAGGACCCCAATATCATCCTGGTGGGCGAGATCCGCGACTTCGAGACCGCCGACATCGCCATCAAGGCCGCCCTGACCGGCCACTTGGTCCTTTCGACGCTGCACACCAACGACGCGCCGTCGACCATCGCCCGCCTGGTCAACATGGGCATCGAGCCTTTCCTGGTGGCCACGGCGCTGCGCCTGGTCCAGGCCCAAAGGCTGATCCGCCGCCTCTGCACCAGCTGCAAGTCCGTGGCCAAGATCCCGGCCCAGACCCTCATCGAGATCGGCTTCACCCCCGAGGAGGCCAAGGCCATTCAGATCTTCGAGCCCAAGGGCTGCGACAAGTGCAACAATACCGGCTACAAGGGCCGTGTCGGCCTCTTCGAGGTCATGGAGCTCGACGAGGAGATCCGCGAGATGATCATGATCGGCGCCTCCACTTCCGAGCTCAGGCAGAAAGCCAAGGAGAAGGGCATGCTCACCCTGCGCATGAGCGGGCTGGAAAAGATCAAGCAGGGGATGACCTCGATCGAGGAAGTGCTGAGGGAAACCTCCAAGATGTAAGGAGAGAGACATGGCATTGCCGCTGCCGCAACTTTTGAAGATCATGGTCGACGAGGGCGGGACCGACCTGCATATCACCACCAACTCGCCGCCGCTGATCCGCGTTCACGGCCTCCTGAAGAGGATCGAGCATCCGTCTCTTTCGCCGGCCGAGACCAAGCAGATGATCTACAGCATCCTCAACGACAACCAGAAATACAAGTTCGAGGAAAATTGGGAGCTCGATTTTTCGTTCGGCATCAAGGGCCTGGCCCGCTTCCGCGCCAACGTTTTCATGCAGCGCGGCGCCGTCGCCGGCGCCTTCCGCCGCATCCCTTACGAGATCTGGTCGTTCGAAAAGCTGGGGCTGCCGGCCATCGTGCCCCAGATGACCCAGAAAGCGCGCGGGCTGATCCTGGTGACCGGGCCCACCGGCTCGGGCAAGACCACCACCCTGGCCTCGATGATCGACAAGGTCAACAAGGAAAACCCGGTGCACATCATCACCATCGAGGACCCCATCGAGTACCTGCATTCGCACCGCAAGGCCATGGTCAACCAGCGCGAGCTGCACGCCGACACCAAGAGCTTCCCCATGGCGCTGCGCTCGGTCCTGCGCGAGGACCCGGACGTGGTGCTGATCGGAGAAATGCGCGACCTGGAGACCATCCAGGCGGCGATCACCATCGCCGAGACCGGCCACCTGACCTTTGCCACCCTGCACACCAACTCGGCGGCCCAGACCATCAACCGCATCATCGACGTCTTCCCGCCGCACCAGCAGGACCAGGTGCGCACCCAGCTCTCCATGAACCTGGAGGGCATCATCACCCAGGCGCTGCTGCCCAAGGCCGACGGCCGCGGCCGCTGCCTGGCCGTGGAGGTGCTGATCCCGACGCCCGCCATTCGCCACCTGATCCGCGACAACAAGATCCACCAGATCTATTCTTCCATGCAGATGGGCCAGGAAAAATACGGCATGATCACCTTCAACCAGTCGCTGGCCAACCTGTATTTCAAGCGTGACATTTCGCTGGAGCTGGGCATGAACGTCTCGCACAATCCCGAGGAGCTGCAGGAGCTGATCAATCGCGGCCCGACCGGCCTCAGCAGCCAGTTCAAGTCGGGCCATGCCCCGGCCGCGAACGCCAGCGCCGGCAAGTCTCATTAACCAGGGGGGAAAAAATGCCCATATTCAAATACCGGGGAAAGAACAAGGTCGGCAGCATCATCGAGGGAGAGCGCAACGCCCGCAACTCCAGCGAGATCGTCTCTGCCCTGGAAAAAGAGCAGATCCAGGTCCTGAGCATCGAGCGCAAGAAGCTCAAGCTGAACATCCCCTTCATCGGCAAGAACCGCGGGGTGTCGCTCAAGACCATCGCCGTGTTCAACCGCCAGCTCTCGGTCATGTTCAACGCCGGCCTGCCCATCACCCAGGCTATCGGCATCCTCGGCGCTCAGCAGAAGGACAAGTTCTTCCAGGGCGTGCTCCTGGAGGTGCGCAAGGACGTTGAGGCCGGCGCCAACCTCTCCAACGCCATGCGCAAGCACCCCAAGGTCTTCAACGACCTGTACACCAGCATGATCCAGGCCGGCGAGGCCTCGGGCAACCTGGACACCATCCTGCTGCGCCTGTCGCAATACGTCGAGAGCATGAACAAGCTGATCGGCAAGGTGAAGTCGGCCCTGGCCTATCCCATTTCCGTCCTGGTGATCGCCATGGTGCTGACCGGGGTCATCCTGTGGAAGGTCGTGCCGGTGTTCTCCGACATGTTCGCCCAGCTGGGCGCCGAGCTGCCCCTGCCCACGCAGATCGTGGTCGGGGCCAGCAATTTCCTGGTGGCCAACTTCCTGTGGATCGCCCTGATCATCATCGGCGCCGTCTTCGCTTTCCGCTCCTATTACCGCACCTTCAAGGGCCGGCGCGTGATCGACAACCTCAAGCTGAAGATCTGGGTGTTCGGCGAACTGCTGACCAAGGTGGCCGTGGCGCGCGTGACGCGGACCCTGGCCACGCTGCTGACCTCGGGCGTCGAGATCATCGAGAGCATGACCATCACCGCCAAGACGTCGGGCAACGCCATCATCGAGGACGCGGTGCTGAAAAGCCGGGCGCTGGTCCAGGAAGGCAAGCCGCTCTGGGAATCCTGGGAAGAGACCAAGCGTTTCCCCTACATGGTGACGCAGATGGTCGCCGTCGGCGAGCAGACCGGCTCCCTGTCCACCATGCTCGGCAAGATCGCCGACTTCTACGATGAAGAGGTCGACCAGGCCGTGTCGGCCCTGGTCTCGCTGATGGAGCCGATCATGATCCTGTTCCTGGGCGGCATCGTCGGCGGCATCATCGTGGCCATGTACCTGCCCCTGTTCGACATCATAGGAAAGGTCTCATAGCCGGTCTAACTTGATCGCAGTCGAGGATCGCAAGCTGCATAAAAAACTGGTATTCCTGCACTCACTGCGCATCGCCATCCTCGCGGCCCTGGGCATGGTCACCGTCATCATCCTGCTGTTCTTCAAGGCCCCCATGTCGCTGCTGGCCGTGCTGGGGGCGCTGCTGGCGGCCACCGCGATCAGCATCCTGTTCTTCCCGCTGGCGCGCCTGCTGCGCCTGCGCCTCCTGCTGTACATCGAGCTGGCCTTCGATATCCTGCTGATCACGCTGCTGGTCTACCTGTCCGGGGGCATCGTCAGCCCCTTTTATTTCCTCTACATCCTGCCGATCATCGTCGCCTCCATCTTTCTGTCGCGCCGCGACACGCTGATGATCGCCACCGTCTCCTTCATCGCCTTCGGCATCCTCTCCGACCTGCTCTACCTGAACCTCATTCCTTATTATCCCAACTTCGAGGCGGGGGAGGTCGCGCTGGGGACCTTCATCTACAACCTGCTGATGAGCTTCATCGCCTTCTCCAGCGTCAGCATCATCGCCTCCTACTATTTCGAGCGCATCCGCCGCACCGGCGAGCAGCTGCGCAACATCCAGGAGGACCTGCAGGACATGATCCTGCTGAACAACTCGGTGATGGAAAAGATGGAGAACGGCTTCGTCACCGCCGATACCCGGGGGCGGGTCGTTTCCTATAATCCCAAGGCCGCCCAGTTCCTGAACCTGAAGCCCGGGAGCAACATCTTCGACCTGCTGCTGGCCCGCGAGGACCTGCCCGAGATCAGCCGCATCTGGCAGGCCAACAACTCCTATTATTTCGAAAAAAGCCTGCGCGGCTATTCCATGGGCATCACCCTGTCCTCCATTGAAACCATCTCGAACTTCGAGCGGCTGCTGGTCTTCCTAATCACCGACCTGAGCGCCATCAAGGAGATCGAGAGCAAGCTCAAGGAAAAGGAGCACCTGGCCCTGATCGGCGAAATGGCCGCCGGCATCGCCCACGAGATCCGCAACCCGCTGGCGTCGATCTCGGGCTCGGTGCAGTTCCTGCGCGGCGAGCTGGCCCTGGCCCCCGAGCTGCGCAACCTGATGGACATCATCGTCAAGGAGTCGGACCGCCTCTCGGCCTTCATCGAGGAATTCCTGAATTTCTCCAAGCAGTCGCCCCTGGAAAAAACCGATTTCGATTTGGGCGGGGTGGTGGACGACGTGACGGCCATGATCGCCCGCAACCGCATGGCGGTGCGCTTCATCAAGAAATACGACCCGGGCAACACGGTTCATGCCGACTTCAAGAAGATCAAGCAGCTGGTATGGAACCTGATGAACAATGCCGTCAAGGCGCTGAACGAGAAGGGCGAGATCGAGATCGCCATATTCCCCCGGGCCGGGTCGACCTGTCTGTCCATTCGCGATTTCGGCGTGGGCATGGACCGCGAGGAACTGGAGAAGATCTTCATTCCCTTCTATTCCAAGTTCGCCTTCGGCATCGGCCTGGGAATGAACATCGTCAAGCGCATCGTCGACGAGCATGGCTTCGTCATGGAAATCCAATCCGAGAAGAACCAGGGTACCGAGGTGGTGGTATGCTTCAAAAAGGCATAAACGTCCTGCTGGTCGACGATGACCACAGCCTGCGCAACATGCTCTCCTTTGTCCTGGGCAAGGAAGGCTACCAGGTGGAGGAGGCCCAGAGCGGCGTCGAGGCCCTGAAAAAGCTGAAGGGGCGCAAGTACGACCTGGTCATCTCCGATATCCGCATGCCCGACCTGAACGGCATCGAGCTGCTGAAGAAGATCAAGACCCACGACCCGGAGCTGCCGGTGATCATGATCACCGCCTACGCCGCCACCCACGACGCCATCGAGGCCATGAAGCTCGGCGCCGAGGACTACATCATGAAGCCCTTCAACCTGGAGGAGCTGAAGATCATCATCCACAAGTCGCTGCACAAGAAGAGCATCGAGCTGGAAAACATCGAGCTGAAGCAGAAGCTGTCGGACCGCGATGAGTTCGAGAACATCGTCGGCGGCGATCCCCAGATGACCAAGATCTACGAACTGATCCGCACCGTGGCCCAGACCGACTCCACCGTCCTGATCTGCGGCGAGAGCGGCACCGGCAAGGAGCTGATCGCCCGCGCCATCCACGCCCAGAGCCGGCGCGCCGGGCAGCGCTTCGTCTCCATCAACTGCGGCGCCCTGCCCGAGAACCTGCTGGAGAGTGAACTGTTCGGCCACAAGAAAGGCGCCTTCACCGACGCCTACCAGGAGAAAGAGGGACTGTTCGAGGCGGCCGGGAGCGGGACGCTGTTCCTGGACGAGATCTCCGAGATGTCCCAGAAGATGCAGGTCAAGCTGCTGCGCGCCATCCAGGAAAAGGCCATCCGCCGCGTCGGGGACAACCGCGAGATCGCCGTTGACGTGCGCATCATCGCGGCCACCAACCGCGACCTGATCGAAAGCATGGAGCGGGGGGAGTTCCGCTCCGACCTGTACTACCGCCTGAACGTCATCTCCATCAAGGTGCCGCCGCTTCGCGAGCGCAAGGACGACATTCCCATCCTGATGCAGCACTTTTTGCAGCGCTACAACCAGAAGTTCGCCAAGAGCATCACCGGCTTCGAAAAAAAGGTCATGGACTGCTTTTCCCTTTATCGCTGGCCGGGGAACGTGCGCGAACTGGAGAACTTCATTGAACGGGGAGTGGCCCTGGAAAAGGGACCGGTATTCAGCTCCAGCTCGCTGCCCTCCGAGGTCATTTACAACCTCGACGTCTCCCAGGCTCCCGGCCAGGACTGGCCGGATCTGCTCGAGGCCGGGCAATTCAACTTCAACGAATACATTGATGACTTGAGCAAGCGCATCCTCATCCGCGCCCTGGCGCTGAGCGGCGGCAACGTGAAAAAGACGGCGCAACGGCTGCAGGTGAACTACCGCTCGCTTCGGTATCTGATAGAAAAATACAAGCTCAAATATCGTTCGTAGTGATGCGTGAACGAACTCAGCGAGCTTCCGTGACGCGTAACGCGTGACGCGTAACGCGTAACGCGGAAGAATAAAACGACCTGCTAAAACCCGTGACCAAGTAAGATTAAATCCCAAGTACCAAATTCCAATAAATTCCAATATAAAAATTCCAATGTCCAAAACGAAAACCCTTTCAAGCATCTTTTCTTTGTTTGGGTCATTTGGTCATTAGAATTTGGTGCTTGATGCTTGGATTTTTATCTCTTTCGTGTCACGCGTTACGCGTCACGCGTCACGTAGGCCTATTTCTCAGCCATCATGTATTACGTTTTTGATTGGCGAACGCCAGGAAAGCGGCCATACCCGCCGCGGCGCCCAGCGTGTCGTACAGCACATCCAGCAGCGAAAAAACCCGACCCGGGGTCGACAGCTGGTGCCATTCGTCGAGCAGGCCCAGCAGGCCCAGCAGCAGCAAGGCGAGGGCCAGGATCGCCGGCCGGCGCGGGGCGGCGAAAACCTGGATGAAGAAGAAGCCCAGGATGGCGTACTCGATCCCATGGGGGATGAAGTCGGGGATGCCCGTGGGCAGAGACGATGACGGCAGAGACGACATCAGGGAAATGCCGGCATAGATGAGCAGTGAAACGGCGGCGGCGATGATGCGGCGGCGGGAAGCCACTGGGGTTCAGGCGAAGTGCATGAACCAGCTGAAAAGGACCACGCCTCCGGCCATGTACAGGAAGAGCTTCAAGGCGTAATGGCGCACGTGGCGCAGGTCGCTGTGGCGGATGAAGGCCAGCATGACGGAGACGATCAGGGCGAAGACCAGCATGGAGACCATGTGGCTCTTGAAGATCATGCTTTCCTCCCCTTGGCGATATCGAAGGCGTTCAGCGCCACCAGGTAGTTGAGCAGACCGGCCGCGGCCAGGTAGGCGGTGCCGTAATGGTAGGTGGCGACCTTGATGTCGCCGCCGGCCAGGTGGAAGAAATTGATGATGAAATAGAACAGGCCGTTGCCCAGGTCGCCGACGAAGCCGAGCAGCAGCAGGGGGTGCATGACCGTCGTGTCGTAGAACTTCCCCTTCATCAGAACGCCCATGGCCAGGAGCGCCACGGTGCCGGTGAAGAAGACCACGGCTTTCAGCGCCCGCTTCTGCAACATGTGCCCGAGACCCGGGAACAGCCAGGACAGGAAGAATATGAGGTATGGATTCATTGGAGTTAGTATAGCGCAGGCAGAGGAGAAAAACAAGGCCTGCGCACTCCGAACTATCGTGACGCGTGACGCGTAACGCGTGACGCGAGAAGAGTAGGAATAGAATTCCAAAAAACAAATTACAAATCCCAAACAAAGGCCATGTCTTTTATAGGGGCGGTTCGCGAACCGCCCTTACATGAAGATGAATAAAAATCCTTAGGAGATCGTCTTCTGGCTCTTGCTTCCACTATCACTACCACTTTCTTTTTGGAATTTGGCGCTTGGAATTTAATCTCTTCCATGTCACGCGTTACGCGTTACGCGTCACGACAGCTCGCTTCATTTTCGGCCTATCTTTCCATCTCGAATTTGGGTATAATAGGGCCGAAAATGAAGAAAATACTGATCGTTGACGACGAGAAGAACATTCAGGTCTCCCTGGCCACGGTGCTTGAGGACGAGGGCTACCAGGTCTATTTCGCCAAGGACGGCAAGGAGGGGATCGACAAGTTCCAGAACATCCGCCCCGACGCCATCTTCCTGGATATCTGGCTGCCCGGCATGGACGGCCTGGAGGTCATCCAGCGCATCCTGGAGATCGACCCGCTGCAGATCATCATCATGATATCGGGCCACGGCTCGGTTTCGGCAGCTGTCTCGGCGCTGAAGGCCGGGGCCTACGACTTCCTGGAGAAGCCCCTGAGCCTGGACAAGGTGATCTTCGTTCTCAAGCGCGCCCTGGAATTCCGCCAGGTGCGCGACGAGAACATGAGGCTGAAGGTCATCCTCGACCAGGAGGACGAGCTGGCCGGCAACGATGAAAAGAAGCGCCTGCTGCGCGAGAGCACGGCGACCATCGACTTCGAAGCCACCGACCCGCAGCACCTGCGCAAGCAGCGCACGGTGGCCCTGAGCAACATCATCTACGGCATCGGCCTGCACTCGGGCGACAAGACCGGCATGGTCATCAAGCCGCTGGCGCCGAACAAGGGCATCCGTTTCGAGAACATCTCCAAGACCGGCTACATCCCGGCGCGCATCGAGTACCTCAACACCACCGGTTATGCCACCTCGATCAAGAAGGACGACCTGGAGGCCCGCACCATCGAGCACCTGCTGGCCGTGCTGCATGCCTTCGGCATCACCAACCTCGCCGTCAAGATCAACAAGGAAGTGCCCATCGACGACGGCTCGGCCATCAATTTCTGCGAGTTCATCAAGGAGTGCGGCATCGTCGACCAGGCCGAGGACATCCCGGAGATCGTCATCACCCGGCCCTTGCTGATCGGCGAGGAGACCCCCAACGGCAAGTTCATCAAGGTCGAGCCGGCCGACGGCTTCTCGGTGCGCTATACCTGCATCTACCCCGAGCCCCTGGGCCGGCAGACATTCGATTTCGCCATGAACTCCAGCGACGACTTCATGCGCGAGATCGCCCCGGCCCGCACCTACGGCTTCGTCGACGACTTCAACAAGCTCAGCGACATGGGACTGGCCGAGGGCGGGCGCATGAACAACTTCATCCTCATCGACAAGGACCGCATCATCAACACCACCCTGCGCTTCCCCGAGGAACTGGCCCGTCACAAGATCCTCGACATCATCGGCGACTTCTACCTGCTCGGGCGGCCCATCTGCGGCCGCGTCATCGCCCAGAAGACCGGGCACACCGAGAACGCCAAGATGGTCAATTTGATCAAGGATTCGTTCCTCAAGACCAAGAATTGACACGAACCATTCGTGACGCGTAACGCGTGACGCGTGACATGTAAGAGAAGACTTTTAAAAAATAAAATTCAATCAAATTCCAATAATTCAAACGAGATCCCCTTCTCTCTAGTTTTAGTCTTTGGATAGTAGTGCTTTTTAGATTGATTTTTCTTCCGCGTCACGCGTTACGCGTCACGCGTCACGGAGCTAGCCGATGGGCATGTCTTCTGCAATACGCATTCTCCGCATTTGGGATGCACCGGGCGACAAATCGTCTGTCCGAACCCGACCAATACCTGGTTGACATCGTTCCACTGGCGGCGGGGGAAAAGGGTTTCCAGTTCCTTCTCGACCTCGGCCGGGGAGCCGCCCTGCGCCCAGCCCAGGCGGCGGGAGATGCGGAACACGTGGGTGTCGACGGCGATGGCCGGGCGCGAGAACGCCAAGGCCAGGACCAGGTTGGCCGATTTGCGGCCTATGCCCGGCAGCGCCAGCAGCCCTTCCAGGGTCGAGGGGAAATCCCGGTTGTGCTCCAGGGCCCGGCAAATGCCGAGGATATGCCTGGACTTGGTGCGGTAAAAACCCACCGGGTAGATCAGGCGGGCGATTCTCGCTTCGGGCAGGCGCGCCATTTTTCGCGGCGTAGCGGCCGCGGCGAAGAGCCGGCCGGCGGCTTTTTC
>JBGSPO010000024.1:0-9021 GCA_041738575.1 Candidatus Aminicenantia bacterium
ACGGCGGCGACGGTTCCCACAGTTTCCGCCGCGAGAAGTTCATCCCCCGCGGCGGCCCCGACGGCGGCGACGGCGGCAAGGGCGGGGATATCGTCCTGGTCAGCAGTCCCATCTGCCAGTCGCTGACCGACTTCAAGTACCAGCGCCAGTTCGAGGCCGAGAACGGCGGCGCCGGCAGCCGCCGGAAATGCACCGGCCGCAACGGCGCCGACATCGTCCTGCAGGTCCCGGCCGGCACCGTGGTCAAGACCTTTCCCGACGAGAAACTGATCTTCGATTTCGACCGCCTGGGGCTCGAGTTCGTATTGGCCAAGGGCGGCAAGGGCGGCCGCGGCAATGTCCATTTCAAGTCATCGGTCAACCAGGCGCCGCGCCGCAGCGAAAAAGGCGAAAAGGGTGAAATGATCAAGGTGGTGCTGGAATTGAAGCTCATCGCCACCGCCGGCCTGGTCGGCCTGCCCAACGCCGGCAAGTCGACCCTCATCTCCAAGATCAGCGCCGCCCGGCCCAAGATCGCCGATTACCCTTTCACCACCCTGACCCCCAACCTGGGCGTGGTGGATTTCCATGGCCGCAGCATGATCGTCGCCGACATCCCGGGCATCCTGGAAGGCGCCCATCGCGGCGAGGGCATGGGCCTGGAATTCCTGCGCCACATCGAGCGCACCCGCGTCCTGCTCTTCGTCATCGACGCCTCCCCCTATGCCTCCCTTCCCCCCCTGAAAACCTTCGAAGTGCTGGAAAACGAGCTGAAGCAATACCACCCGCAGCTGCTGCAGAAAAACATGCTGGTGCTGGCCAACAAGATCGACCTGGTGGCGGAGGAGCGGGCAGGCATCGACGCCTTGCGCAATTTTTGCCGGCGGCGTAAAATCCCCTTCATGGAGATCTCGGCGCTGCAGTCGACCCACCTGGAAAAGATGAAGAAGATCCTTTTCTCGTTGCATGAGCCAGCCTAAGACCGGGCTGCTGGGCGGCACGTTCAACCCCGTTCACCGGGGACATATCGAGCTGGGACTGAAGATCAAGGCCGCCTTCGGCTTGAGCCGCGTTCTCTACATCCTCTCGGCCCGGCCGCCGCATAAAACGCGCCAGGCGCTGCCGCCGGCCGAACTGCGGCTGGCCATGCTCCAGGCCGCCCTGCAGCCCCACCCCGGCCTGGTGCCCTGCGACCTGGAACTGAGCCGCCGGGGATATTCCTGGACCATCGACACCATCGCCGAGTTGAAGGCCGCCTCGCCCCTCGAGAGCTTCTATTTCATCACCGGCAGCGAGGGTTTCCTGAAGATCCGCACCTGGAAGGACTACCGGCGCATCCTGCGCGAGGTTTATTTCATCATCGTCCTGCGCCGCCCCGGCCACCGTTCGCAAGTGCAGCGGCTGCTGCGCGAGGAAGGCGTCCCCTTGCGGACGGAGCCCGACGATCCCGGCCTGCCGCCCGGGGCATTCCTGCACGCCTATGTCTCGGACTACCTGGAGCTCTCCGCCACCGCGATCCGCCGGCGCAGATCCCATGGGCAGGACGTCTCGCCCTACGTGGAAAAGAACGTGCACAAGATCATGGAGGAAATAAAACTATATGAAGAAGGATGAATTCACCGGCATCCTGGAAGACCTGCACCGGCGCCGCATCCCGGGCGGGATCAAGAAAGCCGTGGAGGCGCTGCTGGACAAGAAAGCGGAAAAGATCACCGTGCTCCGGCTGAAGGGCCTCAGCGAGATGACCGATTACCTGGTCGTCTGCAGCGGCAACTCCGCCCGCCAGAACAAGGCCCTGGCCGACGCCGTCAGGGAGAGCCTGAAAAAGGACCTGCAGATGCAGCCGCTGGGCAGCGAGGGCGAGGCCGCGGCGGAATGGATCCTGGTCGATTACGTCGATTTCATCGTCAACATCTTTTCCGCCGAGTGGCGGAAGAAGTACGCGCTGGAAAAGTTGTGGATGGATGCCAAGCGCTACGATTTTTCCCCTGATTTCTAACCTCGCCGACCCGGCGTCGCTGGCCGTGAAGGCCGCGGTCGAGAAGGTCGCCGCCGTGAACACCCCCGTCCTGCTTTGGGGCGAGACGGGCAGCGGCAAAGACTTCTGGGCCGCCTTTCTCGCCGCCCTCAGCCCTTTTCAGCCGCTGCTCAACCTGGGCTGCGGTGATGTCCCGGAAACGCTGCTGGAAAGCGAGTGGTTCGGATACCAGAAAGGAGCCTTTTCCGGCGCCGACAGCGACGCCCTGGGCAAATGGCGCCAGGCCGGACCCGGCACGATCTTTCTCAACCAGATCGACCTGCTGAGCCTGAACCTGCAAGCCAAGCTGCTGCGCGCCATCGAGAGGAAGAAGATCTGTCCCCTGGGCGCCGTGGCCGAGGTCGACATCCCTGCCCGCTTCCTTTTCTCGGCCGACGCCGCCATCGAGGACAAGGTGCGCCGCGGAGAGTTCCGCGCCGACCTGTACTACCGGATCTCGACGGTCAGCATCTTCGTCCCCCCCCTGCGCCAGCGCCCGGGGGATATCCTGCCCCTGCTGCATTTTTTCTGCTCCCGCCAGGGCGTCCCCGTCGCGCTCAGCGATGAAGCGCGCCAACGCCTGCTGCAGTATCCCTGGCCCGGGAACATCCGCGAGCTGGAAAACTTCGTCAACGGCCTGGCCGTGCGCGGCGCCGCCCTGGACGATCAGGGGGTCTGGACGCTGCTGGACCGGCCCGGGCCTATCCTGGACCTCATCCAGGCCGGCGAGCGCACCCTGGCCGAGGTCGAGGCCGAATACACCGCCTATCTGCTGCGCAAGTACCGCAACAAGAGCCAGGTGGCGCGCATCCTGGGCATCTCGCGCAAATCCCTGTACAACAAGCTGAAACGCCATGAAAACCATTGAGCTGGTCTGCCCCGGCGAGCTGAAATTCAAGGGGCTGCAGGAACTTGAAAAAAAATATTTACAAAACATAAATTATTATGTAAAATTCAGCATAAAAAAATTTCGGGAGATCCGCCACCAGGAGGAGGGGTTCGTGAAGGAGAAGGAAGGCGCCATGTTCCTGCAGGAGATCCAGCCCAGGGACTATGTCGTCGCCTTGGACGAAAAGGGGAAAAAGATGGACTCGCGACGCTTTGCCGCCCTGCTGCAGGAGAAGATCTCCTACCACCCGGGCCGCCTGGTGTTCCTGATCGGCGGCTTCGCCGGCTTCGCTCCGCAAGTGGCCGCGCGCGCCGACC
This sequence comes from Candidatus Aminicenantia bacterium, assembly GCA_041738575.1. Classification (GTDB taxonomy): domain Bacteria; phylum Acidobacteriota; class Aminicenantia; order UBA2199; family UBA2199; genus UBA2199. Next base: position 3,203 of record JBGSPO010000024.1, read on the forward strand.
TGGCCGTCTCCTTTTCCGACATGACCTTCGCCCACGACATTTTCCGCGTCCTCTTCCTGGAGCAGGTGTACCGGGCCATGACCATCATCCATGGCGTCAAATATCACCGCTAGGAGATAAACATGAAAAACGAGCAGATGGCTAAGATAAGAAAGAGACTCCTCTCGCTGCGGGACGAGATCCGCAAGGTCATCGATTGGCGCGACACCTCCGAGGGAGGCGACGGGGCCATGGATGAGATCGACCAGGCCAACGAGTTGATCGAGAAGGAGATGGGCTTCGTCATGTCCAACAACATGATGGCCAACCTGAAGGAGGTCGAGGAAGCCCTGGCGCGCATTGAGAAGAACCACTATGGCAAGTGCCTGCACTGCGGCGAGGAGATCTCCCCCAAGCGCCTGGAAGTCCTGCCTTTCGCGCGCTATTGCGTCCCCTGCCAGGAGAAGATGGAGAGCAAGAACTCGTAGTTCAGCGGCCCGAAGGGCGCGACCCCCAAGTGGGTCAGCGGCCCGAAGGGCGCGACCCCCGAGTGGGTCAGCGGCCCGAAGAGCATGACCCACGAGTGGGGCCTACAGCTCCAGCGCCACCCCCAGGCGCAGGCTGCGCGGCAGTTGCAACTCGTTGGCCAGGCGCTCTCTATCGTTGGAAAAGGCGTTTTCCGATAACTCGCCGCCGAAATCGAGCAGGTTGAACACTGAAAGTTCCAGGCGGCCTTTTTTCCCGAACATGGCGATATCGTACCCGAGCTTGAAGTTGAAATCCCAGATGCAATCCTCCCTGGGCCCGCCCTTCTTCGAGTGCTCGTCCTCGGCTTTGATCGTCTGGTAGGTGATGACCCACTGGCCCTGGCGCTGGAAGGCGTCGATGAAGGCGAACGGGTTGCCGTCGCGGTACTTGACGCTGCCGCCCAGGAAGAGGCGCGGCGCCAGGTAATAGCCGAAGAAGATCTTGCCCACGAAGGCGCGGTCGCCGTCGACGCGGCCGAAGCCGTTGATCCAGGAGTTGGGAAAGGCCTGGCTCTCGGAGATGACGCCAATGTCGTTGGCTTCCGGCCCGTTGCCGAAGGCGGTATAACCCATGCCCATGTGGGCCAGGAAGGAAAATGAAAAGTACCAGCGTCGCTCTCTGGCGCCGTGGACGCGCACGAGGAACTGGGCGTAGAATGGCTCCCTGGCGAAGGGGGAGTTGACCAGTTCGTAGGCCGTGACCGGGCGGTCCAGGAGATAATAGCTCCGGCCGTCGACCTGCTCGAAGTGGCCGTATTCGCCGGCGAAGGAGGTCCAGAGCGGCCGGCGGATCTTCTTGTACAGCCCCTTGATGTCCAGGTGGAAGCGGGACGAGATGCGGGTGGTCAGGAACAGCTCCAGCCGCTGGCGCAGGCTCGCTTTCAGGTCCCGGCCGGCGAAATGGCTGGCGCCGCCGCTGAGGCTGAAAAGGGGGCCCTGCTCGCCGTCCTGGAAGCGGCCGTCGCCGTTGCCGTCCGCCCAGTAGCTGACCTCGGCGCCGGGGCGCCGCCGCTCGAGGAAATCCGCCGCCCCGGCACCCATCTTGTAGGGCAAGATGCCAAAGGAAAGGGAGGCGCTCGTTTTGCCTCCGACCTGGACAAGAAGGCCGGCCTCCCCCCCAGGCTGCAGGAAACTGACGTCGTTTTCCCCCCCGGGATAGCGGAGCCCCTGGTGCTGCAGCAGCAGCCGGGCGCGCAGGCCGATGCGCTTGCCCAGTTCCATGCGGAGCAGGGTCCCGGCCGCGGCATAGTGCCGCTGATTGCGGTACTCGCCCGCCCCCTGCCACGAGTAGACCAGGTAGGGCTGGCCGGAAAAAAAGATCTCGTTGTGCGCCCCGGTCAGCTCGCGGGCGGAATGAATGACCATGGACAGGTCGAGGAAGGGCTCGATCTCCGCGCCCTTGCCCAGCCAGGGCAAAGCGAATCTTCCGTCCGCGGCCAGGGCCAGGGTATCGGCACGGAATTCCCCCTGTTTTTCGAAGGGAAAGAATCCCTGGCCGTCGATATCGCGCAGGTCCTTGCCGCTATCGCTGACCGCCTGCCGCAACTCCTGGCGCTCATGAACCCAGCCCAGCTTCAAGTTGAGCGCCCGGCCCGACCAGGAGGCCCCGGCCAGCCAGGAGCTCTTGTCCTGCTCATAGGTCTCCTGGGGGTAGCGCCCGTTCTCGGCGAACAGGTTGCCGCGGCTGCCCGAGTTGATGACCAGGTCGAGGCCCAGGGTGCCGGCGGCCAAGCGGCGCTGCCAGCGGCCGAGAAACTGCAGCAGGTCGCTGCTCTCCTCGAACTGGGCGTCGCGCCGGTTGAAATCGTTGAAGCGCCGCTGCATGAGGGAGTAGCCGCCGGCCAGCAGCAGCGATGAGGCGCGGTAATTCTTCTCGAACCCGAAGTCGAACTGGGCGTTGCCGTCCAGGCGGCGGCGCGTCTTGTACAGGTCGGCGGCGCGCAGGCTGGCGTGGTTGGCCACGGCCAGCCTGCCCAGGGAAGTGTAGCCTCCCAGGTTGGGGAAGGCGGTGGAGACTAGGACCCGCGTGACCGTGCCTCCCGGCGCCCGCGGGGTGAAAAAAAAGCCGTGGCCCCGCCGGGTCGGGGTTTCGCTGAGCAGGGCCATGGAGCCAATGGCCAGGAACGGCAGCTGCAGGGCCGGGGCGCCGTCATCGAGGGCCGAGGTGATGGCATGGCCGGCGTAGTGCCAGTTGAACTGGGTCCAGGAATCGCCCTCGAAATAGACCCTGGGCCGGTCGGCCAGGCCGAAGCCGTTGCTCTCCTCGGTCAGCCAGACGGCATCCGGCGCGAGGTTCTCGATGAAATTCGGATAAAAATATCCCCCGGGCTGCGTCTCCATCCTGAAATCGTCGATGACGAACGCGGTTTCGTCATGCCCTTCACGTCCGAATGCCGGGAACGGGGCACAAACCAACACGATCAGCAACAGGCAAACGCACGCTGTTTCCGCTCTCATGGCTTATTATTCTTCCTTGTCAAACGTCACTTGTCACTCGTTACCGGGGTTCCGCTTTGGAATATACCACGAATCCCCGGCCCGGTAAATCGCGGCCGCGGGAAACGGCCGCTTCAATTAATGCGATAACTGAACGCCAGCCCGCCGCCGCCGGGCCTGAGCGCCGGCGTGAACTGGAGCCGCCGGTCCCGGTTGCGCACGACCATCTTGCCGACGGCATAACCGATGACCGCCCCCAGGAAAACATCGGAGAGCCAGTGGGCGTCCTCGGTGAGGCGCGACAACCCGACCAGGGTGGCCAGGCCGTAGCAGAGCGGCGGCACCCAGGTGCGGTCGCGGTAGCTCTGGGCGATGACCGTGGCCAGCCCCCAGGCCGAGACCGTGTGGCCGGAAAAAAAAGAATCATAGTTGGAAAAATATCCGTCATAGCGCTTGAAGAAAGCCGAAGGCCCGTGCCAGTAATCGCGCCCGCCTTCAACCGACGGGCGCTGGCGGCCGGACAGGTGCTTGACGACCTGGACCAGGAGCCCGGTGTGCAGCAGCGTTTCCCAGGCCATCAACCCCGTATCCCGAGCCTGGCGGTCCCGGGCGATCACGCCGCCGAGGAAAAAGAGGCCGGCGATGCCGCAGTCCACTCCCCAGTCGCCCAAGAGAGTCACGGCGGGGCTGACCTTGTCCACCCAGGGGTTGTCTCCCTGGAACGCCTTGAACCCTTCATAGATACCTTCGTCGTTGGCCACCAGCAGGCCGGTGGCGGCCAGAACGGTGCCGCAGACGAGGAACCCCTTGGCATCGAGGTGGAACGGCAGGGTCCACATCTCGGCTTCATCCTTAAAAAAATTGGAGGCATACGCCGGCAGCCGCTCCCCATCGACCGGGTCGGGGTTGGCCGTTGCGGTTCCGGCCGGGTCGACCGCCTCCTGTCCGGGCAGTCCCGTCCCTGAAACCAGGCAAAGTATCAGCAGGGCGGCAGCGGCCTTGTTGGCAGTTACGTGCATGTCTCCACGAGCGGGTCGGAAAGGGTTCGGAAACGGTATTTTACACCAAGCGCGGCCCGAAGTAAACCGGGCGCCGGCAGGGCGCTTGCCCGGGAATGGGCATTCCCCGGGCTTGACAAAACCGCGTTTATGCCTTATAAGATAGCATAACATGCCGAAGTGGTGGAATTGGTAGACACGCCAGTTTCAGGTACTGGTGGGCATTACGCTCGCGGGGGTTCGAGTCCCCCCTTCGGCATGCTCTTTTGCCATGCGGCAAAAACGCAGCCAGACCGCACATGACAACCCAGCACAAACAGCACCGCTCATGAACCCGGGGAATGTGGCCGTTTTTCTTTCCGGTCGCGGGAGCAATTTCATGGCCATCGTCCGCGCTTCCCGGGCCGCGGGCGCCAATTTCACGGTGCGCGTGGCCGTCAGCGACCAAGCCCACGCCGCGGGCCTGAAAAAGGCCGCCCGCCTAGGCATCCCCGCCCATCATGTCGACCCCGGGAGTTTCCCCGACAAGGCCGCCTACGAGACGGCCCTCTGCGCGCTGCTGGAGCGCGAGCATATTCACCTGGTCTGCCTGGCCGGCTACATGCGCCTGGTCGGCCCCGTGCTGCTGGCCAAGTACCCGGGACGCATCCTGAACATCCACCCGGCGCTGCTCCCATCTTTCCCCGGCCTGGACGCCCAGCGCCAGGCCCTGCAGCACGGGGTGAAGGTCAGCGGCTGCACCGTCCACTTCGTCGACGCCGGTACCGACTCGGGACCGATCATCGCCCAGCGCCCGGTGCCGGTGCTCGCCGGCGACGACGAGCAGGCGCTCAGCCGGCGCATCCTGCGCCAGGAACACCGTCTCTTTCCCCGGGCGATCTCCCTTTTCTTCAGCGGACGCTTGCAAATTAACGGCCGCAGGGTTATTGTCAAAGAATGATGCGTAAAACTCGCTGCTCGTTACTGTTCCTGGCGCTGGCGGCCACGGCCCTGGCCGGCGACTATTCGCTGGAAAAGGCCAAATTGATCGACGGTTTCCTGGCCCGCATCGCCGCCCGGCGCCAGCCCTCGCTTTTCCTAAAAAAGGCCACCTTCAGCGAGAGCGATCTGAACTCGTACCTCAACCTGTTCTATACCCGGAAATATGCCCCGGAAGTGAGCTTCATCGAGCTGCAGCTCAAGGACAAGAACCGGGTCGACGGCAGGCTCAAGGTCAAGCTGGCCGGTGAAAAATACTCCGCCGTGCCCCAGTTCCTGCGCGACACCGAGGTGCGCTTCAGCGGCAAGTTCGAATGCAGCAACTACCACATGCGCTTCGCCTTTTCCGAGCTGGTCATCAACGGCAGCCATTTTTCCCCGGACGTTCTCGACGAGGCCTACGGCGCCGCCCAGTTCAACGCCAGGGTCAAGCGATCGATCTTCGACTGGTTCACCCTGCTGCCGGGGCTGAAGAACGTGCAAGGCTCGGAAAAAAAGATCATCTTCTACTATTGACCATCACCCAGCACACCCCGGTCGAAGAGCTCAAGGGCATCGGCCCCGCTTTCGCCGCCGTCCTGCGCCGCCGCGGCATGGCCACGGCCGGCGACCTGCTGCTGCACTTTCCCGAATCCTACATCGACCTGTCGCGGCTGCAGGCCGTCATTCTCCCCGGCGAGGACCGCCTCTATGCCTTTGTCGTGCGCCGCGCCCGCGTCAGCCGCAATTTTAAAAAGAGGTCCTCCCTGCTCAGCGCCGAGGGCCGGATCGGCGGAGAGAACGTGTCGCTCGTTTTTTTCAACCAACCCTACCTGCTGAACGCCATGCGCACCGGGGAAACGGCCTACGTCTACGGACGCGTCGAGGCGCGCTTGGGGAGCTGGCGGATGGTCAATCCGCT
>JBGSPO010000031.1:0-4366 GCA_041738575.1 Candidatus Aminicenantia bacterium
GGCCGCGCGGCCCGGGTACTGAAGAGCGGCTGCGGCTGCGGCCAAAGGACCTTCGCGGCGACGCCGAACCTGCTGCGCGCCATTTTGCAGGAAAGCGAGGAGGCGGCCGGCGAGGAAGGCGTCTGGGTGCTCGAGGCCAACGTGGATGACGCCAGCCCCGAGCTGCTTGCCCATGCGGCGGAGCGCATCGCCGCTGCCGGGGCCCTGGACATTTTCATCGCGCCCGGCCTGATGAAGAAAGGCCGCCCCGGGTTCCAGCTGACCGTCTTGTGCCGGCCCGGAGAGCGCGATACGGTGATCGCCGCCATTTTCAGGGAAAGCCCGGTCATCGGACTGCGCCAGCGCTTCTCCGAGCGGGTCGTCCTCGAGCGCGCCATGCGCACCGTCCACGTGGCCGGCAGGGAACTGCGCCTGAAGGTCAGTTCCTGGCAGGGCCGGCAGGTGAACTGCAAGCCCGAGTTCGCCGATGTCAGCCGCCTGGCCTCCGACCTGGGCGTCTCGGTCAAGGAGGCCATGCAAATGGCCATGGGAGCGATTCATGAAGAGCATGGACCTGGAAAAAATTAAGCAGGGCGTGGCGCTGATCCTGGAAGGCATCGGCGAAGAGACCGCCTCGGAGCGGCTGAAGGAAACGCCGGCGCGGGCGGCCGCCATGTTCGCCGAAGTGCTCTCGGGAACGGGCAAAGAACCCGCCGATTTCCTGAAGTGCCTGACCGAGGAAAAGCACGACGAGATGGTCATCCTCAAGGACATCCCCATCTATTCCATGTGCGAGCACCACCTGCTCCCCTTCTCGGGCCGGGCCAGCATCGCCTACATCCCGAAAAAAGGCAGGATCATCGGCTTGAACAACCTCGGCTACCTGGTCGACTACCTGGCCCGGCGCCTGCAGCTCCAGGAGCGGCTGACCAAGCAGATCGCCGACTACCTGGTCCAGGCCCTCGACCCCATGGGCGTGATGGTGGTGATCAAGGCCGAGCACCTGTGCATGACCATGCGCGGCGTCAAGAAGCCCGGCTCGCTGACCATCACCTCGGCGGTGCGCGGCGTGTTCCGCGACAATCTCGGCCCGCGCCAGGAGGCCATGTCGCTGCTGATGACCCCGGAGAGCCGCTAGGCCGCCGGGTGGTTGCCGTTGGCATAAATGGACAAGGAGGAAACATGACGGAAGTGAAAGGCGTGATCATCCAGTCGACCCCCAAGATCATCCTGGACAAGTTCGGCCAGTACGGGCTGAAACGCTGGCTGGAATTGATCTCGCCCCACGCCCGCCGCGTGTTCACCGCCGAGATCGACCCGGAGTCCTGGTTCCCGCTCAAGGAGACCCTGGTCGAGCCCATGGCCAATATCGCCCAGCTTTTTTACGATTGGGACCTGAAGAAAGCCGCCTGGGATTTCGGGCGCATGAGCGCCGACATCCGCTTCCACGGCATGCTCAAGTTCCTGGTCAAGATCCCCAAGACCAGCGCCCTGGTCGAAAAGGCCGGGGAGTATCTCGCCTCCTATTACCGCCCCACCACGATCTTCGTGCCGGTCAGCGACACGAAATACTGCCTGGTGCGCATCACGCAATTCCCGGAGCTGGACAAGACCACCGAATTCCGCATCTGCGGCTGGATGGAGCGTTCGCTGGAGATCTCCGGCTGCAAGAACGTAAAAGTGGAGATCACCAAGTCATTGACCAACTTCCAGCCGCTCTCGGAGTACGAGCTGCGCTGGGATTAGCCGAAGCAAGAATCCTTACAAAGGAAAAAGTAAAAAAGTAAAAGGCAAAAGTAAGAAAAGAAGGATTTCATTTAAAGAAAACACCTTTTTTAATATCCTGTTCGGGAAAGGACTATTTTTCAAGAAACGGCCCGTTTCTTCACTTTTTACTTTTACCTTTTTCCTTTTACCTTATGAGTATCTTAAAAACAGCGCAGCGCGAACGGCATGGCCATGGCCGGGAAGTAGCGCTGGTAGGCCTGCAGGCGCGCCCGGACGTCCAGCGGGTTCTCGGCCTTGACCTCGGCCATCTCGAAGATCATCTCCAGGAACGATTTCTTCTGCGGATAGATGCGCACGCCGAAGCGCTCCCGGGCCGGGATGCGGGCGAGCTTGCGCGCCTCGTCCAGGGCGTCGTTCAACCCGCCGAGGCCGTCAATCAGGCGCAGCTTCAGCGCCGAGCGGCCGCTCCAGACCCGGCCGCGGGCGACCTTGTCCACCTCGGCCACGTCCATCTTGCGGTTGGCGGCCACTTTCTTCAGGAACTCGCCGTAGATGCGCTGCATGTCGCCCAGGACCTTTTGCTTTTCGTTCTCGCTGAACGCCTGGTAATCGGAATACATGCCGGCGAATTCAGAGGTCTTGACGATCTCCTTGCTGATGCCGATCTTGTCATACAGGCCCTTGAGGACGAACTTGCCGGAAATGACGCCGATCGAGCCGGTGATGGTCTCGGGCAGGGCGAATATCTTTCCGGCCGAAAGTGCGATCCAGTAGCCGCCGGAGGCGGCCACGTCAGACATGGAGATGACCAGCGGCTTTTTCCGGGCCAACAGCTCTGCCTCGCGCAGGATGACATCGGAGGCCACGGCCGATCCCCCGGGGCTGTCCACCCGCAGCACGACCGCCTTGACCGCGGAATTGTTGCGTGCCTGGCGCAGCTGCCAGGCCAGGGTGTCGGCGCCGAGGACGTCCCCGCCGAAGAGCGACTGGCCGCCGCTGCTCCCCATGTTGATCTCGCCGGAGGCGAAAATGACGGCGATCTTTTTGCTGCCGCTGAACGGCAGGGGCGAGCGGGTCTTGGCGTACTTGCGGAAATCGACCTCCGGGTAGGTGGCGGGCAATGAATGGAACACGTCGTCCTCGTAGCCCAGGGAGTCGAGCAGCCCGGCCTTGACGTATTCCTCCTGGGGCAGCGGCGAACGGTCGAGGATATCCTTGACTTTCGCGGCGTCGAGCTTGCGGTTGGCGGCAATGCCGTCGATCACCGACTGGTAGATGTCGTCGATCAGCGCCTGGGTCGATTCGCGGTGCGCCGGGGTCATGCGCTCCTCGGTGAACGTGTTGCTGGCGGTCTTGTAGTCGCCAATGTGGTAGACCTCGGCCTGGATGCCCAGCTTGGAGAAGGTGTTCTTGAGAAAAAGGGCCTCGGCGCCGATGCCGCTGACCGAGAGCATGCCGCCCTTGAACATGATGGTCTTGCTAGCGAAGGACGCCAGGTAATACTCCTTCAGCCCGCCGTCAACGATGAAGGCCACGACCGGCTTCTTGCTGGCCGAGAATTTCCTGAGCAGGCGGCCGATCTCCTCGATCTTGGCGAAACCGGTCTCCAGGTACTGCACGCGCAGCAGCACGCCCTGGATGCGCTCATCGCGGGCGGCGCGCTCCAGCTGGTACCAGAGGTCATGGATGGAGATCGCACCGCTGGGCATGCCCATGAAGCGCGTGGGCGCCGTTTCGGCCAGGGGGCCGCCCAGTTCGATCTTCAGGTAGGCTTTCTGGGGAACATAAGGCTCCTGGTTGAACTGCAGGTAGATGAATCCGCCCAGGATGAACAGGCCCAGCAGGATGACGATGATGACCAGCAATGCGATCAGGGCGCCTCGTTTCATGTATATCTCCTTGGAAAAATCCTTATTATAAAACCATTATACTCTTTTTTAACGGGCAAAGTTTCGTTATTTGTCTCTTTCCCGATCAAAAGTGATAGTGTTAGTGGTAGCAAGAATTTCAAGCGATCCAGCAAACTGCGCTGACCCAAGCGATAGAAATTAGCGCCAGAGGTCGTTCATTTGCTGTCATTAACACTATCACTATCACTACCACTGATTATTTCGTTTTTATTTCGGGCATTCAGGAAAAGGGCCAGCAGAATGGCACTGCCCCCGAGAGTCAGGCGCACCAGATCGGCCTGCTCGTGGAAAAAAACCAGGGAGACGGCCACGGCCAGCGGGATCTTGACATTGTTGAACACGGCAAGGATGCCGGATGGCACGCGTGAGGCACCGACATTCCAGAGAAAGAATCCCACTCCCGAGGCAAGCAGGCCGAGATACAGCAGCACCAGCGCCTGCCCGCGGTCCAGGTGCGGCACCTGCGTCCGGCTGGACAGGAACATGGACAGGGCGGCCGCCGCGGCCCCTCCCAGGTAAAGCCAGGCAAAGGCATCGCGATCGCGCCATGCCCTCTCGCGGCGCGCCAGCCGACGGTACCCCACCTGGCCGGCTGCGAAGCAGGCGTTGGAGGCCTGGACCAGGGCGAAACCGGCCAGGATCCCGCCCAGGCCCAACCCGGAATACACGATCACCGCGGTGCCGGCCACGGCCAGCAGCGCCGTCCAGAAATGGCGCGGCCGGAAGCGCTTTTCCAGCAAGTCGTCGGC
>JBGSPO010000114.1:0-6494 GCA_041738575.1 Candidatus Aminicenantia bacterium
CCGGAGCTTCATGCCCCAGCACCAGGAGGTCCGCGACCTGGTGGCGCGCATGAAGCTGATCCCCATCCGCGAGTTGATCGCCGGACGGCGCATCCTCTTCTGCGAGGACTCGATCGTGCGCGGCACGCAGCTGCGCGACACCATCAAGCGCCTGTATGACGCCGGTGCCGTCGAGATCCACATGCGGCCCGCCTGCCCGCCGCTGCTCTACGGCTGCAAGTTCCTTAATTTTTCGCGCTCGCGCTCGGAGATGGACCTGGCCACGCGCAAAGCCATGCGGGCGCTGCGGGGAGCCTCCTATGCTCCCGACACCGGCGATCCGTCTGCCTTTGCCCGCGCCGGGACGGCCGATTTCGAGGCCATGGAGGACTGGATCCGCCGGCACCTGGACCTGACCTCGCTCAAGTACCAGGTGCTGGACGACCTGGTGGCGGCCATCGGCCTACCGAAAGAGAAGCTCTGCACCTATTGCTGGGACGGAGAGGAATAGGAAGAGCCTCCGTGACGCGTAACGCGTGACACGTGACGAGAAACAGAAAAATAATGAACTATCGAGGAAGGAGGGAAGAGAAAGGAAACTGGGCCGGGCTCTCCCCAGTGCCTTCACTTTTTACTTTTACCTTTTGCCTTTTTACTTTGGCTTCATTGGAGGTAACCCCATGAAACACATACTGACCGTCATCGTCATGCTGATCGGCCTCACGGCCATACTCCCGGGCGAAGAGGGCATGTTCCCCCTGAGCGAGATCCACAAGCTCGACCTCAAGGCCCGGGGCTTCGCCATCGAGCCTGCCGAGCTATATAACCCCAGGGGCGTCAGCCTGATCGACGGCATCATCGACCTGGACGGCTGCACCGCCAGCTTCGTCTCCGGCGACGGCCTGATCCTGACCAACTACCACTGCGCCTTCGGCGCCATCCAGTCGCTCACCACCACGGACAACGACTACCTGCGCGACGGCTTCTATGCCGCCGAGCGCAGCGCCGAGCTCCCGGCCAAGCGCTATACCGTGCGCCTGATCGAGTCTTATCGCGACGTTTCGCGGGAAGTGCTCTCCGTGCTGCGGGCCAAGATGACCCACGCCCAGCGCAGCAAGGCCATAGAGGAAAAAATGAAGCGCCTGGTCGTGGCCATCGAGAAGGAGCGCCCGGGCAAGCGCGCCGAGGTGGCCGAGATGTTCCGCGGCAAGACCTACGTACTGTTCATCTACGACTACATCAAGGACGTGCGCCTGGTTTACGCCCCGCCGCGCTCCATCGGCGAGTTCGGCGGCGAGGCCGACAACTGGATGTGGCCGCGCCACACCGGCGACTTCGCCTTCCTGCGCGCCTACGTGGCCCCCGACGGCGGCAACGCCGATTATTCGCCGCGGAATGTCCCCTTCCGCCCCAAGAAGCACCTGCAGGTGGCCGCCACCGGCGTCAAGAGCGGCGACTTCGTTTTCGCCCTCGGCTACCCCGGCAGCACCCACCGCCACAAGTCCTCGCATTACCTGGCCCTCGAGGAAAACGTGCGCCTGCCGTTCGTCACCGACCTCTACCGCTGGATCATCGAATTGAAGGAGAAAATGAGCGCCAACGACCGGGCCACCGCCATCAAGCTTTCCTCATCGCTCAAGGGGTTGTGGAATACGCTGACGCGCAGCCTCGGACAGATGAAGGGGCTGAAGAACCTGCAGCTGGTGAAAAAACGGCAGCAAGACGAGGCGGCCCTGCAGCGCTTCATCGACGCCGACAAGGCCCGGATCCGCAAGTACGGCACCCTGTTCGCCGACCTCGACCGCGCCTACGCGGAGATGACGGCCCGGGCGCCGCGCGACCTGGTCCTGTCCAACCTGCTGAGCTCGCGCACCTCCCTCATGCTGGGCATCGCCTTTCGCGTCTGCGAGGCCTCCTTCGAGCGCGCCAAGCAGGACACCCGGCGCGAGGAAGCCTACATGGACCGAAATTTCGACATGACGGAAAAACGCATGGTCATGGGCTTGCGCGATTATTACGAGCCCGCCGACAAGGCCGTGCTGCGGGAGATGCTGCGCCGCGCCGCCGCCCTGCCTCCCGGACTGTCCAGCGCCGCCGTCATGGCGCTCACCGCCGGCGACCTCCCGGAAAAAGCCATCGACGCCTTCCTGGAGAAGTCCTTCGCCGCCACGCAGCTGAAAAACCCGGAAACGGTGAGCGCCTGGCTGAAAAAAACAACCGCGGAATTGCGGACCCTGGATGACCCGTTCATCAAGCTGGCCTTGGCCCTCTACCCCGATCACCGGGAAATGAAGGAAGCCCAGGAGCGGCAAAAGGGCATTCTCGATCCGCTGCTGGCCCGGCTGGTGGACGCCAAGCGGGAATTCCTGGGCAAGGATTTCGTCCCCGACGCCAACAGCACCCTGCGCCTGACCCACGGCCATGTACGCGGCTATTCACCGGTGGACGCCGTGCGCATGGAGCCCTTCACCACCCTGGGCGGCCTGGTGGAAAAGCATGCCGCCCACCCCGATGATCCGAACTACGCCGCTCCGCAAAAGCTCCTCGACCTGGCCAGGACCCGCAACCATGGCCCGTATTCCCACCCGGAGCTCGGCGGCGTGCCGGTCGCCATGCTGTACGACATGGACACCACAGGCGGCAACTCGGGCTCGCCGGTCTTCAATGCCCGCGGCGAGCTCATCGGCCTGAACTTCGACCGCGTCTACGAAGCCACGATCAACGACTTCGCCTGGGACGAGTCCTACAGCCGCTCCATCGGCGTGGACGTGCGCTTCATCCTCTGGTCGCTGGACAAGTTCAGTGGAGCGCAGCGCTTGCTAGAAGAAATTGGCATAAAATAGCCCATTCGAACTATCGTGACGCGTAACGAATGCTCGTCATTTCTTCTTCAATAACTCCAATATCCGACTTGCCGTCTCTTTTTCGTTCATATCCCGGCTTCTGAGCAGTTTCCAGCGGAATTTCAACGATAGATAGATTTTCAGGGCTCGAAACTGCCACCTGGGCAAATGCTTTTTATAAACATGCAATTGGCTGCGGCGGTATTCCAGGGCCGTGCGCGCCGGCATGGATTGCACGCTGGCGCCGCCGAAGTGGACGATCCACGTGCCGGGGAAAAAATAGACCTTGTTTCCCATTTTTCTCAGGCGCGCGCACAGTTCGCTGTCGTCAAAATAGAGGAATATTCCCTCGTCGAACACCTGGCCGCCGGGAAAAGACTCGCGGCGAGTGAGCAGGCAGCAGCCGCTCACCCAGCCCACTTCCCTGGTCTGCAGCCCTTGCGGGTCCTGGCGCAGGGCCCTGGGCGAGGCAAAGGCTTTCTGCCACAATTCGGAGAACAGGGAAAAGGGGCGGCCGAAGGAGAGCTGGAAGCTGCCGTCCCCGTTGAGCACCAGCGGCCCGACCGCTCCGGCATGCGGCCGGGAGTCCAGAAATGCGACCAAGCTTGAAAACGTATCGGCGGAGACCCGGGTGTCGCTGTTCAGGAAGAGCAGGTACTCCCCCCGGGCACTTGCCGCGCCGCGGTTGTTGGCACGGGTGAAGCCCAGGTTCTTCTCGTTACGCAGGATCCTGATCCGTTCGCGGAAGGGCGCCAGTCCATCGGCCGCCTCGCGGGCGGCGTTGTCCACGACAATGACCTCGAAATCGAAGCCGGCCTCGCTGGCGAATACCGCGGCCAGGGCCTCGCTGACCATTTGCGGCTTCTCGAAGCTGATGACCAGGATGACGGAGAGCTTCATCGGCGCGGCGGTCGGCGCAACGGCCTATTCCAGGATGATCTTGCCGGCGTTGCCCGAAAGCCCGATCTCGAAAGCCTGGGCGAAATCCGCCATCTTGAAGCGATGGGTGATCAGAGGCTTGAGGTCGACCTTGCCCGAGACCAGCAGGGCGTCCATCTGGTACCAGGTTTCGAACATGCGCCGGCCGTTGATGCCCTGGACGGTCACCCCGGGAAAGATGATGTCCTTGGCCAGGTCCAGGCTGAGTGGCTTGGCCGGGATGCCCAGCAGCGAGTAGCGGCCGTTCTTGCGGATGGAACGGAAGCCCTGGGCGATGGCCGCCGGGTGGCCCGACATTTCCAGCACCGCGTCCACGCCCTGCCCCCCGGTCAGAGCCCGCACGACCTCCTCCACGCTCTCCCTGGTCGGGTCGATGACGCGGTCGGCGCCCATTTTCCTGGCCAGTTCCTGGCGGAAAGGCATCACCTCGCTGACCAGCACCAGGGAAGCGCCCGCGGCCTTGCACACCGGGATGGCGGCAATGCCGATGGGACCGCCGCCCAGGATGAGGAACGTCTTGCCCACGGTGGCGCCAGCCATGACCGTGTGCACGGCATTGCCGAAGGGGTCGTAGATCGCCGCCCATTCCGGGTCGATGCCCTTGGGCACGCGCCACAGGTTGGACTCGGGCACGGCGAGGTAGTCGGCGAAGCAGCCATCGCCGTCGACGCCCAGGATGACCACGTTCTCGCAGAGGTGGGCGTTGCCGGTGCGGCATTGGAAGCACTGGTTGCAGACCACGTGCATCTCGGCGGTCACCAGGTCCCCCGCCTTGTAATGGCGCACGTCGGCCCCGGCCTCCACGATCTCGCCGTAGAATTCGTGGCCTGTGGTGACCGGGGGCTTGATGCGGTTCTGCGACCACTCGTCCCACTTGTAGATGTGCAGGTCGGTGCCGCAGATGGCGCGCTTGCGGACCTTGATCAACACCTCGTTGCCCTTGATGGCCGGGATGGGGACTTGCTGCATCTCCAGCCCGGGGCCGGGCTTCATTTTTCTCAATGCTTTCATTTTGCCAGTCATACGAGACTCCTTGGTTTTGCCGTGGGTAAGTGGCATTTTAGTATTTATGGCCCGGTTTTGCAATAGGTTAATGACCAGCAAATGGACCTACGTGACACGTAACGCGTGACGCGAAAGAAAAAGATCGACTATCGTGATGTGTAATGCGTGATGCGTTATGCGAAAGAAAAGAATGAAAGTGTCTTCCTCTTTCTCATAACGCATAACGGATTTCTGGAAGCTCATTCACGCATAACGGAGTCCAATCATGGCCTCATCTTGCGAATCACGAATCACGAATTACGTAGTCCAGCAAGCTCATTCACGCATAACGCAGTTCGTTGAGTACTTCCAAATTCATCTGTCGCCAGTTATAATGACTCCATGAAGAAAAACCTCCTCCTATGGATCATCGCTTTCGTATTAACTTTATTTTTGGCGATATATCAACGCCTGAGCGGACCGACGCACCCGGTCCAAGGAAAGGAAGAAACAATTCCCGGCGTCGAGGTCAAATATAAATTCAACCGGAGCGGCACCAGCAATCATCCTCTGCAAATACTTATAACAGTCCGAAGTGAACGAGATGAGGAGTTTTGCTTCCATGTCCATTACCGTCGTTATCCATTCATAGAAGGCGAAGATTGGTCGATTCGTCCTATGAAGAACAAAAATGGAGATATTTGGGTAAAAAAAAATTGCAATGTGCAAGCGGAAATTCCTGGCCAGTCTGCAGCCGGAAAGATCGCTTACAAAGTGGAGTTCGGGGACGCCCAAGAAGGTGGATGGCTTAATCATGGTGAGTTCGTCGTGGCCCGCTTCAAGGGCGAAGTTCCCGCCTGGCTGCTGATCCCGCACATCGTCTTCATGTTCGCCGCCATGCTTCTCGCTTTCCGCGCCGGGCTGGAAGCGCTGCGCCCGGGCGGCTCCTGGCAAAGGTTCATCCCCTGGACCCTGGCCGTGACCGCGCTTGGCGGGCTGATCCTGGGACCGCTGGTGCAGAAGTACGCCTTCGGCGCCTACTGGACCGGTTTTCCCCTCGGCGGCGACCTGACCGACACAAAAATACTTTTCGTCTTCTTTTTCTGGCTGGCGGCTTTTTTCCTGCGCCGGAAGAGTCGCTGGTGGACCGTTGCCGCTACGCTGCTGATGGTCGCCGTCTACCTGATTCCGCATTCGGTTTTAGGATCCGAGCTAGATTATAAAACGGGGAAAGTCGGAACAACAAAATTCTGATCGGTGAACGAGCTTCCAGAACTACGTGATGCGTGATGAAAAGGAGAAAAGCATATCTTTTTTATTCTTCCGTGTCACGCGTTACGCGTCACGCGTCACGAAGTCAGTTATAAGCCGAGTTTCGAGAACGTTTCCTCTGCTTCGAGCACCAGGCCTTTGACTATTTCCTTGACCGGCTTGCTGTCGTGGATCAGGCCCACGCTCTGGCCGGCCATGAGCGAGCCGTGCTCGACATCGCCATCCTGCACGGCGCGGCGCAGGGCCCCCACCCAGTATTTTTCCACTTCGTATTGGGCCTGGGTGCGATGGATCTCGCCTTTCTCAAGTTTCTTGATCAGCTCCAGTTGCAGGCGGCCGAACTCCTCGCTGCCCTTGTTCTTCAGGGCGCGCACGGCCACCACCGGCAAGGAGGAACTGTATTGCGGCGTGGCGAACGCCTCGCGGGCACGGGCCTTGCGGAAGCGCTCCTTGAACGCCGGGTGGGCCGGGCTCTCC
>JBGSPO010000073.1:0-5422 GCA_041738575.1 Candidatus Aminicenantia bacterium
AACTGGCCGTCGACGTTCGAGGTGAAAACGAAATAACCGCCTGGCTTGGCCGCGGCCCAAGCCAGCAGCCGGGCGAAGCCGGCATGGGGAACGGTGCGGCGGTAGAGCTCGAGGCGGTGGCCGTAAAAGCCCCAGGCCAGCTCGGGGTCGGCGACGAACCACTCGGGGTTGGCCAGGTCGTAGAAATCGAGCCCCAGTTTTTTGTAAGGCGGATATGCGTTCCAAAAGCCCTGGTCGCCGCGGAAGTCGGGAAGGCCCGAGTCGACGCCCATGCCCGCGCCGGCGCATAGCAGCAGCGCCTCGGCGTCAGCGATGGCTTCCGCCGCCTCGCGGATGGCGTTATCCGGATCCCGCATCATGCCTCCGTTCATGTGCTGAGTGAACGAGCGCAACGATCACCCGTGACAAGTGGCGAGGAGGAGAAAGCCGGGCATAGACCGGTCTATCGCTGTTCCTTCTCACTTTTCACTTCTTTAAACAAAGGCGCCACGACCGGTTCCGCTTTCTGCCTGGGCGGATCGAAATTGGCAAGTGCAATGCCGGCCAGGCGGACCGGCCGGCGGCCCGCCTCGGTTCGCTCCAGGAGCTCCCCGGCGGCCCGGAAAACATCTTCGGGAGATGACAGGAAATCCGCGAAAGTCTGCCGCCGGGTAACCAGATGGAAATCCGCGTACTTGATCTTCAGGGTCACCGTGCGCGCCAGCTTGCCTTCCTCCTGCAGTTCCGTGAAGACGCGGCCGGCGCACTCGCGCAGGAATTCCAGCAAGGGCCCTTTCTCCGGAATATCCCTGGGGAAGGTCTCCTCGCAGCCGTACGACTGCCGCTCATGCCAGGGAATGACCGGGCGCTCGTCGATGCCGCGGGCGATGTCGTAGAAGTAGCGCCCGGACTTGCCGAAATGCTCCTGCAAAAAATCCAGGTGACATTTTTCCAGGTCGGCGACGGTGCGGATGCCCAGCTTCGCCAGCTGGGCATCGGTGACCCGGCCGATGCCCGGGATCTTGAGCACCGGCAGGGGGCGGATGAAACCCATGACCTGCTCGGGCCTGACCACGCAAAGCCCGTCGGGCTTGCGGGCATCGGAGGCGATCTTGGCCACGAACATGTTGGCCGCCACTCCGGCCGACGCCGTCAAGCCGGTGGCGGCGAATATGCGCTCCTTGATCTGGCGGGCCAGGCGGGTGGCGCTGGGCTCGTTCTTCTTGTTGCGCGTCACGTCCAGGTAGGCCTCGTCGAGGGAAACGGACTCGACCAGGTCGGTGTATTCGCGGAAGATGGCGTGGATCTGTTCCGACACGCATTGGTATTTCTTGAAATCCGGGGGAATGAACAGGCACTGCGGACAGAGGCGCCGGGCCTGGGCGCAGGACATGCCCGAGTGGATGCCGAACTTGCGCGCCTCGTAGCTGGCGGTGGTGGCCACCGAGCGGCTGTCCGGCCGGCCGCCGACGACCAGGGGCTTGCCCCGCAATTCAGGGCGGTCGCGCATTTCCACGGCGGCGTAGAACATGTCCATGTCGACGTGAATGATCTTGCGCAACGGCGGCGAATCACCCATGCGGCGAAAGTAGCACAGGGCCGGCGCCCTGTCAATGCGGGATCCCGACCGCCCCGGGAACGGCCGCCCGTCCCCGGCACGGAAAACAGCCTTGTCAAGCAGGGCTTTTTCCGCTAAAATACAATTTTGCGACGCATTCGGTTCTACGGCCAACCCGTGCTGCCAATCCTTTGCCGTGACCAGGAGTCAACATGCCGCTCGACCTGCTGGGAAAGATCATGGCCCTGTTGTGCGCCGTGGTCTGGGCCGGGGCGGTCATCCTTTTCAAGCTGGCCGGCGACAGGATCCGCCCCCTGGCGCTGAACCTATACAAGACCGCCCTGACCGTCACCCTGCTGGTCCCGCTGCTGCTCCTGCTCGAAATTCCGCTCATCCCGGCCGGCATGCCCGGCAAATACTGGCTGGCGGTCATGGCCAGCGGCATCCTGGGCATCGCCATCTCCGACACCCTGTTCTTCGCCTGCCTGAACCGCCTGGGGGCGGGCATGACCGCCATCGTCGACGCCCTCTACGCGCCCTTCGTCATGACCGCGACCTGGCTGTTCCTGCTGCAGAGGCCGCGCCTGGAGCAGATCGGCGGCGCCCTGCTGGTGATCGCCGCGGTGCTGACCGTGGCCTACCGGAAAAGCGGCACCCCGCTGCCGACCCGGCGGGTGATGAGCGGCATCCTCTTTGGCGTTGCGGCCATGGCCATCATGGCGCTCAGCATCGTGCTCATGCAGCCGGTATTGAGCGGGGCGTCGGTCTTCTGGGTGACCGAGCTGCGCATGCTGGCCGCCCTGGCCGTGCTGCTGGTCATGTTCGCCTGGCAGAAGGACCGCCGGCAGTTGCTGGCGCCCTTGTGGCAGAAAGGCAGCCGGCATTACGCCTTCTGGGGGGCGCTGTTGGGCAACCTGCTTTCCATGACCCTCTGGGTGGGGGCGTTCAAGTTCACGTCGGTCAATTCGGCCGCGGTGCTCAACCAGACCAACACCGTGTTCGTGGTGGTCCTGGCCAGCGTCTTCCTTAAGGAGACCTTCACCCGCCGGCGTTTGCTGGCCACCGCCCTCGCCGTGGCGGGGTCGCTGCTGGTCTTGCTTGGATGATCTCAAGGGAAAACAGAGGGAAGAGCGAGGCAAGAGAAAGGGAAGAGAGAGTGGAAAAACCCCTTTCAGCAACTCTTTCCCACTTTGTCTTCCCTCTGCCTTTCCCTCACTCTTCCCTTTTTCTTCCCTTGAGTACCAGGCCGCTCTCTGGTAGAATCAGACCATGAAACTCCCCCGGACCCTCCTCCTGCTCCTCCTGCTCTTGCCGCTGCTGCTGCCTGCGGCCCGGGACGAAGCCGCTTTTGCCGCGGCGCGGGAAAAGATGGTCCGCGAGCAGATCATGGAGCGCGGCATCGTCGACGAGCGCATCCTCGGCGCCTTCCGCAGGGTCAAGCGCCACCTCTTTGTCGCCCCCTCCTACCGCGACCAGGCCTATGGCGACTTCCCCCTGCCCATCGCCGAGGGCCAGACCATCTCCCAGCCCTACATCGTGGCCATCATGACCTCGGTCATCGCCCCGGATTTCAAAAAAAAGGTCCTGGAGATCGGCACCGGCTCCGGCTACCAGGCCGCCGTCCTGGGCGAGCTGGTTCACGATGTCTACACCATCGAGATCTTCCCTTCCCTGGCCCGTTCTTCCGAGAAGCTCCTGCGCGACCAGGGCTACCGCAACATCCATTTCCGCACCGGCAACGGCTACCTGGGCTGGCCCGAGGCCGCGCCCTTTGACGGCATCATCGTCACCTGCGCCCCGGACCATATCCCGGCGCCGCTGATCGAACAGCTGGCCGTGGGCGGCCGCCTGGTCATCCCCATCAGCTATTCCACCATGGTCCAGGACCTGCTGCTTGTGGAAAAGCTGGCCAACGGCAAGCTGAAAAAAACCAACCTCATTCCCGTCCTGTTCGTGCCCATGCTCCGCGCCGGCAATGCCCGCTGATATCCTGGCGGGCCTCAACCCCGAGCAGCGGGACGCGGTCCTGCATTTCGATTCGCCCCTGCTCATCGTCGCCGGGGCCGGCTCGGGCAAGACGCGGGTGATCACCCACAAGATCGCCCACCTGGTGCTGGAGAAGGGGTACGCCCCCCACCAGGTCCTGGCCGTGACCTTCACCAACAAGGCGGCCGGCGAGATGAAAGTGCGCATCGAGGCCATCACCGGCATCCAGGCCACCCTCTTTCCCATCTCCACCTTCCACGCCCTGGGCCTGCGCATCCTGCGCGAGTCGGGAAGCGCCCTGGGCTTCGACGCCCAGTGGCAGGTCATGGACGACGACGAGCAGCGGCGGCTGGTCGAGCGTCTGCTCAAGGAGAAGTTCCCGCACCTGGCCAAGGACGGCGACAGCCTCATGCGCAAGATCGGCCTGGCCAAGATGGGCCTGCATTATCCCAACAACGGCGAGTTCCTGCGCCAGAAGGGCTTCGCCGAGGACGAGATCAGCGCCTTCGCCCACTACCACGCCGCCCTGCAGCAAAACAAGCTCTGGGACTACGAGGACCTCATCTCGTTCGCCGTCCTCCTGCTGCGCGACCACGACGCCGTGCGCGAGAAATACCAGCGGCGCTTCCGCTACCTGCTGGTGGACGAGTTCCAGGACACCAACCCCAACCAGTACGAGCTGGTCAAGCTGCTGAGCCACGACCGGCGCAGCGTCACCGTGGTCGGCGACGACGACCAGGCCATCTACTCCTGGCGCGGCGCCAGCGTCCGCTTCCTTTTCGACTTCGAGCGCGATTTTCCCGGCACGCGCATCATCAAGCTGGAGCAGAACTATCGCTCCACCCCCGAGATCCTGAACTTCGCCAACCTGCTGATCCAGCAGAACACCGTTCGCCAGAGCAAGAAGATGTGGTCGGACACAGAAAGCAGCCACCCGGTCTTCGTGCTGCGCAGCCGCTCCAAGGAAGAGGAGGCCGACGAGATCGCCCGCCTGGTCAACTGCCTGCGCCAGAGCCACCCGGCGCTGTTCCCGGTCGCCGTACTCTATCGCATCAACTCCCAGTCCCTGGCCCTGGAGACCGAGTTCATCAAGCAGCGCATCGCCTTCCGCATCCTCAAGGGGCTGCGCTTCTTCGAGCGCAAGGAGATCCGCGACGTGCTGGCCATGCTGCGCCTGGCGCTGAACCCGGCCGACGACCTGGCCTTCCAGCGCCTGGTGGAATTCCTCCCCCTGGGCATCGGCAGCCGCACCCTGGAGACCCTGCGCGCCTTTTCCCGGGAAAGGTCGCTGCCGCTGTTCGCGGCGCTGGAGCAATGCCTGAACGACAAGTTCCTGTCCCGGCCGCTGTTCCCACTGCTGCGCGAGTTGAACCGGGCGCAGGACGGCCTGGCCGTCGCCGAGATCCTGTCCCGGCTGCTGCAGGCATCGGGGTACCTGGAGATCCTCGGGGAAAAGGAGGAGGAAGAACGGCTGCTCAACATCGCCGAGCTGCGGGAATTTATCGGCAAGTGGGAGGCGGAGAACCCCGGCGCCCCGTTCAGCGACCTACTGGACCGCATGACCCTGGAGCCGCGCGAGGCCCGCGGCGGCGAGAAGACCCAGGTGTTCCTGCTGACCATGCACAACGCCAAGGGGCTGGAGTTCCCCACCGTGATCGTCAGCGGCATCAACTCGGCCTACATGCCTTTTTTCCTGCGCAAGGAGCGCGACGAGATCGAGGAGGAGCGGCGCCTGTTCTATGTGGCCAGCACCCGGGCCAGCCAGCTGCTGGTCGTCTCCACGGCCTCCGACCGGCCGTCGTTCTTTCTGCAGCAGATCGGTCAGTCGTCCTACCTGCCCGTGTATTCGTCACGCGAGATCATCGACGGAGTATTCCCCGCCGCGGCCCGGGCCGCCGG
>JBGSPO010000086.1:0-5137 GCA_041738575.1 Candidatus Aminicenantia bacterium
GCCGTAAGGGGCGGCGAAATCGGTGCCGTTGTGCCGCCGCGAGTAACCCAGGACCGGGTGGCGGCGCATGCCGTAGCGCGAGGTGACGCGTACGAAGGGCAGGGGGCAGCGCAGGAACATGCGCTTGGTCGAGCGGCCGTCGGGATGAAAATAGCCCGCCCCGCCGCCGGGTGCGGGGTAGCGCACCACGCGGATGCTCTTGCCGTTGTTGCGCAGTTCGGCGGCCAGGATGTCGCCATAGGCGGCCAGCTTGTTGTCGAGGTACTTCTTCTCCAGCACGGCGGAGACGGTATCGCCGGGCTGGATATCGCGGTTGAAGTCCACGTCATACTCGAACATGCGCGACAGCGGCTCGAACAGCTCGATCATTTCGCCGGCGGCCCGGGTGGACTCGTACAGGGAATTCTCGATGCGGATGCGCACGGTCTCCTGGCGAACTTCATAGGGCACGGCGGCGACGCGGCCACGGAAGCCGCCGCTGCCATCGCGCCGGACGGCCAGGAAATGATCGCGGTCGACGACATAGACCAGGTTGCGCAGCAGGTCGTTTTCGAAAAAAAGGGTCATGGCCTGGCCGCTGTGGATGCGGGCCAGGTCGTAGGCCGGCTTGACGTCAACGACCAGGCGCGCCGCTTCGCGGGCTTCCATGCCGCCGCGCTCCAGCACCATGGCGCAGCAATCGCCCGGAACGATATCCACCTGCACTTCCTGGGCCTCGGCCAGGGTCACGTCGCGGAACAGGTCCGGAGCCGCCGCGGGCGTCCCGCGCCCCGGGAAAAAACGCCAGGCCAGGACAAGGACCAGGAAGGCGAACGGCATGATCGTCAGGATGCGGCGCGCTGGGGTTCTCGAAGGCGAATGCATGAAATGATCTTACCCCAAAAAGCGCGCCAACGCAACCGGTCCATTGCCTGCGGCGCCGGCCTGGCATGAAACAGCGGCCGGGCAAGCGAGCGCGGGTTTTATCCATGGTCTGCGCAGCATGAATTTGTTTACGCTCCGGAACGGGGGTATGATGAAAAAGCGGAAATTCACGTGAGGTAAACCATGAAGAAAAATGTGTTCGCAACATTGGCAACAATCCTTCTCATCGTGCCGTGGATCGCGGCATCGGGCCTGCAGCTGTTCGGCCAGAAGGACTTCAACATGGATGAGAAAAAACTGATCGACACGTTCAAGCGGGCGAATCCGCTCTATCTCGGCGGCGCCGAGCTGTTCGCCAAAGGCAACCTGGACAAGGCCGAGAAAAAACTCCTGGAGTGCCTTGCCGTCATGCCCGAGCACGCCGACGCTCAGTATGTGCTGGCCCAGGTCCATCTCAAGCGCAAGGAGTTCCCCCAGGCGCTGGCCGCGATCACCTTGGCTGAAAAGAACTATGCCGCCAACGCCAAGTTCCAGAATTTTTCACACCAGGATTATCTGGACCGGCTGCGCCAGCAGCGGGCGGGGCTTGAGGACAAGCGCGCCCAGGTCCAGGAAACCCTGTCCCGCATGGCCTCAGGAAATAACCCCGAGAAGGGGCGGTTGGAACAGGAGATCCAGACGTACGTTCAGAGCATCCGCGAGATCGATCGCCAGCTGAATTCGCCGGTCTCCACGGTGATCGAGATCCCGGCCGATTATTTTTATATTCAAGGCAACGCCCTGTTCCGGCTGGGCCGGACGGTCGAAGCCGCCGCCCAGTACCGGGAGGCCATCCGGCTGGACCCCCGTCACGGCAACTCCTTCAACAACCTGGCCCTGGCGTTGTTCTCCATGGGGAAATACCGCGAGGCGCTGGACAGCTTGGCCCAGGCCGAGGCTGCCGGGGTGAAGGTCAATCCCGATTTCAAGAAAGCGGTCGAGGCGAAAGTCACGCAACAATAAACCCTGGCCCGATTCTTTTTTTAAGTAACTCCTTTTCACACCCGCGGTGTTTCACCCGATATGAAGCACGCAAAAAGCAAAATCCTATGGATCCCAATGTTGTTTTTGTGTTGGCAAAACCTTGCGGCGAGCCAGAAAATCTCGCAGCCTGAAGTTTCCCTTGGCTTCGGGCTGGGCAACGCCTTTATCCGCATCGGCAGGATGCATGAATTCCATGGATTCGCATTGAGGTATTTTTCCACGTCCAGTGTCTTCAGCGAGCATTTGGACGATCACAAGGAGATCGGAGCCTTGGCTTATCTGAACATGGGCTCCCCGGGTTTCCCCATTTCCCTGCGCTTGGGAGCGGGGGTGGCCCTGTGCTTCGTTGAATCTTACCCGAAATCCGGCCCGGTGCTGGGGCTGCCGATCGACATGCAGTTCATTTTGCGCTTGGGCCGCCACATTTCCCTCGGGCTCTACAACAGCTTGACCATCAACACCCAGAAGAAGTACGGTGGGTTCGGAGTCGCTTTTTCTTTGCATTTGTAACAAAAAAGGCAAGCAAGAGTCAGGAGATCATTTACTACAGGGTAGGAACCCCTGCCTAGGTCTACAAAGAAAATGGCGGAGGGGCAGGGATTCGAACCCTGGATGGGGGTCACCCCCCATAACGATTTTCGAGACCGTCCCGTTCAACCGCTCCGGCACCCCTCCGCGCCTGAGATAATGCCTTCATCGCGTCAAAATAGGCGTCTTTTTACACGACCGTGGAGATAGGATTGTAGCACGAAACGCCCAGAAAGCAAAGCCGTGAAAGGGAGTTGAGGAACAGTGCTTTTTTGCCTAGAGAATAACTGGAATCTCTCCATGTAAGCAGTTTGTCCCCTTGTCTTTTCTCGCCACGCGTCACGCGTTACGCGTCACGAATGCTCGTTTTTATTGCTTTGGTCTTTCCTCGACACTTGTCACTTGTCTCTCGTCACTTATGTTCCGCGCCCTCCGCGCTTTGAAAAATCCAGAGAGCATGGCCGCGGCGGACGCGGCCATCAGCCCCGACTCGACCGCGATCCGGTGGTTGAGTACATGCTTCACGTTGTCGAAGACCCCGGTGGAAAAAATACCGCCCTTCGGATCATCGGCGCCGTAATACAGTTTTGCGATCCTGGCCTGGACCATGGCGCCGTAGCACATCAGGCAGGGCTCAAGCGTCACGTACAGCTCGCAGCCGTTCAGGCGGTAAGCGCCCGACTTTTTCCCCGCCCGCCGCAGGGCCTTGATCTCGGCGTGGGCGCTGGGGTCGCTGCCCCCGATCGGGGCATTGCCGGCCCGGCCCAGGACCTTTCCGTCGCGCACCACGACCGCGCCCACCGGCACCTCGCCGTGCTTTTCGGCGGCGACAGCCTGGGACAAGGCCTTTTTCATGAAATAAGCGGCGTCTTTTTTCATCCTTTCACTCGGCGGATTCGATCATGACCAAAGAAACTGGATTGTAGCACGAAAAAAGCCTAGACGTAAAGCCAGCTGGGAGTGAAGAGAGATGAAAATCTGGGGAGGCTGCCGGCCTTGCCTCCCCAAGGTAATCTCGTTTAGATGTTCAGATGCTCCTTACCAGGGACATTCCACCTGGAACCACACATGATGAGCTGGGACGTCGGGGCAGCGGTCGTTCCAGGCCCGACAATCGTCATTGTCGGGATTGCTGTCCATCCGGATATCGGGATCATAGGAAACCGCGACAAGAACCTGGACCTCCTGGCAGCAGTATCCCGGTAAAACCTCGGCGCAATCCCACTTCCGGAAATAGGGAAGTTCGAAGCGCCCGCTGAGATTGATCTCCTGCCCCTTGTTCAGGCGGGCAATGGGGATCTTCTGGACATAGACATAAGCCGTGGGGCCGCTCATCCACAGCTTCTTCACGTACAACTGGGCTTCCGCCTGCCTTGGATTGGAAATAAAGTCCTTCGTTCCCTGGTTCATGACCTTGGCACTGAGGTTCAAATACCCCTTTCCGCCGATGATCTGCTTGCTGATGGTGGGCCGGCCGGCAACCAGGTCGGGGCCTTCGCAGGGTTGAAGGACACGTGAGCTGGCCGGGGGCTTAACGAGCTTAGTCTTGTCGACCTGCTGCGCCACCTGGGCGTAGACGGCCAGGGCGAAAACAGCCGTCAGGCCGAGCGCCAGGAACATTTTTTTGTTTTTCTTCATCTTTCCCTCCTTTCCAGGCGCGTTCTCTCCCAACGCGCCGGAAAAAATCGATGACAATCGCTAAATAAGCATTTTGGAGAGAAATCTCAATCCAGGGTAAATTTTTCGCGGATCGGGGGAAAACAGTCATGAATACCTTGAATCAAGGCGAATCGGCGGGAAAACAAAGGAAAACGCACCTGGAGGGATTCGAACCCCCAACCCTTTGATCCGTAGTCAAAAGCTCTATCCATTGAGCTACAGGTGCTTTTAGGAAAATATAGTACCACAAAGAAAAGAAGAACTCAAGGGAAAGCAGAGTGGATGGAGGTCCTGAAATGGCTTTTCCCACTCTTTCTTCCCTTTCTCTTCCCTCCTTCTTCCCTTGAGATCAACATTTGCAAAACGATGCACTTTCTCCTACAATGGCCAGCGAAATTCATGAACGCGATCCGGCGCTTTTTTTGCGAGGTCCTGGAACGCCACCAGGACAAGCTCTGGTGGTTCCACAGCTCCTACTCCCTGCTCCTGGGCATCGGCGTGATGTGGCTGGGCGCGAAGCATTTCGCCTACCTGCGCCTGGCCGTTTTCCACATCGCCTTCATCTGGATCAGCAGCCTTTTTCTGCCGCTGCTGGCGAAGATCCGCCGCCTGCCGGAAAAATGGCGCCGTCGCCTACGCCTGCTGGTCAACTATTTCCAGCGCAACTTCTACCAGCAGCTGCTCTTTTTCATCCTGCCCGTCTACTACCAGAGCGCCACCTGGGGCGCGAGCAACATGCTGTTCGTTATCCTGCTGGCCGTTTCGGCGCTGCTGGCCACCATGGACATCGTCTACGACCGCCACCTGTCGGTGAACGGCTGGCTGCTGGCCGCCTTTTTCGCCTTCAACCTCTTCGCCTGCATCAATGTCATGCTGCCGGTGATCTGGAATTTCAAGAATGCCTTTGCCCTGCGCCTGAGCGCCCTGCTGGCCCTGGCCGGCTTCGCTTCCTTCGCCTTCACCCTTCCCGGGGCGAAAAAGCGCCAGCGCTGGCGCCTGGTTTTTTTCGCAGTCCTGCTGCTGGCCGCGCTTTCCGAGGCCGGCCGCGCGCTGGTGCCGCCGG
>JBGSPO010000106.1:0-4789 GCA_041738575.1 Candidatus Aminicenantia bacterium
GGCCGCGAGCCGCTCACCCTCACCCGCGTCGCCAATTCCGGCGTTACGCTGGCCTCGGGCGGGACCAAGATTGCCATCGTTACCTTCGTCTCCTCCCCTGGCCAGGAGAGACTCGTGAAGGCCATGATCAAGAGCATCCGCGAGCGGGGCGGAGGCTGCAGGGAGAGCATGATCTTCGTCGTAACGGCCGATGCCGAGAATTTGCCCTGCGAATCATTAACGCAGGATGGTGTCGAGGTCCAGCCGCTGGAGATGGAGCGCACATTCCTGGATCATCCCCTGGTACTGAAAGCCTTCGCCGCGGCCCAGGTTGAAAAAAAAGTCGGTAAAGGCGTCGACACCCTGATCTGGCTCGATCCGGGAGTGCTGGCCTTGGGCCCCCTGGAGGCACTCGACCTTGGCAGCGTTTACGATGCCGCCCTGCGCCCGGTCACCCTGGCCAACACCATCGCGATGGCCCCGCATACCCCGCCCGACGACTACTGGGGGCCGATCTACGGGGAAACCGGGCTGGACTATAAAACGCTGCCGGCGCTCAAGACCATCGTTGACGAGCAGCCGATACAGCCCTATTATAACTGCGAGGTCTTCTCCTTCAATCCCAGGCTCGGATTGGCGGCAGAGTGGGCCCGTTTGCTGGCCCGTTTCCTGAAAGACGAAAATTTCCAGGAAACCGTCTGCACCACATTCCTGAGAAAGCTCTTCCTGCACCAGGCGGTCCTGAGCGCCGTGATCACCGCAAGGATCAAGCCGGAGAGGGTCAAGGCACTGCCGCTGACCAGCGGCTATCCCTTCAACCAGCATGACAAGTTGCCCGCCGCAAGCAGAGCCTCCTCCCTGAACGACCTGGCGGTCGTGATCTTCGATTATGCCTGGGACAAGGATCCTGCCTGGATGGAGAAGATCGGCATTGAAGCCCCGCTGCGCGAGTGGCTTTTTGACACTTACCTGGACTACCTGGAGATCGCCCCACAGATCTACCGCGTCGAGGGCAGCTGCAACTCCTACCTGGTTGTCACCAAGAATGGTTCCGTACTGATCGATCCGGCCGGGGCGGCTGTTGCCCCGGAGTTTTTTAAAAAAATCATTGAAAAATCTCCGTTGCAAGCCATTCTTTTGACCCATGCCCACCAGGACCACTCCGACGACATCGCCAAATGGCGGGCGGGCCTGGAGATTCCGGTCATCGCCCAGAGGGAATTCAAGCGCTATTTCGAGTATGTCGGCGAGCTGGAGGGATTCTTCGCCAGAAGAAACGCCATCTGGTCCGGGAAGCTCCCAGCCGCGATTTCAGAAGATCAGCCGCTGCCCCAGCAAAAGCCCACCATCTATTTCAGCGACAGGCATGAGCTGGATCTGGGCGGTTTGCATTTTAAAATGCTTCACACGCCCGGCGAAACCCCTGACCATGCCACCATCTGGATCCCGGAGCTGAAAGCCGTTTTCGTAGGAGACAACTATTACGAGCACTTCATCAATAATTCCACTTTTCGCGGCACCATGATCCGCCCCGTCCGGGGGTATATCCGGGCCCTGGAGACCGCCCTTGCGTTCGAGCCGGAGTACTTCTTCATGGGGCATGGTTCTCCCGTCGTCTCTAAAAAAGAAGTGAAAAGAGCGGTTGGAGGCTTCCGCGACGCCCTAACATACGTCTATGACGAAACCATAAAAGGCATCAACTCGGGAAAGGGCGTATGTACCCTGATGAACGAAATCAAGCTCCCGGAAAAATACAACATCCCCCAATACTTCGGCAAGGTGGAGTGGATGGTGCGCGGCATCTGGCAGGAGTACGTGGGCTGGTTCGACGAGAACCCCACGACCATGTATGCCTCCCCGCTATCCGATCTGTATCCCGACCTGGCCGCCCTGGCCGGCGAAGAAAAGCTGCTGGCCAGGGCGCGGGAATACTTCGATAAGAATGAATACGTGAAAGTGCTCCATCTGACGGAGATCATATTGCGGACCCATCCCAAGAATCAAAGCGCCAACGAAGTCCGTCTCGGCGCTTTGAATAAGCTCAAGGCCGGGACTCGCAACTTCATCGAAAGGATCTGGCTGAACCATGCCATCCGGCAATGCGAAGAGAATCGAGGCCTTCCAGCCTTGATGGAGACAAAATGAAACCGCTTCACTGGTTTTTCCTGATTTTATTTTTTATGGAACAGGGAGGAGCGATATCTACCGGGTCCATGCAAAAATCATCGAAGAGATGAGACCAGCCGGACGGGGACATGAAGACCCTGCACCTGTTCGTCGAATAAAAGCTGGCCAGGCCGGGCTTTCGCGTTAAATCTTGACAATTCAAATTGCCGGGAATAGCATGATTCATATGTGACCAGGGCGCAGCAGAAGCGAAATCGCCGGGCCACCGCATTACGGACATGATGGTATTTTGACAGGGAGGGGAAGATGATGAAAAAAGTACTATCCGTCATGGTTCTCTCCGGGCTGCTTTTGCTGCCATTGAGCTGCAGCAAGAAATCCGACGAGTTGAGCGATTCGGAGGTTAACGAAGTATTCAACACGCTGTGCCTGCTGATTGATAGAGCCATGAGCCAGGCCAATGCCAGTGCCACGGCCACGGGCGGGCTCGTGGTGGAAAGCCGGCATACCACCGACATCATCACCCGAACCATCAATTGGGTAGGAGAAGGGGACTTGCTGGGAGTTTCACTCATCGGCAGCATCACCGTGAATACCGACACCTACGAGTACCAGGGCGAAGTCACGATCACGATGGGCCTTTACGATGCGTCCTATGATCAGAACATCTTGATCGTCAATTCCCTGAACGGAAAATTAACATTCAACGGCTTGGCCGCCCCTACGATCCAGTCTCATCATGCGGAGCATCTATACGAATTCGACATGATCATCGGCACTACCCGATATATCGGTGCCGCCGAATACGATATCGATGCCCTGGGAAGCGCGATAACGATCAGCGGGACGGTCGTCCTCAACGGCAAAACATACCGCCTCTCATCCTGAAAAGGCGGGGACGAGCCGTCTGGGAGTAGGATCGGGCCGAGGCGTCCGCGGCGGCGCCGGGAGTGAAAAGCATGGCACCAAGCGACAGGCTGGGCAGAGGTTCGGCATGGATGGCGATCCTCCTGCTGCTGGCAACGGGCTGCGCCCGCGACGGCGACGACGCAAACGGCGGCGGCGATGTCCCGGACCCGCCCCAGGTTTACGAAGAGACCCTGCCGCCCGACCCCCAATACGACGAGGCGAACGCCCTCTTTGTTTCCCCGGACGGCAGCGACGCCGCCGGCAACGGCTCTTTCGCTTCACCCTTCCGGACGATCACCCGCGCCCTGGAAGCGGCGGCAGCCGGAAAAACGATCGTGCTGCGGGCCGGGGTCTACCGGGAAGCCGTGCGCGTGCGCATCCCCGACATCACGATCCGCTCTCACGCCGGCGAGTGGGCCGTCATCCAGTGCCCGGTCAGCGATCCCGACCTCGACGTCACGGTGCTGTTCGATGTGGACGCCTCGGGCGGCAAGCTGCAGCGCCTGGAGATCGTCGGCGGCTATTACTACGGCGTGATGTTCCAGACCCGGTGGGACTGGGGCGATGCCGGCGACCGCTCCGGCGCCTCGCGCATGCTTCTCGAGGACTGCCTCATCCACGATACCGGCCGCGACTGCGTCAAGATCACCCCCGGCTGCGACGATATCGCCATCCGCCGCTGCGAGATCTTCGGCAGCGGCCGGCGCGACAACGGCAACGCCGAGGGCATCGATAACGTCAACGGCGACCGCATGGTCGTCGAGGACTGCCGGATCCACGACATCGCCACCAACGGGCTCTATTTCAAGGGCGGGGCGGCCGATTGCGTGGCGCAAAGAAACCGCATCCATGCCTGCGGCGGCGGGGGCATCATGGTCGGTTTCGACACCAGCCCGGAATTCTTCGATCTCAAGGCCAACCCGGGCTATTACGAAAGCGTCAACGGCGTGCTGCGCAACAACATCATTTACGATACGGGCTATGCCGGCATCGGCATCTATGCTTCCCTGAAGCCGAGAATCTACAACAACACGGTTTTTAACGTGGCCGCCGGGGGACAGAACGCCCTGCATTTCGGGATCAGCTTCCAGGATTGGGAGCCCGAAGCCAAAAGGCCGCCCACGGCGGAGCCCGACATCCGCAACAATATCTTCGTCCAGGCCGCCGGCGGCGACGATCACATCGTGCGCATCCGCTATACCGATGAACTGGGCGGCCTCTCGGCCTTGAGCGGCATGCCGTCGATGAGCAACAATATCTATTTCAAGATCGGCGGCGGCTCCTGCCTTTTCTACGACCAGCGCCCCTCTTCCCATGCCCAGGGCATCGGCCTGGCCCAGTGGCAGGACCATATCCGCGGCGACGGCGGCTCCCTGCAGGCCGATCCCCTCCTGGACGCGCAGAAAAAGCTTCCGGCCTCCAGTCCCGCCATCGACAAGGGGCTCGACAACACGATCGTACGGTATGACATTGACCGCGTCGCCAGGACTTCACCCTACGACATCGGCGGCGATGAGCACTGAGAACGCGCTCGCAGTTCCGCGTCCCGCCTGTCCCTGTTTTAAATAAATTCATTTTACGCTACAATCTCCATGGCAAAAAACCCTCCTGGAAGCGAGGACAAGATGAACGCCAAGCTTGACCACAAAAAGGACTGCTGGCAGCGGCAGGCCGAGAGCATCATCAAAAACTTCAAGAAAAGGGGCATCGACGGCGTGTTTTGCCCGACGCGCCCCGCGGCGGTCGCCGAGGTCTGCCGCCGCATCCAGATCGG
>JBGSPO010000121.1:0-6231 GCA_041738575.1 Candidatus Aminicenantia bacterium
CAGCAGCGAGCCGTAGGCGGCCCAACGCACCTGGCGCGGGGTCGTCATCCCGGCCTGCAGCATGCCGCTGCCGCCGCTGAACGGGGTGCGCTCGGTATTCTCGTCAATGCCGGTACCGTGGTCGGAAAGCTCGTTGAACAAGTTGACGGAGACATGGGCCAGGACCACGCCGATGACCAGCATCAGGGAATGGCCGGCATGACCGAACCCATGCCAGTGCGCGGTGGCGATGCCCAGCAGGGTCAAGGCCACCGCCAGGATCAGGAAAGGGGCGCGCACCTGGCGCAGCCAGACGCCGAGCATTCGTTTTACCGCCATGATGACCTCCGGTCCAACCGGCAGATTGTAACCCAAGGCGGCGGCCCAGGCAACCGGGGCACTGTCCCGCTTCCAGAACAACGCCCGAATGCCGGGCCCAGCGCTGCGAAGCGGGACGTTGCTTCCTCAATGGCTTTCTGCTACCATGGGCGGGCATGGTCATCAAGGCTCTTTTCTCTCTTTTCATACTGCTGCAGGCCGGGCCGGTGCTGGTCGACAAGATCGCCGCCACGGTCAACAACGAGATCATCACCGTTCATGACATCGAGCGGGCCATCGCTTTCTTCCCGATGCAGCGCCGCGTCGATGAGCCGGAAGAGCACTTCTTCTTTCGTGTCCTGAACGAACTCATCACCACCAAGGTGATCAGCCTCGAATACGGCGACGAGTTCAA
This sequence comes from Candidatus Aminicenantia bacterium, assembly GCA_041738575.1. Lineage (GTDB taxonomy): Bacteria > Acidobacteriota > Aminicenantia > UBA2199 > UBA2199 > UBA2199. The sequence goes on from JBGSPO010000121.1 coordinate 713, forward strand.
CCTGGGCGAAGAGGACTTTGAGGTGTTGCAGACGCAGATTTTGCAGAAGGCGGGATCCCTGGAGCAGCTGCTGGCCGCGCTCGGCCAATTCGCCATGAGCTGGGGGGACCTGGAGGCTTTCATCCGCGAAAAAGTTCTCTACGAAAAAGTACTGCGTGAAAAATTCCCCATGGAGCTCGCCATTCCCTTCGAGGAGATCGAGGAATTCTTTCAGCGCGACTACCTGCCTTCCCAGCTGCAGCTCGGCCTGGAGCCGCGCAGCCTGGCCGAGATGGCGCCGCAGATCGAAACCTACCTGCGCACGCTGCGCATGGAAAAACAGCAATCCACCTGGCTCGCCGACATCCGCACGACCTACATGGTCGAGATCAAGCTAAGGAGCCCGCAATGAACCTTTTCGACAAGCCCCAGGGCACCCCGCGCCCCATCGCCGAGCTGCAGGCCGGCGAAAACGTGAGCTGGTTCTATCGCGTCCAGGAGGCGGTCAAGAAAAAGACCAAGAACAACGACGACTTCCTCGACCTGACGCTGATGGACAAGAGCGGCCGCCTGGTGGCCAAGGTCTGGAACAAGGTCGAGGAAACCTATAAGCTGATCCGCCCCGGCGAGATCTACAAGATCAGCGGCGAGGTCCGGGAATACCGCGGCCGCCTGCAGCTCACCATCACCCATCTGCGTGCCGTCGCCGCCGGCGATCCCGGCTTTTCCGCCGGGGATTTCGACGAAGCCCCGGCTTTTGACAGCGCCGCGCTGCTGGCAGAGGCCTTCGCGCTGCTGAACGACAACATCCGCGATCCCTTCCTGCGCCGGCTGAGCGAGATGTTCCAGCAGGAGTACGGGCCGGTCTTCGCCCAGGCCTACGGCGCCCAGAAGATCCACCACGCCTTTGCCGGCGGCCTGCTGCAGCACACCCATGCGCTGCTGAAGCTGGCCCTGGCCGTCGCCCCGCACTACGGCCTGGACACCGAGCTGCTGCTCATCGGCGCCCTGTTCCACGACATCGGCAAGACCGCGGAATTCAAGACCCTGCCGGCGCTGGAGACCACGCTGGCCGGCGGGCTGCTGGGCCACCTGGTCATCAGCCTGACGATCTTCCAGGAAATGAAGAGCAAGATCCCCGATTTCCCCGAGCCGTTGAGCGTGCGCATCCAGCACCTGATCGTTTCCCACCATGGCGAGAAGGAATTCGGCTCGCCCGAGGTGCCCAAGACCCGCGAGGCGTACCTGCTGCATATTCTCGACCTGCTCGACTCGCGCATGAGCATCTTTGACGAACAACTCAAGGTCGGCGGGGCCCAGAAGCTCTTCTCGGATTTCAACCAGGCACTGGGAACGCGCATCCTGCTGGACAAGTGAAGCGGCCGCCGCCCACCTGCCCTTTCTGCGGTTCCAGCGCCACCCTGCCGTTCGAGGACAGCGACCCGGGCAGTGACGGCCAGTCGGTCGCCGAGGTCGTCCTGGGAACGTTATTTTTTTTTCTTTCCCTGCTGGCGATCCTGCTTTTTTTCCTGCTGAGCCGCGCCAGCCTGCCGGCCGCCATCCTGCTGCTGATGACCCTGCTCCTGTTCTGGCGCCGGCGGCGGGAAACGGACCGCCGGGCCGGGAGCCGGCCGCGTCCCTATGTCTGCCTGGATTGCAGCCGAAACTTCAAGGCACAGTAAGCCTCGCTGAGGGGGCCGGATCAGAAAAAGCGGCCGCTTTCCTTGTGCGACACTTCGCCCTTCAGCACCCGGTTGAGGACTTTCTGGGCGATGGTCAGGTTGCCGGCCTCGGAGATCTTGTGGTCGAGCACGGCCAGCTGGCTCTTATGGAATGACGAGCGCTCCACGTTGTCGAGCGTAAAGGCCTCGTAGACGATCTCATCGCCGCCATAGCCGCTGGATTGGCATTCGGGGCAGCCCGCCTCCTGGAACACCCGGTAGTCGCCGCTCAGCTTCATTTTCTTGAAAAGCTCGCGCGCCGGGCGCGGGTTGGATTTCTTGCAGGCGGCGCACAGGATCTTCACCTGTCTCTGGAACAGCACCAGCCGCAGGTTCTCGATCAGGAACGATGGCGGCACGTCATATTCAACCTGCAGCCTCTCGAAGATCTCTTCGTAAGAGAAGCCCTGCAGCTCGATGAACAGCTTGCCCATCTCGACGAAGTTCAGGAACTGGCGATTGTAGTTCTTCTGGAAATAATCGAACAGGAACATGGAATCGGGCTTGTAGAACAAAAGGTTCTTGTAGACGGCATCGCTGACGTCGCCGCCCTGGTTTTCGATCTGAAAGAAGCGCTCGTTGCGCAGCACCACGGTGGTTTCGACGGTGGCGATGCGCTCGCTGCGCTCGCCGGACAGGGTGTTCATCAGGGCATACAGGGTCTCCGGCATGCGGTTATGGGCCGGGCCGGCCACGATGAACAGGCCGTTCGGCTTCTGCAGCACGGACTGGATGCGGTCCGCCTCGTCCCGCTCCAGGCTGAGGTCGGCGACCCGCTTGGCATAATCCCGGAGGTTGAGGAAGCGGAAGCGGATGTTCTCCTGGGAGCCGCCGGCATAGTACAGCACCTTGGCCTTCAGGTGGCTGAAGCTCTTGCTCAGGTTCAGCCAGGATTCCCGGGCCGGCTGCTTGTCGTCACCGCGGAAGCCGCAGATCTCCTTGATCTTGTTGAAGAACTCCCGGGGATCATCGACGGGCTGGTTGACGCGCGCGAGCTGCTCGCCGCTGCGGAAAAAGATCTCCAGCTGGCCTTCCTTGAACTCGAACAGGATGTCGGCGACCCGGGCCTGAACGGCCGACTTGACCAGGGCGTTCAGCGCGCGCACATGCTTGGCGCTGTCCGTCGACGTGTAGATCTTGATCTCCCTGTCGCTGTTTTCCAGGACCTTCAGCAAACTTTCGATCTCCTCCTTCTGGGCCAGATAGGGGATGAGCTTGAACTGCTGGAGCTCGCCGTGCTTCTTCAGCTTCGGGAGCTCGTTCACCGAATAGAAAGCGAAGCGCAGCACGCGGCCGCCGGCGACCTCCTGGATCTCAATGGGGATGATCTTCTGGCCCAGGCAGAAATCCTTGCCGACCTGGCCGACCAGCCCGGCATCCAGGGAAAAATTCTTCAGGTCGATCTGTTCGATGTTCTTCTGGTTGAGCAGGTAGAGCTGCAGCTCGTCCGGGGTGATCAACGACATCATGATCAGCACTTCCCCCAGCTTCTTGTTCAGGATGCGCTGCTTGTCCAGGGCCTTGCCCAGCTGCTCCCCGGATATCTTGCCGGCCTTGACCAGGATCTCGCCGATCTTCAGGTACAGGGCATCGCGGGGCGAAACGCTTTCGGCCAGCAGCTCCTGGGGACAGTTTTTCACGTACTTTTTCTTATAGTCCTCGGAAGCATTGCAAAAGCACTTGAGGCAGAACGGGCAGATCTTGGTCGGGGATGAATGGCCGCAGTCGGCGGCCGTCGCCGCGTCGAATTCGGTCATGCAGTGCCAGCACTTGATGATATACCCTTCCGCCATTTCTTTCCAGTCTCTCCTTGCTTTTTCCTGCTGCATATATACCCAATCAGCGGCCAAAATGCAATAGACCCACGCTATCAGGGAATTCCTGAGGCCAAGCCGCGGCCGCGGGAAAATGGTTAAAAGTTGCCATTCATGGTATATTTGCGGCAATGGAGGTTGACATGATCAACAAAAAATTGGAAACGGCCTTGAACAAGCAGATCAACGAGGAGATGTTTTCCGCCTACCTATACTTGTCCATGTCGGCATATTTTCATTCACTGAACCTGGGCGGCTTCGCCTCCTGGATGAAGGTCCAGGCCCAGGAAGAGATGTCCCACGCCATGAAATTTTTTCATTTCCTTGAAGAGATGGAAGGACGGATCTCGCTGCAGACCATCCAGGAGCCGGAAAAAAAATGGCAATCCCCACTGGCCGCCTTCACGGCCGTGCAGCGGCACGAGCGGCACATCAGCGGCTGCATCAATGATCTCTACCGCCTGGCCATGGCCGAGAGTTGCTACCCCATGCAGATCATGCTGCAGTGGTTCATCAAGGAGCAGGTGGAGGAGGAAGCCAGCGCCGCCCAGATCGTGCATGAGCTGACCCAGGTCAAGGACAGCCCGCAGGGCCTGTGGATGATCAACCGGGAGCTGGGAGCGCGCAAACCCTCCTGACGGGGCTTCCTTGGCCCTTGGTCCCCGCGGCGGCACCTGCGGCCTGTTGCCCGCAAGCGCTGTTTTTTGCTACAATAGGCATTGGCCTAGCGCACGATCCCGAACCTGGAGGAAAGGCAATGGACGAAAAAGTGTTCGATGTCTCCATGATCTACATCCAGAATACGTCGGCCGGCAACTACAGCCTGGAGTTCTATTGCCGCGACAAGAACATCAAGCTCAACTACAGCAACGTCGAAGGCCTCGAGCTGATCGCCAAGATCCCCCTGGAAGTGAAAAGTTCGTTCGTGCAGCTTGCGGAGCACCTGCCCAAGGTCTGGAACATGAAACTGGGCTATCCCACCAATTTCAGGATCAGTTACAGCGGCCGCATCACCATCGAATCCATGTGAAGGCCGCGGCGTCCCCTGCGGGTAAAGCATGATCGCCGAAGAGATACTCCGCAAGATAAAGCGCATCGAGATCATTTCGCGCAAGGCGGCCCGCGACATCTTTGCCGGCGAATACCACTCAGCCTTCAAAGGCCGGGGCATGGAGTTCTCCCAGGTCCGCGAATACCAGGCCGGCGACGATTCGCGCTTCATCGACTGGAACGTCTCGTCGCGCCTGGGCCGCCTCTACGTCAAGCAGTTCGTCGAGGAGCGGGAGCTGACCATCATCCTGGCCCTCGACCTCTCGGCCTCGCTGCGCTTTGCCTCGGCTCTCAAGAGCAAGAAGGAGATCGCCGCCGAGCTGTCCGCCCTGATCGCCTTCACGGCCTTGCTCAACAACGACAAGGTGGGGCTGCTGCTCTTCAGCGACCACATCGAGCAGTATACCCCGCCCCAGAAAGGCCGCACCCACCTGCTGCGGCTGATCCGCGACATCATCGAGTTCCAGCCTCTGGGGCGAAGAACATCGATCAGCGGCGCCCTGGCCTACCTCACGTCGCTGATCAAGAAGAAAGCCGTCGTCTTCCTCATCTCCGACTTCCTGGACGAGGGATTCGACACGGCGCTGAAGATCGCCAGCCGCAAGCACGACCTGATCGTCATCGACATTGCCGATCGCATCGAGGAGGCGCCTCCCAGCCGCGGCTTCTTTTTTCTCAGGGACCTGGAGAACCAAGCCGGCTTCAGCGCCGACTTCGGCCGCCCGGCCCTGCGTCGCGATTTCCTGAAACGGCGACTGGAAAAAAGGCGGCGGCTGCAGGAACTCCTGCGCCAGCACGGCATCGATTCCCTGGCCGTGCGCACCGACCGGGATTACGAGAAGCCCCTATTTGACCTGTTCCTGAAGCGCAGGAAAAAATTCGCCAGATGATGCGACTGCGCGCTGTCCTGCTCCTCCTGGCCCTGCCTCTGGCCTGCGCCGCCGCCCAGGTGACC